>CBDUQN010000011.1:0-54689 GCA_965369375.1 uncultured bacterium | reverse complement strand
CTCTTTAGATAGTTCCAGTGGGCATATGGGACTGCGAAAGCGAGAGCCTGTGGTTTCCCTGGGCCGTCCCGACGGGGTCTCTGACCTCGGTGAACGGATTCTACGCGGATCGTAACGCGATTCCTGCTTCAACAGAACAACGAAGTGTCTCCTGCTTCAACAGAATTACGAGGCGTCTCCTACTTCAGCAGAACGGCTTTCCTCGTAAACTGATGACCGCCCGCCCGGTACCTGATGAAGTAAATACCGGAAGCGACCTCGCCTCCCTTGTCATCCCGTCCGTCCCACGTCACGATGTGCCGACTCGCATCCTGCACTTCGTTTACGAGCGTACTCACCCTGCGGCCCTGCACATCGTACACGGCTATCAGCACATGCACCCGATCGGCGAGCGTATAGATGATCCTGGTGGTCGGGTTGAACGGGTTGGGATAGTTCTGCACGAGGCTGTAGATCAGCGGCACCGATCCGTCTTCGACGCCTGTCACGATAACGTTCACGCCCACTTTTTTCTGCGCCATTACCTCCGGCGCGTTTTTGCCCTGGGCCACCCACGCATCGTAGAGATCCTGTCCCGCCGAGTTCGTCGTGTTCTCATCCCGCAGGAACTCGATATACTCCTTGCTCGTCGACTGGTAATAGAGGGTAACGAGCACCGAATCGGTTGCCTCGGGAAGCTGGAACTGCGTGTCGTCCCAGTACTGCCCGTCCGCATATGCGTAATCAACCGGTGCGGACTGAACC
Source organism: uncultured bacterium (assembly GCA_965369375.1). Classification (GTDB taxonomy): domain Bacteria; phylum Krumholzibacteriota; class Krumholzibacteriia; order Krumholzibacteriales; family Krumholzibacteriaceae; genus CBDUQN01. The sequence continues at coordinate 53,945 of CBDUQN010000011.1, read as the reverse complement.
TCCTCGAATCCCGCGTTCGTGAAGCCGCGGCAGGGAATCCGGTTGTCGAAAAGCACCGTGTCGTTGAGCACGAAGTGGAACGACTCCCCCGCCGGCAGACCGATGGCGGCGGCGAGACCGGGACTGAGGGCGGGATGTATCTCATATATCTTCATCTGTGCATCGTGGTGGAGCTCACCCGTGCCGAAATCGTATTCACCCGATTCGTAAATGAGCTGATCACCCTCATCGTACGCTTTCACGTTCAACCAGACCCTGCGCCCCTCGGGGTAGCCGGAGGGAAGCTTGTGTCCCGTCTCGTTCGTTACGCGCACCATGATGCCGAAATCCTCCGGCGTCACTTCTAGCGTGGCGGCGAGCTGGAGCATGTGGCGCGCCCGATCCTTTGCATCCTGGAGCTGCTCAACATCGACTTCGTCGGGGAAGAACATCGGGATGATATCGACGACAAAGGTGTTTCCGCCCGTGAGATCGTGGAGTCCCATGTCGCTCCGCGTCGGGCTGCCCGATTCGTTCGTGGCCTTACCCGCAACATCCCTCATGTGACAGTCCTGGCAGGACGACACGATGCCGTCTGCTTTGTTTCCCGCAAACTGCGGAGCGTAGACGCCGGTCGAAGCGTATTCGCTCTGCGTCCACTCGCTGTACGTGCGCTCGATCGGGCACATGTTGCGAACTTCCATGTCGGGATGCTCTTCATCGAAGTTGTTCGGCGTATAATCCACCGCGCCTACTCTATTGAAAACAGGATTGCTCACATCGTGGCAAGTGCCGCATATTGCGCTCGAGCGGTGAATCGGCGATTCGACGAAGGCATGCGCGGCCTGCGCATCCGCCCGCGGACCGCGTCGCAGGGGCGCCGGATCGTTTATGAACTGGCCATTGCCATACTGGAGCGGCAGCACGGCGATACCAGCCAGTACCGCTACGTCCTCCACGGGATTTATGCCCGGCTTGTAATCGTAGTCGACCACACGGTGACAGAAGTCGCAGTGTACGCCGTGGCGATCCTTGGCATTGATAAGATCACCACTCGTATCGACTGAGCGTCCCTCCTGCCAGCCCCCGGGCGTGTGGCACTTGATGCAGAGATCGCCTACCGACGGCGCATCCTGTTCGGCAATGGCCATGCAGGCGAAGAAGAATGGATCACGGGCCGCCTGAGCCATCATGTTTCCCCGCCAGTTGTGCCACGGCTCGACAGCGGTATCGTAGCCTCCGTGGCACGAGCCGCAGGAGACGTCCGGGTCTTCGAGAATGGCGCCCTCGTGCGGCTGCGTTCCCGTCATGTCCATATCCCTGAACGTCGAGGGCACATAGCCCGCCGGTGTCCCGGTTATCGTGAAATCCGCATCGCTCACATCTTCCCCGTCATTGTTGGCATTATCGAACGCTACGACCTTGATCCTGTTCAGGCTCCCCGGGCGGTTGGGAATAAACCATGAGAAACCGGAGGCATCCGGCTCGTTCAGCGCAACCGCCTTGTATGTTGCGCCGCCGTCATCGGAGAGGTAGACATTGAAATGCGAGATGCCGCTCGCGTCGGAAAGGCTGAAAGTCACCGAATAGTAACTGCCGGAATTGACGTTCTCGCCGCCGTTCGGCGTGTAGAGCGTCACCACCGGCGGTATCGTATCGCTGCCCCCCGATGGCGTGAGGTACGGCTCTATCTCGGAAACCGGAATGTTGAGAACGCTGTTCTTGTTGCCTTCGAAGAGCCCGGGGAAAGTCGATGTGTTGCCGAAGTTCACCGTATCAGATGCCTCGACGTTATTTGCGAATCCGTCACTATCAGAATCGACACCATCTATCGCAAGGATGGCTTCGAGATTGCTCAAGCCATTGTTGAGCCCGACCTCGACACTGAGGCCGTAGGGATTTCGCTGCCCACCGCCATTGAAATCGAAATGGCAGACGCCGCAGTGGCCGGCGTTGCTCGGGAGATTATCGATCGCGGTGCCGATCGCCTCCGGGTAAGCATCGTTGAAGAAGGTCCTTCGTATCGGGTTTCTCGCATAAAGCGTCTTGTCGGGCACGAGATAAAAAACGATTGTCATAAAAACAGCAAAGAGCAGCAGCAGTTTGATCATCAACTTGCATCCTGAAGCATACTTCGCCATTGTATCTTACCTTCCTTCCTGTTTTCGCCGTGTGTGCCGGCCACTTGGATTGTACCTGATGAATCCGGATTGTAGAGAACCGAGAAATTGCATAATCATGATGCGAATCAATCGCAAGTTGTTACGATTTCTAACTACGCTAATATGGAATTTATCAGCAATGCCCGACTATTATACCATAACATTCGAAAACCTTCAAGTATAACTATCATCAACAGATATGCAGGGTAACAAAATGTACTATATGTGCTTGCCGGGAATATTCTTGCGGGAGTAAATGGGGTATCCTTCTGCAGGTGGCAAGAATTTGGAGTTGTCCAAGTATGTGTTATTAAAGAAGTTACTGCCGGTGCCGACGGTAAAATAGTGACCGCTTGATAGGATGCGCGCTAAATGCACAAAGTATACCGACCTGGAGACGGGGCGCGTTTGCAGGATAAAATCAATAAAGCGGTTCCGCCGTACGAATGGACGGAAAATCCTACATGGTGAGAACAACCTTCGTGCAGCCATCCTGCTTCTGATCGAAGATATTGTACCCGGCGGGACCCTTTTCGAGCGGCGCCCTGTGTGAAATAATCCTCGTTATGTCGTACCTCTTCTCTTGCACCAGCGGCATGAGGCGTTCCATGTAATGCCGCGCGGAACAGCGCCCCGTCTTGTAGGTAATGTTCTTGTCATACGCTTCGACGGGCGAAAAGGCGAAGTGTTCCTCTGTGTGCACGCCGACGACCGAGATGATGCCCCCGGGACGAACGATGGTCATCGATGTCATGCCTGCCTCACGGTTTCCCACCACCTCGAGAACGGCGTCGACTCCCCTGCCCTCCGTTGCCGGCCGAAGCACCTGCATAGGGTCGTCCTTCTCGAAATGCACCGGAAACGCCCCGAGCTCGCGCGCGAGTTCGAGTCGGTAGTCGATCGAATCTATTGCGTATATCTTCTCTGCACCGATATCTCTCGCCGCAATGATTGCGCAGAGACCGACGGGGCCGCAGCCGAGCACCGCATAGACGCCCTCGGGTTTTATCTCCGCCATGTCGGCACAGTAGTAGGCGGTCGAAAAGACATCGCCGAGCAACAGCGCCTCCTCCTCACTGACACCTTTCGGGATAGCAACGAGCGTCGAATCGGCGAGCGGGACACGCACAAATTCCGCCTGCGCCCCCTGCAGACCGATTCCCTCCTTCACCCAACCGAAGAGCTGGCTCTTATCACATCGCGCGGTGAGACCGATCCGGCAGTAAAAACACTTTCCGCAGTTCGTCGTAAAAGGGCCGACAACGTGATCGCCCTTCTTGAAAGCCGTCACTTCGTCGCCCGTATCGACGACTTCACCGACGAACTCGTGCCCCATAACCGCCCCGGTGTCCATGCCCTTCTCACGTTCATGGTAAACGTGCAGGTCCGAACCGCAGATTCCCGCAAGGGCGACTTTCACAATCACGTCATCCGGCGATACTATCTGCGGGTCCTCGACATCTTCGAACTTGATATACTCTTTTCCGTTGAACGTCAGCGCCTTCATTCATCACCTCAAATCTGCCCCTATTTCGATATTACCATACCTCAAAACTATGTAGACAATTAACATGAATCTCCCTAATTTTGCAATTGAGTGAAACACCCTATTTTTGCACAAGCTGTCGTGAGGAGGCCGGGGAGCAATTATGCGAAAGCGATCTCGGACGGCGGCCTCGGCGCGCCCGATCTCGAAAAGGCCCTCGAGCAGCATGAAGCGTACTGCCGCTCGCTCGAGGCGTGCGGCCTCGAGCTGATAGTGCTCGACGCCGATCCCGCGTTTCCCGATTCCGCATTCGTCGAAGATACCGCCGTTGTCACCGAGAAGGTCGCCGTCATAGCGCGCCCCGGACACGCGAATCGACGCGGAGAGGAGATCGTGATCCGGGAAGTGCTCTCGCAATTCAGGCCGGTAGTCGCCATCGAACAGCCCGGCACCCTCGACGGCGGAGACATCCTGCAGGCCGGCGATCATTTCTTTATCGGTCGCTCAAGGAGAACGAATGAAGAAGGCGCAGAGCAGCTTCGAGCTATTCTATCGCAGCACGGATACACATCTGAAATAATCGAGGTCACCGAATCGCTGCACCTGAAATCAGACGTCAACTACATCGGCAACAACAATCTCGTCGCTGCCGGCGAAATGGCGGGCCGTGCGGAGTTCGAGGAATTCACGATGATCGTCGTGGATGAACAAGAGCGATATGCGGCAAACTGCCTCCTTGTCAATGATCACCTGCTCATTGCGAAGGGATTCCCGAAAATTCGCGATACGGTGCTATCCCTCGGCTACGACGCAATAGAATTGGAAATGTCCGAGTTTCAGAAGATGGACGGTGGATTGAGCTGCCTCTCGATACGTTTCTGACCGGCCGCTCAGCGGTTCAAACGCCAATCATACGGTAGATACCTTACTCGCACCCGCTCCGCGTTATCGCTGAGATAGGTTCGATCCTGCTCACGATAGATGAATGGAGCGATGAATCGCAGCCGTTCTGCCTTGCTCGAACCGAAATCATCGGCATACCACTTGAATATCTGCGAAATACGAACGATACCGCGTTCGCGGTCGACCTCCACGCCTCCCGCATTGACAACGGTCCGCACGGATATATCGAGCTCTTCGTCTATCCCCTCCGCCGTGTAGACGTCTATGGGCGGGCAGGCCTTCGAGGCGCATACGAGCGCGAAGTGCATGCGCGGCTCAAGTAGATCAATGATATGACGGCACCGTGGATCTCTGCGTCCGAACGGCCGGAAGAGAGAATTGGGAAGGCGGTGGTTTCGACGCAGGATGCCATGCTCGATGTCGTCGGGACTGAATCGCAGGTCGCCAACCTGGTAGCAGATGCGCCGGAAAAAGCCCCTGATTTCCTGCACCGACTCCCTGATACCGAGCGTTACGACGCCGTCGAGTACGAGGACGTTGTAGAGATCGATCCAGAAGGCGAGTTTCTCGGCTTGTGTGCGGAGCCGCCCGAGATCGAACCGCTTGAGGCTGTAGCTCAGCTCCTTGAACTCCTCGTATCCGGGCGACGCCGCCATCTCCTCGTATGCGACACGGCCGTCGTAAATACTGAAAAAAGCGCCGCGAAGCACATTCATCACGCGCTTGAGATCATTTGCAATGTCCTCTGTTGAAACGTCTTCGGGGGGAGTGCCGTCGTTGAGAATGATCTTGCGCGGAAACGGCCGCGAGACGCCATGTTTTTCGAGCACCTTTCGGGCTTTGATCGTGCGCTCGTGCCCCCTCCTTGCTTTGTACAGCAGCCGCACGGCGTAGATGTACCCGATATGCGTCAAGGCCTGGGGGAAATTGCCGAGCGCTTCGTTCCACGTCACATCGTATTCCTCTGAAAAGAGACCCAGATGGTTGGCCGTCTTTTCCATCCGGAGTAGGAGTGTGTGCGCCTCATCGAGCTTCCCCTGATGAATGAGATTGGCGATGTAAAGGAACGAACAGAAGAGGAAAACCCCCTCATGACCGGGCAGGTGATCTTCGGAGCGATACCGGTAAACGAATCCGCCCTCGGTCACAAGCTCACGTCGAATCGCCTCCACCGTCGAGACCATCATTGGATCGTCGAACGATATAAAACGGAAGATGGGAATCATCAGGTTACTCGCATCGAGGGCGTCGGAATCGTAATGCTGTTTGAACGCCTTCTTTTTCTCGCTCCATCCCTTTTTCAGCACTTCCTGTTTAATCTCCGCCTTTATCCGTTCCCAATTCTCTATGTCCCCGGGGAAACCGTATCGTTTTGCGATCGTCACCCCGCGGTCGAGCGCGACCCAGCACATGACCTTCGAGTAGACGAAGTGATAGGGTCCGCCGCGCACTTCCCAGATACCCGAATCCTTCTCCCTCCACTCCGTCACCACGCGATCGCAGACGTGCCGCAGAAATACCCACATCCCCTCATCCACCTTCCCTACGTAATTGGAGAGCCGCAGGGCAGCATCCATGAGCTCTCCGTAAATGTCGAGTTGCTTCTGGTCGTACGCTCCGTTTCCGACGCGAACGGGACTCGAGCCCTTGTACCCCTCGAGATGCGGAAGCTCGTATTCGGTCAATTCCGTCTCGCCATGCAGACTGTACATGATCTGCAGCTCACGGCCGCTCTCGATAATGTTGTCTTTCATCCAGCGCAGGTAATCCTCCATCTCGCTCAGGTGTCCGAGACCGAAGAGACTCTCGATCGTGAGCGAGGCATCGCGCACCCATGTGAACCGGTAATCCCAGTTGCGCACGCCGCCGATCACCTCGGGCAGCGACGTCGTCGCCGCGGCGGCAATCGCACCGGTCGGCCCGAACTCGAGCAGCTTGAGAACGAGTGCAGAACGCTCGATCATCTTGTTGAACGGTCCGTACTCCTGTTCCTCACCGGTCTCGATATTCGCAAGCCAGCTTCGCCAGTAGCCGCCGGTTTCCATAAGCAATGCTTCGAGACGCTCGGGATCCACCGCTCTCGCTCCATCGAGATCGTAGCTCAGCTCGAGCCACAGACTCTCGCCCCGTGCGAGACGCCACGTCGCCTCCGCGGTCGCATCCCGCACCTGCAAGCCCGGCCGTGAGGAACCGAGGATCACACCTTCGCCGCCACCCGTCGCGATAACCGCTTCACCTCTGAGCTCGAGCGTCGTCGCGGCACGCGCGTAATCGAACCGTGGGGAAAACGAGACCCTCACATCCACCTCTCCGTCAACGACCTCGACCTTGCGATAGACATCGTGGACCTCGCGCTCGTAATCGCGCTCGACGTTCTCGGAAACCGGCATGAAGTCGGTGAGCCGCAGCGTGCCCGTTCTCGTGCGGAAGGTCGTCGTCAGTATGTTTGTTCCCGGAAGATACGCGGCGGTGGAATCAAACGGCTCCAGAGGCCGAACCGCGAAACAGCCGCCCTTTTCGGCGTCGAGTATCGCCGCAAAAACACTCGGAGAATCAATATGCGGCAGGCAGAGCCAATCGATGCTCCCGTCGAGCGCAATGAGGGCAACCGTGTGGAAGTTGCCAATAATACCATAATCGCTGATCTTCTTATATTTCACGGGACTCTCAAGTGCGTCGAAATTATTCAAACTAATTGAATTGAGCATATTTCAGCAGTATAGTATTTTCAAGGTAATTAACCGGCGAAGGTTCCTGCAATCCAAGGTTTCCCTGATTGCCAAGTCTGTCATGAACCCCAGAAGCACGGTCTCGATTATTATTCCGACCTACAACGAGGAGGAGTTCATCGGAAAGCTCGTTCGACTCCTCGTTCGTCACTTTCCCGAGGCGGAGATCATCGTTTCCGACGGTCACAGCGAAGACGGAACCGTTGCGCAGGTGAAGGAGCATGCGAAGGTCGTCTATGCCGAGCGGGGAAGGGCCGCGCAGATGAATATGGGGGCGAGCGTCTCGACGGGGGACATACTCTGGTTTCTCCATGCCGACTGCCGGCCGTCCGGGCGATCCCTCGATCTGATACTGATAACAATGAAAGACGGGAACGTGCTGGGCGGCGGATTCCGCTGGGGTCTCACCGGCTCGAAATGGTACTACAAGCCCCTGACGGCGCTCGCGCACACCAAGAACAAGCTCAAGCGGAACCTCTTCGGCGACATGGGGATCTTTGTCAGAAGGGACGTCTTTTTCAAGCTCGGGATGTACCCGGAGATTCCGATCTGTGAAGAGGTCGAGTTCAACAGAAGGTTGAGAAAGATGGGGAAAACCGTTATCCTCGACGAGGTGCTCCCCTCATCGGATAGAAAACTGCTCAAAGAAGGCCCTATCCGGGCGTTCATCAAGAACGATGTAATAAAGATCGCCTTCAGTCTCGGTGTCTCACCGGAGAAGTTGAAGAAGTATTATTGAATGCAATGAAATCACACCGGCGATTTCCTGCGGTAGAAATTCATCCCCATGCTTAAAAGCATGGTGTTTTCCGGCATATTTTATAAAATATGGTTGGTTTTAAATGTGGTTGGTTTTTATCAGAATCAATATTGAAACGGCCATGATTTCAAGGAGGGTATGTTGAAAAGATGCATCATCTCTGTGCTCGCGGCGCTCCTGCTGCTCGCGGCATCCCCCGCTGGAATCCCAGCCGGCGAAATCGACCATTCGGGTTATGACGCTTTCCTGAAGAAGTTTACGCGAAACGGTACGGTCGGCTACCGGGCCGTCAAGGAGGACGGCTCGATGCTCGCGCAATACCTCGAGCTGCTCGAGAGCGTCGATGAGAAAGACTTCGAACAGTGGACGCGGGAAGCGAGGATGGCCTTCTGGATCAATGCGTACAACGCGATAACGATACACGGGATCGTCATCAACTACCCGATAGAGTACGGCGGACTCGCGTCGAGAATTCGCTTTCCCAGGAGCAGCATCCGCCAGATCGAGAACTTCTGGGACACCGCCTTTATCAAGGTTATGGGGAAAGAGATAACACTGAACGAAATCGAACACGAGATCCTGCGCAAGGAATTCGGCGACCCGCGCATTCATTTCTCGATCGTGTGCGCTTCGATCGGGTGCCCCGTGCTCTCGGCCGACGCGTACCGGGCCGAAACGCTCGAAAAGCAGCTCGATGACGATGCAAAACGGCTCGTCAACGACCGGGAGAAAATCCGATTCAACAAGAAGAGGAATGTGATCTACGTCTCTTCCATATTCAAATGGTACCGCGAAGATTTTTCGTATAACGAGCTGCCCGAATGGCTGCGTGAATACAAAAAGAAGAACAGAGGATTCATGCAATTCATCGTCGACTACATAGACGAAGAATGGGGAGGGTACATCACCGCCAACACGCCGAAGGTCAAGTTTCTCGATTACGACTGGTCGTTGAACGACCTGACCGCTGAGGATATGTAGAGACGGAGGATTCGATGAAGGAATTCGCCCTGCTCATTTTCATCAAAGCGCCCGTTCCCGGAGTGGTCAAGACGCGACTCCTTCCGGATCTCACTCCCGAGGAGGCGGCGTCACTCTACCGATCGATGGCGGAGGATGTTCTCGAGGCACATTCAGAGAGTGAGCGGTATGATACGATTGTGTACTTTACGCCGGAGGACGCTCGCGGCGACATCGTTCGCTGGCTCGGCGAGGTCGGGGAATATCGATGCCAGAGAGGAGAAGACCTCGGCGAACGAATGTACAATGCGATCGTGGAAACCTTGGATAGAGGCTATAGCGGCGCGGCGATCATTGGAACGGACTGCCCGCACCTCACCCCCGGCGATATCTCAAAAGCGTTCGATAGCCTTTCCGAGCACGAGATCGTCATCGGACCGTCAGAGGACGGCGGGTACTACCTGATCGGCGCCAGGAACGCTTCCCGGGACCTCTTCGAAGGCATCGCCTGGGGCGAACGTGACGTGTTCTCGGAAACAGTGATCAAGGCAAGTGAATCTAACATATCGTTCGATGTGCTCCACAGCACCTTTGATGTCGACGCTTTCCCGGATGCCGTGCGGCTCTACCGCATGCTCCAGAACGACAAAAAAAAGGTGCATGCACCGCGGAGCCTGGAAACGCTCGAGATCATATTGAGCAATATTGAGTAAAGTTGTACAATGCCGAGCACCGACGTAAAAAATCCCACTACTATCGGGAGCGTGTGATGGAGAAAGAGAAAAATCCGAGACTTTCTTCGAGCCTGAAGCGATTGATAATCCTCGCGGCGGTCGTGCTCGTGATCCTCGCCGTCTTCCGCTTTACCCCTCTCGACGCAGAACATATCAAGAGGCTCAAGCCCGCATACGTGAAGAAGTTCCTGCTCGGATTCGGTGTCCTCGCGCCGGTACTGTTTGTCGCGCTCTACGCCCTGCGCGGCGTGATTCTCATCATTCCGGTCGGGGTCATGTCCTGGACGGGAGGACTCACTTTCGGTCTCGGCTGGGGCACCCTGTTGATACTCATCGGGGCAACGCTCGGATCGTGCCTGTCGTTTCTCGTCGCCCGGTACTTTGGGCGCGGATTCATCGAATCGATGAAGTGGTTTCACAAGGGCCGCATCAAGACGTTCGATGAGAAGGCCGCCGAGCACGGATTCAAGCTCATCCTCTTCGTGAGGCTCATCCCGCTCTTTCAGTACGACGCCGTCAACTTCGGCGGCGGTCTCTCGAAGGTCAAGCTGCGCGATTTCGCGCTCGGATCGTTCATCGGCATGGTGCCGGGCGCATTCATCAACGCCAACATCGGCGCCTCGCTGGAGAATGTCATGTCCGTGCAGTTTTTCGTCGCGATCGGTGCATTCCTGCTCCTCATGCTGGTTCCCCTGATTTACAGAAAGATAAAGAAATCCCCCGGCGGAGATACTGCGGGCGGCGGTGACGCCTGATCGAATCATGTGCCAGCGGGCTTAAAGGCAGGCTCCGATCACATGCCGTCGGGCTTAAGGGCAGGCTCCGGCCATTAACCGGTTCGGCCGCCGGGCAGCCATATCTCATTTTCGAGAAAATTTCCTGGCAAGCTTGATGAAGAAGTTGTTCTGAAGCTTATCAGCGTATGCCTTTGCGGCCGGACGCTTCACGAGATCACCGTACGTCGGATAGACATGAACCATCGACTGGATCTTGTAAAACGGAATGCCGAGCGATTTGGCGAGTTGCGCCTCGTGCAGTAGCTCGGCCGCTCGTTCGCCAACGATATGAATACCGAGGAGCTTTCCTTTCTTGTCACAGATAAACTTGCTCATACCGACGCCCGTGAGATCCGTTCTCGCCCGGTCGACATCCCCGTACGAGTGACGGTAGACCGTGATTCGATCGCCGCACTTTTCCCTCGCCTCCACCTCGGTTAATCCCCCGTGCGCGAGCTCCGGCTCGGTGAATGTCGCCCAGACGATATTCGTATAATCTACCTTCCGTTTTACGGGCAGGGGAAGCAGCGCGTTCGGCACGGCGATCTCCGCATGGTACTCGGCGATATGACTGAATTTGTACGAACCGATCACGTCACCGATCGCGTAGATATTCCCTGCAGTCGTCTGGAGCGCATCGTTCGTCTTAATACCCTTCTTCGTAAACTCGACGCCCGCGCGCTCGAGGGCGAGGCCGTCGACATTGAGCGTTCGCCCAACTGATACGAGGAGCTTTTCCGCGCGAACGTCCCTCTTGTCCAGGCCCTTATTGTCCCTCACCGTCACCGTGACGGAGCTATCGTCGCCGGTGACCCCGATCGCCTCCTTGCCGGTCATGATAGTCACACCCTCTTCACGCAGACTATCGGACAAAACAGCTACGAGCTCCTCGTCATCCCGCGGCAGTATGCGGGGGCCGCGCTGGAGAACGGTAACAGCGACGCCGAGGCGATTGAGAACCGACGCCATCTCGATTCCAATCGGCCCGCCGCCGAGAATGACCATCGATTCGGGCAACGCATCGAGATCGAATAACGTCTCATTCGTGAGGTACGGCACATCGGCGAGACCTCCGATCGGAGGAACGAAGGGGCTTGAACCGGTGGCAATGACAAACCTGCCCGAAGAAAGCTCCCTGTCCCCCATCCTGATCCGGTGGGCGTCGACAAACTCGGGAGCGCCGCTATGAACATCGATCCCCCGCTCGATGAAGACCTCTGGTTTCTCGGTCTCGTAGACACCGGCCCTCACCGCGCGCACGTGGGCCATTACACCGTCCATTTTGAGGTCGAATGGCGCCGATGACGACAAACCGTACTTTTTCATGTTCTTTATTTCATGGGCCAGATGTCCAACCTTGATCAGGGCCTTGCTCGGAACGCACCCGAACCATGTGCAATCCCCGCCGATCTTCTTCTTTTCGACAATGGTCGTCTTCTTGCCCAGATTGAAACCGAGATTGGCGGCGCTGATGCCGCCCGAGCCGGCGCCGATGACGATCAAGTCATAATCGTATGTGCTCATGTGATTAAATCCCGGGGAACGGTCTAACCGAAGTGCTTGAAGAATTCTTTCCGGATCTCCTTGAGCTTTTCCTCTTCCTCATACAGTCTCGTGTTGTCGATCAATTGCGCCGCCTGGCTGGCGATGATCGATATCAGTCCCTCATCCACCTCCGAAAACTCGTTCGATTTGACCTTGTTGAAAACATTGATCGAACCTATGATCCGGTCTTTGATAAAAAGTGGGGCCACGAGGAGATTATTTATGTTGCTTTCTTCCCAGAGCGCCCGCTTGAAACGGGAATCATTAGGCGGGTCGTTTACCACGAGAATCGTCTTGTTGATGAGCATCCACCCCACGAGCTGCAAATCGAGCCTGAGCGGCATCATCGCCTGCGAGTCCTCGCTCTTTCGCGCCATCGTGCGGCATGCCGCATCCTCGCTGCTCCGTTCGAGCAGTGTTATGGAAGCCTGCTCCACGCCGAGATGCTTGATACATTTCTCGACGATAAAATCGATAATCTCTTCGAGGTTCATTGCGGAGTTCACCTTCTGGGCGATCTCCGTGAGCGTCCTGAGATCATTGAGGGCGGATAGCGCGCGTGCATTGGCGTCTTCAGAAGAGTTGTTCATGATTGATACAGATTACCACGCTTATGTCGATCCATCAAAATCTTTATTCCACACAAAGAAATAATTTCCCGGCAAAGTAGTCAATTATTATATTTAAGTCAAGCACCGGTTTCTGGAGGTGGCCCGAGGGAGGTGCAACATTCATGGCAAGCCGATACAAGTTACTGTCATTCATGGCAAGCCGATACAAATTGCTGTCATTCATGGCAAGCCGATACAAATTGCTGTCATTCATGGCAAGCCGACACAAGTTACTGTCATTCATGGCAAGCCGATACAAATTGCTGTCATTCATGGCAAGCCGATACAAATTGCTGTCATTATTTGTGATAGTGACGTTCTTTTTTGGCTGCGGCCGGGACACCATCAATCTACCGTCAAATGACGAGTCAGGACTTCGGGCAAGCCTAAATCAGGTCATCGACGTGACCGTCGACTTCCCCAACGGCGGCGAAATTCTCTCGTGGCGTGAATTCATCGAATGGACGGCGCTCCACACTAATCCCTTCGAGGCGGGTTTCATATCGGTTCGGCTCGAATACAGCCATAACGGCGGAGACACGTGGACGATCATCTCTGATGGCGAGCAAAACGACGGACGTTACACATGGATGACCGAAAGCCTCCCTGTTTCGCAGGAATATCTCCTTCGGGTAACGGCGACCGATACGAGCGGCCATACCGATTCGGATGTGTCCGATGCGTTCTTTGCCAAGAACGACCGGATATTGATACGGGACCTGACTGCAAAGCAGTGGGATATCACATACGCGGTTGAAACGCACGGCATGGTCCCGGAGAACTGGTGGTTCGGGCTGGGGCCCCACGCATTCCAGCCGATCATGAGTCCTCCAGACCTGCTGCCGGGAGAAGACGGGTATCCGAGTGACGACGATTCATTCGAAGTGGTAGCCACAACCCGCCTGCTCGGCGGACCCAAGGCGTACCCGCTTCCCGTCATGCAACGTCACGAAACCCTGAACGACTATATCGGCGATTTTCCCTTCGCCGTCCTCTACTGACCGCTCAGGGGATCGGGTGCCGTGAGCACCCGTACGGTGGACGGAAAGGTCCTGACACTCGCTCCCACCGGATGGACCTACACAAACCGCTTTGTAATCTACGACTATGAAACCGAGAGCCTCTGGTTCTGCCTCGACGGCGAGTGCAACCTCACATGCGTAGGCGGCGCATACACCGGCAAGGAACTCTCCGCGCTGCCATCAACGATAATCAAATGGAACGAATGGATAGCCCGGCACCCGAACACGAGGTTCATGGTGCTCTCGAAGGAAGAGGATATTCCATGGAGTAAACCGAGCCCCGATCCGGTGATCAAATAGGCCGGAATTGCAGCTCTCGGCCACCTCAACATGCCTCGAGATCGCCATCCGCACCACACCATCACGCCGGCGCGCGCCCTGCAAGGCCTCCAAACCATTAATTTTTCATTGACCAATCGGAAAAAACATATAGAATATTCCCGAAACTTTTTACTACCTGTAGTTTAAAACGATAGTATACTAACGAGAAGGCGGCTCGAGAGGGCTGCCCTTTGAAACAGGTGTCTTTGTCATTTCGGAACTTACCTAAAAACTATTACGCGAGTAATGACAATGTGTAACACGGAAAAGGAGTCTTTATGATCGAGATATCCAACCTTACGAAATATTACGGTGACCTGTGCGCCCTCGATCATATCAACCTGACGATCGAAACGGGAAAGATCCTAGGCCTTCTCGGGCCGAATGGGGCAGGCAAGACGACGGCTCTCCGGATCATCACCGGCTACCTGGCGCCGACAACGGGGACGGTTACCGCAAACGGATTCTCCATCGAGAGGGACACCCTCGAGATCAAGAGAATGATCGGGTATCTCCCCGAGGAAGCCCCTCTCTACCGCGACATGCTTGTGTACGATTACCTCTCGTACGTTGCCAATATCCGGCGCCTCGGGGCCGCGAAGCGGGAAAAGCGGATTCGCGAACTCGTTGACATATGCGGTTTGAGTGGGATCATGCACCGCTCCATCCACGAGCTCTCCAAGGGGTACAAGCAGCGCGTCGGCCTCGCGCACGCGATGATGAGCGATCCCGAGATACTCATCCTCGATGAACCGACCTCCGGACTCGATCCGAACCAGATCGTCGAGATACGGGAAATCATGAAGAAAATCGGCAGCGAGAAAACCGTCATCCTTTCAACACATATTCTCAGCGAAGTCGAAGCGACGTGCGACCGCGTGGTCATCATCAACGAGGGAAAAATCGTGGCCGACGGGAGCACGCAGGAACTCCGGAAATCCTCGGAATCAGAGTACACGCTGAACGTTTCGCTCAGGGGCGCTGAAGAGGAGGCCGTAAAGAGCCTTCTCTCACCGATCGATGGTATCGCAAAAGTCGAGAAGACCGGATCCGACAACGGAACGGTCAGTTTCAAGCTGTTGTGCCACACGGAGCAGGATATCAGGGATGAAATCTACCGCCGAATCAAGGGGCAGGATTGGATTCTGATCGAATTCACGCGAGAATCAAAAAGCCTCGAAAAAATATTCAGAGAGCTTACAAAGGAGAACTAGGGATGGCAGGAGCCAGCAACGTTTCGTACATCTTTACAAAGGAATTCAGGGTATACTTTATCTCCCCGATCGCTTACATCGTGATCGCGATCTTTCTCGTACTGACAGGATGGTTTTTCTTCTCCACATTCTTTCTCTACAACCAGGCGGAGCTGAGAAGCTTTTTCACCCTGTTGCCGCTCATCTTCGCGTTCATCGTGCCGGCGATAACGATGCGTCTCTTCTCGGAAGAATTCAACGTCGGCTCGTACGAGATACTCGTGACCCTACCGGTGACCTACCGGGATATTATTCTCGGCAAATTCCTGGCGGCAGTCGCCTTCATTGCGATCATGATGGTGCCCACGTTGAGCTACGCCATCTGTGTCGCCTTTCTCGGAGAACTCGATTGGGGACCGGTCTTCGGCGGATACATCGGGGCTGTCATGCTCGGCGCTGCCTTCAGCGCCATCGGCCTCTTCGCGTCGTCGCTGTCGAAAAACCAGATCATCGCGTTTATTATCGGCATGATCATCTGTTTCGCTCTGACGATAATCGACAAGCTCCTCTACTTCCTCCCCGCATCCCTGCTCGGATTCTTTCAGTATATCGGGGCCGATCATCACTTTCAGAATGTCGCAAAGGGGATTCTCGATTCGAGAGATATCATTTATTTCCTCAGTGTGATTTTCATCGCGTTGTATGGAGCACAACTTTCAATCCAGGAAAAGGTATAGGGGGACGCCATGGCTGGACAGAAACGATTCGGCAAGTATTACAAATTTCTCGTATATCTCATCGCGGTCGTGCTGATCAACGTCGTGAGCCTGACGCTTTTCTTGCGTACGGATCTCACCTCGTACGGCCTCTATTCGCTTTCCGAAGCGAGCAAAAAGGCGGTTTCCACCCTATCCGAGCCGCTTACGATAAACGTGTTCTTCACCAAGAACCTGCCGGCCCCGCACAATAACACCGAGCGTTACCTGCACGATCTCCTCGAGGAATATGCCGTTCACTCGAACAAGTACTTCAACTACCGCTTCTACGATGTGAGCCCCGATGAGGGGGACATCAGTGAGAGAGCGAAGAAAAACCAGGAAATGGCTCAGAATTACGGGATCTATCCGGTGCAGATCCAGAACATAGAGCAGGACGAGGTGAAATTCCAGAAGGCCTACATGGGCATGGTGATGATTCACGGTGATGTGATCGACAAGCTGCCGGCCATCACAACGACCGAAGGCCTCGAATATACGATCACATCGAAGATCGAGAAAATGAACAGCAAGATAAGCGCGCTGCTCACCCTCGACGATCCGATCCAGATCAAACTCGTCTTCTCGTCAGCCTTCGAACAGGTCGCCTCGCAACTCAGGATGACGGGACTCCTCGACATACCGCAGAGGATGGAAGAGATAGTCGAAAGCATGAACAAGAAATACTACGGGAAACTATCATACACGAGAATCGATCCCACAGCCGATCCCCTCATTATGGAGAAAATATACAAATACACCCTGCTCACGCTCAGATGGCCCACGGTAAAAGACGCATCGGGCGCCGAGACGATCCCGGCGGGACGCGCCACCGCCGGCATCGTGGTCGAAAAGGGGGAAAAGTTCTCGACGATTCAGCTCATACAGGTCATCAAAATACCGATATTCGGCACGCAGTATCAGCTCGCCAATATGAACGAGATGGAGGAACGCCTCAGTGAAGTCGTCGACGACGTAATAGACATCAACAAAAAGATCGGCTACCTCTCGAGTCACGGCACGCTCAGCTTGAGCGGTCCGCCGCAAATGCCCGGTCAACAACAACAGCCCGCGGAGAATCTCGCAAACTTCAACAGGCTCGTCTCCGAAGATTACTCCGTTACACAGGTCACACTCGGGGATGAGGGAATACCCGATGGCATCGATTGTCTCATCATTGCAAATCCGAAAGAGAGCTTCTCCGATTACGATCTCTTTCAGATCGATCAGTTTCTCATGCAGGGAAAATCGCTGGCACTCTTTATCGATTCGTTCGAAGAGATCATGCCCCAACAGAGCCAGATGCGGATGAATCCCTACCAGGAACCGTACTACCGCCCGCTCACCACCGGTCTGGAGAAGCTTCTCAGCCATTACGGCATGGAATTCAAGAAATCGTACGTTCTCGACAAGAACTGCTTCGAGCAGCAGATCCCGGAGATGTACGGCGGCGGGAAACGTCCGTTCTACTTCGCCCCGATCATAAAAAACGAATACATCAACAAGGATCTGGCATTCATGCAAAACATAAAGGCGCTCGTCATGCTCAAGAGCTCACCGGTCAAGCTGAGAGGGGACGCGCTGGCGGCCCGAAACCTCGAGGGAAACGTGCTCTTTTCCTCATCGGGAGAATCATGGGAGATGAGCGGACGGATCAATCTGAATCCGATGACACTCTCCCCTCCGGTGATCGATGACGCGTTCAAGAGCTATCCGCTCGCCGCCCTGGTCGAGGGGGAATTTCCGAGCTATTTCGCCGACAGAGAGATTCCGGAAAAGCCGGTCGAAGAGAAACCCGCCGAAGAGGGCGAAGAACCTTCCGAACCCGAAGAACCCACGGCCAACATGGAAACCTTCACCGGCGAAGGGGCCGTCATCAAGAAGGGAAAACCGGGGAAGATATTCTTCGTCGGAACATCGGAGATCATCAAGAACAGCATCATCGACGAGAAGGGCGGAACGCCGAATGCCACCTTCGTGATGAACCTCTTCGATCATCTCAACGGCCGGCCCGAATATGCGATAATGAGAGGCAAGATGCAGCGTCACAATCCCCTGCGGGACAGCTCTCCGGGAGTAAAAACGTTTGTGAAGACCTTCAACATCGCAGGGCTGCCCGTTCTCGTCGCCGTGTTCGGAATCGGCGTCTGGGTGCACCGTTCCACGAGAAAACGAAAGATCCAAATGATGTTTGGAAAGTAACACCGACAAGGAAGGACACAGATGAGGATAAAGAAGGAGTATATATTTCTCATTATCGTTATTGTCGCGCTTTCCTTATACCTGATCTTCCGTAATCAGGATAGGACCCATTACACACTCCCCGAGCAGGAGAGCATCGAACAGACGGCAATCACGAAGATCGTCATATCCCGTGCCGACAGTTCGATCATCCTCGAACGGCATGACGATCGCTGGCTCATCGATCCCATGGGCTACCCGACCGATCAAACCAAAGTGGACAAGATGCTCGAAACGCTGAGCAACTTCTCGCTCACGACCCTCGTCTCGGAGTCGAAAAATTACGACCCGTACGATCTCACCGACGAGAAAAAGATCGGGATCGAAGTGTATGGCGGCGATGCCATGCTTACCACGTTCGACATCGGAAAGACCGCTTCGACCTTCCGTCATACATACGTACGCGTGGGAGACGATCCGAAAGTCTATCAGGCTCGGGAGAACATTCAACGCGTGTTCGATCATCAGATAGATCGCCTCAGAGACAAGACCGCCGTGAATATCGATCGCGAGCTGGTAACGGAGATCACGGTCGTTGACAGCGTGGGTACCCTCACGATACGCAAGAACATCGAGCCGCCCCTTCCAGACCCCACCGCGGCGGAAGACACCATCGCCGTCGAGCCGCCCCCGCCCTGGCAGACGGAGGACGGCAGAGAGGCAAACGAGAAAACGATCAACCAGATACTCACAAGGATGGCAAAGCTGAACTGTGACAGCTACATCGAGGGCAAGACGAAAGACGATTTCACCGAACCGATATATAGCATTACGGTCAAAGCCGATGAAACGGTGACGCTCTCGATCTACGCAAAGAAAGAGGAAGGCAGGAAGTATCCCGCTCTGTCGAGCAAAAATGATTATCCCTTCCTCTTGCCTGAGTGGGCCGTCAAGCAGATCATAAAAAAGAGAGACGAGCTCGTCGTCGAGGATAAAAAGGAAGAATAGCGGGACGGCCAATGATTAATAAAGACCACTAGCATCAGAGACAGACATCAATTGGTGCGTGCCGGCGCGGATCCTCAGCAGAGACGAATAGCAATCCGGCGCGTGCCGGCGCGGACACCTAATTACTCATGCGATGGAAAAACGCTCCCCCCGATAGGGAGGAGCGTTTTTTTGCTAAACAGTCCTGCTGCAAAGACACGTCAGGTTACTGCGTGTCGCTGAGCTCGAGTGTGAACGTCCCGCCGCCCGCCTGCGCCGGCAGCTGGAATGTGCCGCGCACGAGACACCGCGGGTCCTTCTCGCTCACAAATATCGTCGCGTTGTCCGGTCCGCCGTCGAGCTGCTTGAGCTCGATCTTGTAGGTCTCGTACGAACCGGCCGGAACGGTGACCGTCTCCATACCGGTCACTTCCAGCGCCATCGGCCGCACCTTACCGCTCATGAGATCGTAGGTGCGCAGCGTCGTCATGTATCCTTCAGCGAGCGGCAGCGCCTCGATGGCAAAAAGCATAGCCGTCTCCTCGCCGAACACCGGCGCCGGCAGCTCCATGTCGATCGGCATCTCGTTGCCGCCCATGTCGATCGTGCCCTTGATCGAATCCTTCGTGTAATCGACCCGTATCTTGATCTGGCCCTGGCTTGCGCTGCGCTTTATCGGCACGAGCGTCTTGTAGTCGAGGATGAACGTATCGGCTGCGACGCCGCGCGGGCTCTCCTGGCTCGTAACGATGCGCCAGACCGGCTTGCCGTCGACCTCTATCTCCTCATACAACCGTTGGATATCGAGTGTAATATCCTGCCCCATGACGTTCACGCTGCCCTTGTATGCCGCCTTCATCGGCGAAACGATGCCCGGATCGACCTTGGGGAGCGGCGCCGTCATCGCCTTCTCGGGATCCGCGGCCGGCTCCTCGATCGTCACCGAGGCGACGTCGACCATCAGCTCGTCGAGCTTCTTTTTCGTTTCGGGATTGATATCTTCCTGGAAACGGCCGCCGAGATGCTTGGAGAAGAACTTCTCCATCGCGACGGTCATCGCCATCCGGTTCTGCTCGCCGAGGAAACCGTGTCCCTCGTCTTCGGCGATCATGTACTCGACGTCGCGTCCGAGGTCGCGCATCGCGACAACGATCTGATCGCTCTCCGGCTTCTTCACGCGCGGGTCGTTGGCGCCCTGCACGACGAGAAGGGGAGCGGTGATCTTGTCGGCCGAGAAGAGCGGTGACTGACGCTTGAGCCTCTCGACGTCCTCCGGATTGTTGGGATCGCCGACATGCTCGTTGAGATAGGCGCGAAACGCTTCCCAGTACGGCGGGATCGAATTTAGGAAGGTCAGCATGTTCGAGACACCGACGTAATCGACGCCGCACGCATAGAGATCGGGCGTAAATGCGAGGCCCGCGAGCGTCGCGTATCCGCCGTACGAACCGCCGAATATCGCGACCTTGTCCGGATCGGCGATCCCTTTCTTGATGAGATATTCCACGCCGTCGGTGATGTCATCCTGCATCTTGTCTCCCCATTCGCGCTTCGCCGCATTGAGGAAATCCTTGCCGTAGCCCGTCGATCCGCGGAAGTTCGGCTGGAAGACGGCATAGCCGCGGTTCGCGAAGAACTGCACATACCCGCTGTATCCCCACGAATCACGATACCACGGACCACCGTGCGGGTGGACGACGACGGGAAGATTCTTCGCCTTGATGCCCTTCGGCACAGTGAGATATGCGTGAATGGTGAGGCCGTCACGCGACTTGTACGTGACCGGCTTCATCTCCGCGAGATGCTCGCTCGGCAGCTTGGGGCGCGGACGGTAGAGGAACTCGACCTCGCCGGTCTCCATATCGAAGAGGTACCGGGCGCCGGGATCGGTGTCTTTCGTCACCGTCACCATCCAGTACCGGTCGTCGAGGGTCGCGGAGCCGAAGTAGACGTCGCCCTTTGGCAGCTTTTTCTTCAGCTTCTTGTAGGCCTTCTTGTACTCTTTGTTGTGGAAGTAAATGCGCATCCGATCGCCGACGTAATAGGTGGCGATCAGCTCGTCTGTTGCATTGGAGAAATCGGCGCCGCCGAAATCGACCTCGTTCTTGGGATCCGATTCGACGAACTCTTCTTCGAGCGTCTCGACGTCGAGGAGGACAAGACGGCTGAGATTGATGTCGTCACCCTTGTTCGTCATGAGATAGATCCGCTTGCCGTCCTTATGGAAACGGAAAACCCCTGCATTCTCCTCGTTGGTCGTCCGGTAGATCGACGTGAACTCGTCACCGTCGATACGGAGGATCTCGGATCCGCCGTCGTCGGTAATGCGCGACGCGAGCCGCAGCTTGCCGTCGAGGTCGAAGATCCACCTGGCGATATTATCGTTGTTCTCTCTCAGCAACGTCCGCTTGCCCGTGGAGATCTCGAGGCGGTAGAGATCATGATACCGCTCGTCGCGGTCGTTGAGGCCGATGTAGACGATATCGGGCTCCTTCTTCGAGCCGCCGTAGAACATCGCCCTTACGCCATCGATCGGCGTGAGATCGCGGGCCTCGGGAACATCCTGCCCCGAAGCGGCCTTCGCGTAGGGATTGACGGCGTAGGCGTGGTAATTCTCGTTTCCGCCCTTGTCCTGGACGTAGATGATGAACTTGCTGTCCCACGTCCAGCTGTACCCGGTTACCGAACGCACCGTATCGGCCGTTATCGGACGCGCCGCATCGAACGGCTCGTCTACCCCCTTGACCCAAATGTTCAGGTAATCGCCGTACGGCTTGAGGAACGTGATGAACTTGCCGTCGGGAGAGATCTGACCTCCGGCGATCTCTGGATCGCCGAAGAAGGTCTCCCGATCGATCATCGGCGGCAGCTTATCGAGATAATCGAGCTGCTGCGCCACCGTGCCGCCCGCCATAAGTAAAGCAACGAACAGCACTAACATAACCTTTTTCATTTAGACACCTCCCTTTGAGTTCTAAATAGCTGATTTAGGGCATAGCTGTACCAGCGCGAGTAGTTGCATTACTGTAAAACGTAGAGAATTTAGGTAATGTTTCACGAAAAAGCAATCTTATTTTGATAATTTGGAATGACCCACCGAGGGGCTGCCGAGGACGAATCGGCGCCCGTTACGTTCCGGGGGCGGGTTTGCTACGAAGAGTGATCGTGGATTATCCTCCATCCATCATCCATCTTCTTGAAAATCAACGTAAAGAGCCCCTCCTTCGTCGTATCCGCCAGGCTCACCCGCCACCGGCCGGTCACGTAGGCATCTTCGCGGGACAGGACCATAACCTCGATTCCCGTGAATTCGAGGATGCCCCTGTTTTCACCCGAGTATTTTCTCCTGTACATCGAAAGGAGCTCTTCCCATCCCTGCAACCGTTTGTTACCCGACTGAAATACGAAATCCTCGCTCCGCCAGTAGTACCCCATGAATCCCTCGAAATCCCCTTCATTCCAGAGCATCTGCTGCTGATCGATGATCCCCCGTATTTCGGCGGATACGCGATCGACATCGGGGGAGCCCTCCGTACAGGCCGCGATAAACATTACGCTCATAGAGAGGATTGCAAATTTTCTCATCTTTCCTCCATCCGCTCCGTCACGAGCCGTTCTACCGTGGAGAAGAGCTCGCCGGGCTCGTCCACGATCCAGCGCTTCGCGAGGAGCTTTTCTCCGTGAATCCGACCGCGGGTAAACGGCGTGGTAACCGCTATACACCACATCCCGGCCGCGAGGGCGGCCCGCACGCCGGATGGTGAATCCTCGATCACGAGACATTCTCTCGGCGGGACGCCGAGCTCCCGGGAAACGAGTTGGTAAATTTCCGGATCGGGCTTCCCCTGCTCAACATCGTCACGCGAAGCGACAAAATCAAATGCATCGGCGAGCCCGAGAATCTCGAGCACCCGGTTTGCCTGCATGCCGGAAGACATTGTGGCGAGGGCCACCCGGCATTCGGCCTCCCTGGCCGTCCGCAGCAGCTCCATGTTGTGCGGCCACTGGTTACTGCGAATCATATCCGGGTCCGCAATTATCTCGTCATATATCCGAAGGCGAATCCGGACGAACGCATCCCACGGAGCGGCGACACCGAATTCCTCAATTCGTTTCCCGGCCTCCTGTCCGAGGTCGAAGCGTTCCATAAGCGCTTCGGCGACCTCACGCCGCGCGCGTCCCACGACCTCCTTGAAGGCTTCGATCACCTCTTCCTCGGTGATCGAGCGTGGACACAGCTCCACAGCCGCCCGGGCATATGAGAGCGCCTTGAGCTTTTCGGTCTGAACAAGCGTGCCGTCGAGATCGAAAATCATGGCCCGAATCACGGTGCACCTCGAAGGAAAGAGCCTTCCAATCGATAACCTTGATATTTGACCGATTTATATCACATTGGATCAACGAATGAGGAGATACTAGAACAACGCGGCCGGGAAGAGCAAACAAATACTCGCGAAAGACAAATGAGGGGCCCGCCGCCGGGCAGGCCCCTCATTCTCATCTATGATACGTCGATAAATCCCGGACATGATTGATTTGCGATTATGAATGCGTATCAGTATTAATCTTCTCATCATTCTTGTCATCATCGTCACAATCGTCTTCATAATCACAATCGTCATCATCGTCGTCGTCGCACCCGCAATCGGTAGAATCGGGAGGGCCGGGAACGGTGCGGATCACATCAGTTGCTTCGAATGCATCACCGCCGAATGTCATGCCCTTGAGCGTGACGACCGTATCCCCGCAGACGATGCCCGTCTCGTAGCCGCGAAAATGGAAAACGAGGTCGATATCACCGTCGCAGTCGACGTCACTCTCGTGTCGTTTCATGCCGTGCTTGTTGTAGTGCGTCTCCATCGCTTCATCTGGACCGAAGCGCACCGTTGTATGATCTACATCCATGGCATCGAAGCAGTCGGTCGTCAGTATCGCGACCGGGATGACCCCTTTCATCTTCTTGCAATTGATCGGATTGCAGTTGCTGCCGGGCTTGATATCAATCTCGACCTCACACGGCTCTTCGATCTCGTACACCACCCGGCCCCAGAACTCGACATACATGCAGTCGGCCGAATCGGCCCGCGCAACGGGATCGCCATAGAATCCCGTTCCCGTGTTGACGACGTCGAAGGCGAGCACGTTTTTGCCTTCGACAAATAGCCGATCGATCGCACTGTCACCTGATATTTTAACGTAATGACCCATAGGATAGTTGATAGTGGGCGAAAGGGTCTCGAACAAATCGACTTGCTTGATGAATGCACCGTTAATATAAATCCGAGCTCCATCATCCGCAATTACCCATAAATCGAGTTGCACATCCTTGAAATACTGCGGAAGCTCGAAATAGTACTCGAAGTGACCCAACGAATCGAAATCGCACTGCGTCGTAACGGGAAGTGCCGGGGATTCCGGATCACCGACCGAGTCGCATGAACATTCGACAGAATCGCTACCCCCGCCGATGAGCGCATATATGAGCGCCGTATCACAGTGCGATTTGACAAGAATGAGTGTATCGAGATCGCCGCACATTCCGTTACCGCTATGAAAATCGAGGGAATCTCTTCCATCCTGGAACATATAGCCGGATGCAAAGTCAAAAGAGCCCTCTCCCTGCGGCGAAGTTGCATTCTCACAACTCACGATTACAAAGAGAGCGAGCAGCGCTATAACTGCAAGACCGAGCTTTTGGTGCTTTCCCATTTCTCATCTCCCTTCGAGGTCGAAGTAAAAAGTCTTAACTCGTTTGCCGAATGTAAGAACCATTATAAACGATTTTCCCTCCAAAATCAAGCAAATCATCCCTATCCTCCCTACCCCCCTGCCCTGTTCACTGCATCCCGTTCACCACATGTTTTCTCAAGAATAAACTTCTCACTATTCGCCGCTCCAACGCATTCGCCGCATCTTTTCTCAAACATTCCTTGATTGCAGAGCCAAAATCACTATCATATGTGCTCTATGAGGATACTTCCCGAAAATCCATGGGCCAGTGCCGGAGACACGATTCTCGGCGAGCTCGGTGTAACGGCGGAAACGGGTCTCAGCGCCGCCGAGGTACGGCGCCGCGTCAGGCTACACGGTCTGAACCGGTTGCGCGAGACCGAAAAGCGGAGAGCCTGGACGATTCTCGCCGACCAATTCAAGAACTTCATCATCGCTCTCCTTACGGCGGCCGCGGTGCTGTCATTCGCATTCGGCGATTGGCTCGCAGGCTTCGCCATCGTCACCGTCATTCTCATAAACGCATCGATAGGATTTGTGACCGAACTCCGTGCCGTCCGCTCGATGGAGGCGCTTCACCGTCTCGGCAGTGTCATGACAAAGGTCCGGCGTGACGGTACCGTTCACGAGTTCCCCGCGGAGAGGCTCGTGCCGGGCGATATCGTCATTCTCGAAGGCGGTGATATCGTCACCGCCGACCTCAGAATTATCTACGAGGCGAAACTCCAGGCGGACGAAGCTCCTCTGACGGGCGAGTCGCTCCCTGTCTCAAAGAACATCGATCCGCTCGGCGAGGACACCCACCTGCCGGACAGGAAGAACATGCTGTTCAAGGGAACGGCCGTGACAAGGGGCACCGGTGAGGCGGTCGTCGTTGCGACGGGGATGAACACCGAGCTCGGAAAGATATCGACGCTCGTCGAGGAGGCCGAAGAGGAGATCACGCCCCTCGAGAAACGGCTCAACAAGCTTGCGCACAAGCTTATATGGGCCGTACTGGCCATAGCGGTGCTGATCGCGGTGACGGGGGTCATCTCCGGCAAGGAAATTCTGATCATGATAGAGACATCGATCGCCCTTGCCGTGGCCGCCATACCCGAAGGGCTCCCCATCGTCGCTACGATCGCGCTCGCCAGAGGCATGCTGCGGATGGCGCATCGAAACGCACTCGTCAACCGCCTCTCCGCCGTTGAAACTCTCGGCGCAACGAATATCATCTGCACCGACAAGACCGGCACCCTCACCGAGGGTCTCATGACGGTCACACGCATCGTTCTTGATACCGGCGACATCGCGGTAAATGGAAACGGCGATCGGAGTGCTGGAGCGTTTGTGAGAGACGGCGCCGTCATCGACGCGGCGGATGACGCGGTTCTGCGCGAAGCTCTTTTCGTTTCGGTGCTCTGCAACAACGCGACGATTGCACGCAGCGACGCGGGGGATCCGAGCGAAACGGTTGGGGATCCGCTCGAAGTCGCCCTCCTCGTTGCGGCGTCCAAAGCGGGAATCCACCGGGAGGACTATTTCGAAGGCATGCCTGAAGAACGTGAAGAGGCGTTCGATTCCGACGTCAAGATGATGGCTACATTCAATAGAGACGGCGAGCGGTACCGCGTCGCCGTGAAAGGCGCACCGGAGACGATCCTCGAAAGCTGCACTTCGATTATGACCGGTGACGGCGCAAGAGCGTTCGGTGACGAGGAGCGATCGCGGTGGGTGAACCGCAACAACGAGATGGCTGAAGGGAGCCTGCGAGTCCTCGCCCTTGCCACAAAGACAGTCGATACGGTCGAGGCGAAGCCTTACAAAGAGTTGCAGTTTATCGGCCTCGTGGGAATGCTCGATCCACCCCGCAGTGACGTGCACGAATCCCTCGAGCAATGCCGCACTGCCGGCATCGAGGTGATCATGGTTACCGGCGACCAGGCCGTCACGGCGCGCAACGTCGGCCTCGCCGTGGGGCTCATCGACGAAGAGAGCGCGGAGGTCATAAACGGACAGGATCTCGAGAGCTTCGACGCGCTCTCGGCAGACGAGCGCCGCCGCCTGCTCGACATCAAGATCTTCGCCCGTGTGAGCCCGAAGCAGAAACTCGATCTCATCGCCCTGCATCAGGATAACGGCTCGATCGTCGCCATGACGGGCGATGGGGTGAACGACGCGCCGGCGCTCAAGAAGGCCGACATCGGCGTGGCGATGGGTGTGCGCGGCACGCAGGTGGCACGCGAGGCGGCCCATATGGTTCTCAAAGACGATGCATTCTCGACGATCGTCGCGGCGGTGGAGCAGGGAAGGATCATTTTCGCCAATATACGGAAATCGATACTGTACCTGCTTTCATGCAACGTGAGCGAGATCATGATCGTCGCGCTCGCGTCAATGTTCAACGCGCCGCTCCCCATCCTCCCACTTCAAATCCTCTTCCTCAATCTCGTTACCGATGTTTTCCCGGCACTCGCCCTAGGCGTCGGCGAGGGAGATCCCGGTATCCTGAACCGTCCGCCGCGCGATCCAAAAGAACCGGTTCTGGCAAAGAATCACTGGCTCGCAATCGGGGGATACGGCATTGTGATAACTATAGCGGTGCTCGGCGCATTGAGTTATGCGCTCGCGGCGCTGAACATGGAGGAACGGCGGGCCGTAACCGTCTCGTTTCTCACGCTCGCATTCGCGCAGCTCTGGCACGTCTTCAACATGCGCGGCCGGGGCTCCGGTTTCTTTCGAAACGACATCACGCGCAACCGGTATATCTGGGGATCGCTGCTCTTATGTGTGGGGCTGCTCATCGCGGCCGTTTACCTGCCCGGGCTCAACACGGTGCTCAAGGTCGTCGACCCGGGGCCGAACGGCTGGATCCTGATTCTCATCATGAGTCTCGTGCCCTGGGTGATCGGACAGCTCTCGAAAATCGGCCGCCGGAAACGATCCGCGTAGCATCTATACATCCCGCGACGGGGCATTCACGCGCAAAAAAAAGAGTCCGGCGGCATGCCGATTCATGACATGCCATCCGGACCCTCCGCGTGTCACAGTCTTTGGGCCGGCGCGCGTTTGTCATGCCGCTCTCCGTTCTCAGGAATGCAGCAACGAGCCGATAGACGCTACGCGTGGGCGGCCAATTCGATGTTTAACTTCTTTGCGGACTTGTTCGCGTCGATCATACCCCAGATCCAGAGGACCGGAGTCGTGACAAAGCCGACAACGAAGCTCATCAGTATTATCGACACGATGTAGAGAGGGAAGCATTTCGCAATACTGGTATGCTTTTTCTGCTCGCACCTCCTTGATTGCCAAATCGATCATACGGGAAAGCGTTCCCCGTAACCAGTTACAAATTATGCGATTATAAATTTCTCCCTCGTTTAAGGAGGTAATAAATGCAAATTGCGTACCCAATCGTCCTCGACGAGCGCCACCCGTCACCGGGACAGAGAAGTATCGAGGAAGATGCGCAAGGTAGAATCGCTCGATCGGAGGTTCAGGCAGCGCAAGGAACGATCGTTTGATCGGAGGTTCAGGCAGAAGGGTTGCGCTTCGTTTTCAGCGCTTCTCGAGGAGGGCGGCCCGGCTCTTTCTGACTTCAGGCCGCTCCAGGACGGTAAATCCCGCTTCCCGCGCCATGTCCAGCGTTTCATCGAATTCGCTCTCGGATACCCGTCCGGCCGGCTCGACGATATAAAACCGGCCCGTATCGGCAAGCAGGGAGTAGACCTCCCGGCAGAGAGAGAGCGCGTCGGGCACCTCATGAACGACGTAGAAGGCCACGGCGAGATCGATACTACCGGCAAGATCGTCCACTCCGAGTCGTTCGCTACCGCAGATCCGCGAATCGATGCGATCGCCGAGTCCCGCCCTGGCCGCCCGTTTGTCGAGGGCCTTGATCATTCTCTCCTGGAGATCTATCGCGACGACCTTCCCCCCGGTCCCGACATACCGCGCGAGTTCCAGAGTGAAGAAACCCATGCCGGGGCCGATATCGAGAACCGTCATGCCGGGCTCGACATAGGGCTTTAGTATCTTGTCCGGATTCTGCAGCAACCGCCTCACAGGACCGAGGTGGAAATACCCTATCCACCACGGGCAAACTCTATGGGGCATCTTGTCACCTCCAGCAGTGTAATTTCAACAATCAGTGTAATTTCAACAATCAGTGTAATTTCAACAATCAGTGTAATTTCAACGATTTAAACAGGCAAGTGCCTATCAGGGCAAGCGGAAAAAGCCTCATCTGCCCTCATTTGGAATGTTTATTATTTAAAAATAATTGCCTATTAAATTGCTCAGGTATTATATTAACTATGTCACCTAGAACTAATAAGAAAGTGGTGATGCCGATGAATAGGGATCGATCTCTGGTAGCAGCGAACTCATTATCAATCAAGAGATTTATCGCTGCCGCGTTTCTGTTCGCCGCCGTATCGATGCTGCTGGGATGCAGCGACAATCTGGTGGAAGTCCAAGACGGCAGGATATTGATCACGGATCGAACGGGCAAGAAGTGGGATATCACTCATGCGGTTAATGCCTACGGCCTCGATCCCGATAACTTCAACTTCGGTCTCGGTCCCAATGCCATCACACCGATCAACTACCCCGATGCGCTCTCGCCGGGTGAGGCCGGGTATCCTCCGAGTGAATCCACCACGAGGGTCATCGGAACGGTTGTCGACGGCGAGGCGCGTGGGTATCCGATCCCCATCCTCTCGCAGCACGAGGTCGTGAATGACCTGGCCGACACGACGCATATCGCGGTGCTCTACTGACCGCTCCAGGACTCCGCTGCCGTGAGCAGCAGGAAGATCGACGATCTATTGCTGACTTTGAGTGCGAGCGGCTGGACCTACGGCACCCGATTCGTGCTCTACGATTACGAGACAGAGAGTATGTGGTTCAGGCTCGACGGCACAACGGGCCTGACGTGCATAAGCGGTTCCTTCGCCGACAGCAAGCTCGAGGCTATCGCGTCGTCCAAGACTACGTGGAATGCCTGGAAATCGGATCACCCCGATACCAAGTATATCCTTTACTAGGAACCCGCCAGTATTTCGATTATCTCCCCGAGAATGCGATTGAATTCGCCGGGATCTTCCATTTGGATGAAATGACCGTGGGAATAAACGATACTCCCGATTCCCACCGTATGGTAAGATGAGAGCCGATTTAAGGAACCGCATGAATCGGCGGTATCCTCGATTCGCATATAATAATTCCAGAATGGGAGCCAAGCATTGAATCTGAAACCGTTGTTCGAACCGAAATCGATCGCCGTCATCGGGGTATCCTTGAGCAATGAATCCCACCCGGCGAACGTGATCTTCGACAAGAACTACCTCCGATATCCGGTGAGCGTATTCGCGGTGAACCCGCGCGGCGGCACGTATCACGGGGAGCCCGTCTACAAGAGCATCACCGACGTTCCCGAAAAAGTCGACCTGGCAATCATCGCCGTTCGGGCCGAGCACGTGGCCGGCGTCATGACCGAATGTATCGAAAGCGGCGCGAGAAGCGCCGCGGTGATCTCGGGCGGCTTCGCCGAGGTGGGGCGAGCGGACCTGCAGGATCGAATCGTCGCCGCCGCCCGCGAAGCCGATCTCCCGTTCATCGGTCCGAACTGCCTCGGTATTTACTCCTACCCGAACGTGGACACGACGTTTCTGCCGAGCGAGCGGATGGTTCGAACAGAAGCGGGAAATGTTGCTCTGGTAAGCCAGAGCGGCGGTATCCTCGTGGATCAGATGGCCAAGTTCAATACGCAGGGTGTCGGTCTCTCTCTTGCGGTGAGCATCGGGAACAAGGCCATGATCAAGGAGACGGACATTCTCGAATACCTTATCGAAGAGCCGCGGACGATGGTGATCGCCTTCTACGTAGAAGGCTTCGACAAAAACGAGGGAAGAACCTTCGTCAAGGCCGCCCAAACATGCCCGAAACCGATCATCGTGCTCAAGGCGGGCAAGAGTGACATCGGCGGCAGGGCCGTCTCGAGCCACACCGCTTCCATCGCAGGCGACTACGATGTGTTCTCCTCTGTTCTCGCGCAGCACGGCATCGTCGAGGCCGATAACGAGTACGAGCTCGTGAACTTCTGCGAATCGCTGAGTCACTACCAGACACCGGTCAAGGGAACGGTGGGCATCGTGACGGGGAGCGGCGGACATGGGGCGCTCGCCGTGGACCTCTGCGCGGCAAAGGGGATTGCCGTTCCCGAGCTACCTCAGCAGCTGCAGAAAAAGATCAAGGAGCAGCTCTCGCCGAGCGCTCAGGAGATCGCCTCGCTCGGCAACCCGATCGATCTCACCGGCAGCGCGCAGGACGACGACTTTGTCGTGGCCGCTAGGGAGCTCAGCACGTTCGATGGGATCGACAGCGTTATCATGCTGCTCCTTCCCTACATACCGGCAGTAACCTCTGATGTCGGAGCGCGGCTCAGCCAGATCTTCCGGCGTACCGGCAAGCCGCTCTTCGCGTATGTGCCGTTCGTGGAAAAATACCGGATGCTGATAGAAGGATTCGAGCTCAACGGCGTGCCCGTTTCAGACTCCATCGACGGCGCGACCCTCATGTTGGAGGCGCTGAGGAGGTGCGGGCCGTGCTGAAAATGGCCTTCGCTTCATATCATGCTCCC
This sequence comes from uncultured bacterium, assembly GCA_965369375.1. Classification (GTDB taxonomy): domain Bacteria; phylum Krumholzibacteriota; class Krumholzibacteriia; order Krumholzibacteriales; family Krumholzibacteriaceae; genus CBDUQN01. The sequence goes on along the minus strand of CBDUQN010000011.1, from coordinate 22,486 downwards.
CGGAAGCGCCCACCCAGGCCAACCGCTTCCGATCATCGCGGGAGGCTCATTCAGTGATGAACAAGGAAATCGCCAATATCATTCAGGCATCGAGGAAAACGGGCTGGGTGCTCGAGCCCGACGCGAAACGTCTCATGGGAATCTCAGGGCTCACGGTGCCGCGCTTCGAGGTCGCAACGTCGCCGGACGAGGCAGCCGCGTTCGCCGCCGAGATCGGGTATCCCGTCGTCACCAAGGTCGTCTCGCGGCAGATCCTCCACAAATCCGATTCGGGAGGCGTAGTTACCGGAATCGATGACGAGGAAGAGGTGCGGGAGGTCTTCGGCCGCATGAGCGCGCTCGAAGGCTTCGAGGGCATGATCGTCGAGGAAACGCTTGGCGGTATCGAGCTTATCGTCGGCGCGAAGATCGATCACCAGTTCGGTCCCGTTGTGCTGCTCGGCATCGGCGGCACGGACGTTGAAATTTACAAGGACACGAGCCTGCGGATGGCACCGCTGGAACCCGCCGATGTCGCGGATATGGTCGGAGAGCTCACCGGGCGAGCACTGATCGAGGGGCATCGGGGATCAGAGCCGATAAATATGGATAAACTGTCCGAGCTTCTCGTTGTTTTTTCAAAACTCATCATGCAGCTCGAAGAAGAAATCGAATCGATCGACCTCAACCCCGTCATGTGCACCGCCGAGCGGTGCGTCGTGGCGGACGCGAGAATCATCCTCTCATGATCGGGATAACGAAAACCCTCTCCATCCCCGAAAGCGAACTGTCATTCACCTTCTCACGAAGCGCCGGGCCGGGCGGCCAGCACGTGAACAAGGTCAACTCCCGGGTGACGCTGAATTTCGACGTGGCCGGTTCCGGCAGTCTCTCAGACGAACAGCGCGAGCGGATACGCGAGCTCCTGCGCACGAGAATCAACAGGGAGGGCGTTTTGCGTGTCATCTCGCAGAAACATCGAAGCCAGCGTGCAAACAGAAAGGAAGCGACAGAGCGGTTTGCAGAGCTGTTGCGTGAAGCGCTTCGCAGGAGCATCCCACGCAAGAAGACCCGCATACCCAAAGCTGTGACGGAGCGGAGGCTCGAGGAGAAACGCAAGCTGGGCCTGCTCAAGAAAGACCGCTCGAAAAAGAAAGAACCGGATGACTAGCACCCCCGGGAAAAGATCCTTGAGGGCAATCTCAATATAAGCAATCCCCCATGAAAGAATAACAACATCCAATCAACGACGGCAATCATCTCCGGCTAATCATCAATCCGCAATAGAAAGCTTCGTCCCGTGCCTCGCCACGAGCCCCTCCTCGATGAGCCGCGACAGGATCGGCCGTAATCTCTCGAAGGGCACGCCGGTAATCCGTGCCAGATCTTTCTCGCTCAGGTTCTGCCGCGTAGTGGCGCCGGTTCGGGGGCAAACCCGCTCTCGACACAATATTTATTTCGTAACTATCTCTCTCAATTTATTACACTTACCTTGAATTTGGCAACTTGTGTGCTTCCCATAAATCGTCATCTATGGTATCATTAACATATATATGGAACGGTTTCGGCCGGAAAGCTCTGGTAGCTCAAAAATTTGCCGGCCAGACGAAAGGAGCAGTCCCCTCAATATCCGCGTGCACATAAATCAACCATCATATTGCTCATTACATCTGATAGGTCCGCCAACGAATGATGGATTTCAACAAACTCAAGGGAGAAGGGCTCCGGCGCTTTATCGCTATTATCTCGGTAGCGGTCACCGTCTACTATCTGTATTGGCGTGTCACCGAGACATTCAATCCGAATGCCCTCTGGTTCTCGTGGCTGCTCTACCTGGCGGAATGCTTCGGTTTCTTCACAACGCTCCTCTTTTTCTTCGGTGTCTGGAAACCGATCACCCGCACCGCTCCGCCACCGCTCGAAGGACGCACGGTGGATGTGCTGATTCCCACAAAGAGCGAATCAATCTCTATAGTAAGGAAAACACTTCTCGCCTGCAACGATCTCAAATACCCACACCGCACCCTCGTGCTCGATGACGGAGAGCGCGAGGAGGTCAAGAAGCTCTGCGAGGAGCTCGGATGCGTATACATAGCGCGAACCTCCCATGAGGATGCAAAAGCGGGGAATCTCAATCACGCCCTCGAGCATACCGAGGCCGAGTTCATCGCCGTCTTCGACGCGGACCATGCGCCGCTCCCCCATTTCATCGACCGCCTCATCGGCTACTTCAAGGACGATAAGGTCGCCTTTGCTCAGGCGCCTCAGGAATTTTACAACGTCGACTCCTTCCAGCATCGCGTGGATCGCAAGAAGAAGTATATCTGGGGAGAGCAGTACCTCTTCTTCTCCCTCATTCAGCCGGGAAGGGATCACTGGAATGCCGCCTACTTCGTCGGAAGCTGCACGCTGATCAGAAGAAAAGCGATCGACGATATCGGTGGATTCGCGACGGAATCGATAACCGAGGACATGCTCACATCCATCCGAATCCATCAAAATGGATGGTCATCTGTTTACCACAACGAAAACCTCGCCTTCGGCATCGCCGCCGAGACGATTCAGCCGTTTCACATTCAACGACGGCGCTGGGGAATCGGCGGATGGCAGGTCTTCTTCAAGGCGAATCCGCTTTTCGTCCGGGGTCTGAGTTTCTCGCAGCGCATCTGCTACCTGGGGAGCCTCATTTATCCGATCGAGGGATTCCAGAAGCTGATATTCTACGCCACGCCCCCCATCGCGCTTTTCACCGGCATCCTGCCGATGAGGGCCCTCGATATCGTCTATCTCCTCCATTTCATTCCGTATTTCACGATCTCCCTCTTTGCATTCAACGAGATGTCACGGGGATACGGCGGGCACATCATGCTCGAGCAATTCAGCATGGGCAAGTTCACCACCTATATTTCATCGTTGTTCGGCTTCCTCTTCTCGAAGCGCTCGAAAAAATTCCAGGTCACGCCGAAGGGAATGCCTTCCGCAGCTCCCTACGAGTATCTCTTCCCTCAGATCATCGTATTCTGCATAAGCATCACAGCCATCGCGTGGGCGCTCGTCCACCTGCTGCTGCAGTTACGGCACGACGAGTTCATCGTGGCGGTCAACAGCCTCTGGGCGCTGTACAACAGCGGACTCGGCCTTGCATTCTATCTCTACGCGCGAAGAAAGCTGTACCAGCGGCGCGAGAGCTTCCGCATACCCGACGCGCTTCCGGTGCTCTATACCCATTCCTCCAACGGTGAAAAGGTGCGCAGGTTCGCCGTCGCGGATAATCTCACAAAGGACGGCATGTCACTATTCTCCATCGGTGAGATCCCGCAGGCCGAGACGCTCACCATCGAAATCGATCTTCCCGGGGGCGAAAAGATCGAAATCGAGGGCGTCAAAGTGCACGAGAAGTCGATTCCGGTGAACGGTCACATGCTGTGCAGGTCGGGATTGAAATTCACCAAAGCGCTGATCGAGAGGCAGGATACACTCTCGCGATACCTCTCTGAACTCTCGGTTTCGAAATTCCTGTTCGATTACGACACGCGCTACCAGACGTACATCGAGAAGAATCTCGAAACGGCGAAAGGGTACCGGAGAAGGGCCCGGCGGCTAGATGCATATGTGCCTATCTATATTCCGGATAACGACAAGACATACTCGCTCGGAACGATAAGAAACGTTTCCGCGAGCGGCCTCCTGATCACCGCGAGGAGCGAATTCACCCCCGGCGATCAGATACGGATAACGGCCGTTCTCGATGCGGACATTGTCCAGCTGCGCGGCGAGGTCGCGAGAATCTATCGCTATGAATGTGATAATTTCCCCGAGTATCTCATCGGTGTGCAGCTCAACAAACCGAAGGCGCGCGATCTCAAGAATATCCTGCGCATAGCGGAGAAAACAGGAGCGCTCTACACGGAATAATGAAAAAGATTATTACGACGCATAAGGTAATCCTCCTGATCATCATCATGTACGGCCTTCTTATGACTGTGTTCGGCATCGATTATAACTCGGCCTTTTACGACGAAACATTTTCCATCGCCCTCGGACACGAAGTCATCAGGGGCGGGCCCTGCCCGGCCTGTCATTATATGACCGGCTCAGTACTCATCGAGCCCGTCTTTGTCGCCTTCGGCGACACCATCGGCGGATTGCACGGCGCCCGGATAATAAATATGCTCTTCGGGCTCGCGCTGACACTCATCGTTTACCTCACGGCACGCGTGCTCTTCGATGACGAGCGGCTCGGCCTGATCGCCGCTGCGATATTCGTCTGCTCGGGTCAGACCCTCTACCTGATGAAGCTCGCGACGTATGATATGATCGCCGCCTTTTTCCTCGGCTCGGCGTTCCTCATGTTTATCGTCGCCGAAAAAACAAAATCACCTTTCTACCGCAATATTGCGCTGCTGGAGGGTACAATCGCCCTCTTCATTGCATCGATAACAAAATACCTGCTTCCTATATTCATACCGGTCTTCGTTCTCTATGTGATCATCAAGCATGGATTTCGAAGGTCGGCCCTCTACTGCGCACTGCCGCTGATTGTCCTCTGCGTGCTCTTCTTGCTGGTCGCCCCCTACTCGCCGAATGCTGGGACGATGAGCGAGCTCGCGGGCGCGAGAGAAAATTCACAGCAAACGTTTCGAATACTCGCCGATTGGCTGTTGCGCTGGGTCGCGTTGGCGTACCTCTTCGCCGTATTCGGCATGTTCCACAAGAAGTGTGGAAAGCGTGCCATGCTGCTAATTGTCTTCTCGCTACCGATCGTAATCTTGCACCTCGCGACCCGGACGGAGCAATCGGTGAACAAGAATATGATCTTTGCAATCGTATTCGTCGCCCCCGCCGCCGCGCTCGGCGTCGATTACCTGGCGAGCCTCTTTTCCACGCGGATCAGGAGCCGTCTCGTTAAAGGCTTTTTTACCGTAGCACTCGTGCTCGTGTTTTTGGTCTACGGATTCCGGAACCTGAAATGGCTCGAGAAGCAGTATCCCGATATGAGGCCCGTCCTCGAATATTTCGAGGAGAACGGCTTCGACGGAATGAACGTGGCGATGAATGTGTGGGGAAATTCGATCTATACGCACGCATTTAAATTCCAATACCCGAATGCGCACTTCTTTCACATCGAAGAAATCGACCTGGAAAAGAGTGTGGACAACTATTCACATCGACCGGTGGATTTCATCGTGTGCGAGGACGATTTCTATGGAAAACACTGTCCGTGCTCGAAGTTCAACGAATACCTGGACAAGAACTTCGTCCTGCTCGAGGACTTCAAGATCGAGCTCTCCTGGGGAGAGACGGAAGCAAGAATTTTTGGAAGGAGATAACTGATGAAACGTTACTCATTCAAACCAATCGCAGCAGGGAAACGCATCGTTATCCCGATTGTTCTGGCTGTGTTCTGTATGTTAGTGATTTCGGACGGGGCACATGCAATCGAGGGATTCAGAGGTGCAACGTGGGGGGGGCTCCAGTACGACATGCCGCGGGATGGTGATAACTATCTGCTTCTCCAAGGATATGTCAAACAGGGCATCGACTGGTGGCGCTACAAAAACACGACGTTAAACACGTATGGCGTGCTCCGCTATAAATTCGACAGCGAGGAGACGCCGTGGAACAACGCGCTCGCGCCGGGCATCGGTGTTTCCCTCGATATATACAATCCCAGCGGCTTCATCGCGACGGTCGGATTCGAGTACCAGTGGGAAAAGCAGTTCTACCCGGATACGAGAACGGTGGAAAAGGGCTATATCTACCTCGACTGGGTCGGATGGTGGGACCTGATGAAGCATTAGCGTGCGTGCTCGAATCACTCGCCCATTGGAATCACATTGGCCAGGACGAGCACCCCGAAGACAACAAGCGCGAGGCCCAACAGCATGTAGAAAATCTGCGCTCCGTTTCGTCCGATTATCATGACGACCACCAGGCTCGCCTTGCGCCGCTTCTACATCCCCTCTGTTACTTCAGCCCCTGCAGCTGCATTCCCCCTCTGTTACTTCAGCCCGCGCCTCTCGAGAAGCGGATCGATCTCGGGCTCGGCTCCCCTGAACCGCATATAGAGCGTCATCGGATCTTCCGTCCCGCCCGCCGCGAGAATGTTGGTTCTAAAGGCCTCGGCCGTCTCCCGATCGAAGATGCTCGTTTCCTTGAACGCCTGAAAGGCGTCGGCGTCGAGCACCTCCGCCCATATATAGCTGTAATATCCCGAAGAGTAACCGCCCGAGAAGATGTGCCTGAAGTAGTAGCTCTTGTATCTCACGACGATCTCCGGAATGAGACCTATCTTGTTCATCATCTTATTCTCGAACGCTAACGCATCGAGCTCCTCCGGTGTCGCGAGCGTGTGCCAGTCCATATCGAGAAAGCACGCGGCGAGATACTCCGTCGTCGCGAATCCCTGGTTGAAATGACGTGCCTTCTCTATCTTGTCGACGAGCTCCTGCGGGATCGCCTCGCCCGTTTTGTAGTGCTTCGCGTAGAGCTTGAGCATCTCAGGCTCGGTTACCCAGTTCTCCATGATCTGCGACGGGAGCTCGACGAAATCCTTGGCCACCGCCGTACCCGACTGCTCCTCGTACGTGACATTCGATAGGAGACCGTGGAGCGCGTGACCGAACTCGTGGAACATCGTGCCGACCTCGTCGAAGTTGAGCAGGGCCGGCGTGTCGGCGGTCGGTCTCGCGACGTTGCACACGTTGGTGATCACGGGCGAAACCCTTTTGCCCTTTCGGTTCGACTGACTCCGGTATTCGCTCATCCACGCCCCTCCCCGCTTGCTCGCGCGCGGATGGTAATCGGTATAGAGGAGCCCGATATGCGAGCCGTCCGCTTCTTTGACCTCGTAGACGCGGACCTCCTCGTGGTATTTCGGGATGTCCTCTATTTCGGTGAACGTGATGCCCCAGAGTTTGTTGCAGAGGGTAAAGATACCCTGCCGCACGTTTTCGAGCTCGAAGTAGGGCCGCAGGATCTCGTCATCGAGGGCGTACTGCGCCTTCTTGAGCTTCTCGGCATAGTACCACCAGTCCCACGCCTCGAGCTCGAAGTCGCCCCCCTCCTCGTAGATCATCTTCTGAAGAGCATAGGCCTCGGCCTTCGCGCGCACCAGCGCCGGCTTCCATAGCTTTTCGAGAAGCACGTAGACATTCGCCGGCTTCTTCGCCATGTACTCCTCAAGCATGAGATGGGCGTGTGTCTCGTAGCCGAGAATCTGAGCCCGTTTGACCCGAAGCGCCGCCATCCGCGAGCAGATCCTCTTGGTGTCGAGCTCATCATTATTGTTGCCGCGATTTATGTACGCCTTGAATATCTTCTCGCGGAGATCGCGCCGCTCTGAATACTGTATAAAAGGTACCATACTCGGTTTGTGAAGCGTGAATACCCATTTTCCCTCATGCCCTCGCTCCTTCGCCGCCTCGGCGGCCGCGACCCTCACATTCTCGGGCAGGCCGGCGAGATCCTCCTCGCTCTCCAACACGATCTCGAACCGGTTGTTCTCCTTGAGCAGATTTTCACCGAACTGGAGCGAGAGAACAGACAGCTCCTCGTTTATTTTTGCAAGCTCCTCCTTCTTCCCGGCGCTCAGGTTTGCGCCGCCACGCACGAAATGCCGGTAGTTGTCTCTGAGGAGCTTCTTCTGGTCGGGCCTTAGATTCAGCTTTTCACGCTGATCGTACACAGATTTCACCCGCTCGAAGAGCTGCTCGTTGAACACTATCTCGTCGAAATGCTTCGAGATCATGGGAGCGGTCTCTTTTGCGATCTCCTGCATCTCCTCGTTCGTGTTGGCTGAATTGAGGTTCTGAAAGACATTGCCGACCCTGGTCAGTAGAGCACCGCTCGCATCGAGGGCTTCTATCGTGTTTTCGAAGGTCGGCGGTTCGGTGTTGTCGGCGATCGTTTCGATCTCCGCATTATGCTGCTCGAGCCCTTTTATGATCGCGGGCATAAAGTGTTCGTTCTCGATCTCTTCAAACGGCGGGACGCCGAACGGCGTTTCCCATTCGCTGAAAAACGGATTCTGCTCCTGCGCGGTGCACGAGAACAGTATGACGAATGCAAGAACAACAAACAGGCAAGCTCTCTTCATGGTCGTATACTCCTTTGCTTCGAGGTTCTCTCTCGTGAGGCTCTCTCCATCTCGTATCCCGTCTCCAGAGCTTCGATCATTATTCGGTTATCGGTTTGTACAGAAACTCCTTGCTCTCGAGAATGGTGCTGTCCGCCGCCACGACATCGACGCGCCAGAGATCGGCCCAATCCGTTATCATCTTTTTCGAGCTCCATGTCCGCCAGGAGCTCGATCGCACAGGTAGTTCGACCCGCGCCATTTCCTTTTCGCCCAAGTACCAAACATGCTGGATCGTCGTCGTATCGGCCGCTCCGGCTATTTTCGTAAAGCAGTAGATCCTGCCAATGGGGTGCAAAAACTGGGTGGTGGCGCCGACAGGCGTCCTGTCCTCTATACCGGTGCAGAAAACCATCTCTTCGACTTTCATGCCGGTCTCTTCCTGGGCTATGCCGGGAATTGCCGACAGAAGCAACAACGAGACGAGTATGAATACCCTTTTCATCATGTTCCCCCGATCGTCTTGAAATGCCATAATGACCTGCTGTTACAAGGCCGGTTGTTCCTTTACGTGAAGCGTCAAAGCTTAAATAAAAGCAGACTAAAGTGTAGTTTAACCGGGATAGCAAGTCAATGTATCATCGATAGCGGCCCCCTCTGATCGTCTTTGGTTGATGTTCAGGCTAAAATTATATATAATAGTAAATTAAGTATAATGTGGATAATCGTTTTCGGTTACGAGAGAGAAGCGATGAAACTGGCGATATCGGGTAAAGGCGGAACCGGAAAAACAACGATTGCGGGTATCCTGGCCCATTACCTCTCAAAAGACGGTTATCGGGTGCTGGCCGTCGATGCCGACCCGGACGCCAACCTCGCATCGGCACTCGGCATCCCGGCCGGGCGGGCGGCGGCGCTCACGCCGATCTCGGAGCAGCGGAGCCTCATCAAGGAGCGCACGGGCGCCGATCCAAAGCAGTTCGGGCAGCTCTTCAAGCTCAATCCGACGGTCGACGACATCCCCGACACACACAGCATCGATTTCCGCGGCATCAAACTGCTCGTCATGGGAGGAGTGCCGACCGGCGAGGGCGGGTGCGCGTGCCCTGAAAACGTGCTCATCAAGAGCCTGCTGTCCGAGATCATCCTTCACCGTAATGAGGCGGTCGTTGTCGATCTCGAGGCGGGAATCGAGCACCTCGGCCGGGCAACGGCAAAAAGCGTCGATCGGTTGCTGATCATCGTCGAACCCGGCTCGCGCAGCATCGAGACGGCCGGAACGATCATGAAACTGGCCGGCGACATCGGAATCGAGAATATCGGGATAATCGGGAACAAGATACAGAACGAAGAGCAAAAAGCCTGGGTCGCGAAACAGGTGCCTGGCAATCTGCTCCTCGGCATGATATCGTATCATGAAATTATTCGTGATGCCGACCTGCGGGGCGAGCCGTTGATCGATGCGCTCGACGAAAAACTCAAAGAGGAATTCGAGACGATCTATAAATCGCTGAGGTCCGTTACAGAGCGATAATGCAGAGGAAAGGTTGACAAAATGGCGTTCAATCCTCGATGTACCGCGACCGCAATCGGAAGCATGCCCTTGAAGGATCCGGCGGCGGCTTGCGACTTCATACTGCAGACGGTCCCGGAGATCCCGTTCTGGCCGCAGCTGCCGAACACCGATTACCGCGAGCAGATGGAGATCCAGTACTGCGAGGGGATGCCGTGTGTCGTGCTCGACGACGAAAAGCGGAGGATGTATTTCGATCTGAGCGGCGATTTCACGAGCGATCTCGAGAAATTCTACGAGAACGTCGTCACGGAAAATCTCGATTACTTCAAGATCTCTCCCGAATTCAGCCGCGGCATTTACGAGATGGAAGAGAAACTGTCACGGATCGACCGTTCATCTATTAAGTACTTCAAGAATCAGGTGACCGGGCCCATAACATTCGGACTGAACCGTGTCGACGAGAACAAGAGATCGATATACTACAACGATATCTTCCGCGATGTCGCCGTCAAGGGCATCGTGATGAAGACGCGCTGGCTTCTCAACAAGTTCAAACCGTTCGGATTCGAGCAGATCTGCTTTATCGACGAGCCGATCTTTTCGGCGTTCGGATCATCCACCTATGTGAGCGTTCAGCGCGCCGATTGCGTTGGGCACCTGCGCGAGGTGGTAGATACGGTTCATCAAGAGGGCGCGCTCGCGGGATCTCACTGCTGCGGCAATACCGAATGGACGATCCTGATCGACGCCGGCGTCGACATCATCAGTTTCGACGCGTACGAGTACGGGGAAACAATCGGCTACTACGCCGACCGGATCAATGAGTTTCTGAAAAAGGGCGGCGTGCTGGCATGGGGGATCGTGCCGACTTCAGAGAAGATCTATGACGAGAATCCGAAATCGATCGTAGGAAAACTCGAACAGCTGATCGAGAACCTCTCCGGCAAGGGGATCGACAAAAACCTGATCCGGGAACAGTGCCTGCTCACGCCGAGCTGCGGCACGGGGTCCCGCTCGCCCGAGTTGAGTGAGAAAACGTTCAACTGCCTCGCGGAAGTGAGCAGGTTGCTGCGCCAGTAAGATACAAAAGGTTTTAACCGATTCATCGGTCAGCATCAACAAGAGGAACAAACGAGTGAAGCGGATCTATTGCAACATTGAGAAGTGTATTGCCTGCAAGGCGTGCGTGCTCGCCTGCGCCGTGGAGCATTCGAGGTCAAAGGATCTCACGGAAGCGATCCGCGAAGAGCCGGAACCGAAACACAGGATCCGTATCGTAGCGGCCGATGACGGTGGATCTCCATCCCGGATACGAAACATCGCGCTGCAGTGCCGTCACTGCGAGGATGCCCCCTGCATCGAAGCGTGCAAGCCCGGATGCATTACGAGAGACGAAGCGACGGGAAATGTCTCGATCGACCACGAGACCTGCGAGGCATGCTGGGTCTGCATCAAGGCCTGCCCGTACGGGGTCATCGTGCGCCACCGAAACCTCGGCACCGCGGTCAAGTGCGATCACTGCCCGGGCCGCGATGTGCCGGCGTGTGTCGAAGCGTGCCGGACGGGGGCGCTCGATTATTGCGATGGAGATGAAGCGGAATACTCTGACAGCGTGAAAAAAATTATAGAAAAATGAAGTGAACAGATGAGCGAAAAAGACAACACCGGATCAAAAGGCAGCGAGCGCAAAGGCAAAAGGAAGAAGGCCGTGGAAACCGTCTGGCAGCGCGCGGCCGAGCAGCAGCCGCACTGCGGTTACGGCGAGCTCGGTATCTGCTGCCGCATATGCTACATGGGTCCGTGCGTCATCGATCCTTTCGGGCAGCAACCCCGCCTCGGCGTCTGCGGCGCGACGGCCGAGGTGATCGCCGCGCGCAATTTCGCTCGAATGATCGCCGGGGGCGCCGCCGCGCACTCGGATCACGGACGGGGCGTTGCCGGAACACTGCTCTTCGCGGCCCGGGAACCGGATGCAGGGTATACGATAAAAGACGCGGGCAAGCTCAAGAAAGTCGCCCTCGCCATGGAGATAGCCACAGACGGCAGGTCGAATGAGGAGATCGCCGCCGAGGTAGCCGAACGGGCGCTGGCCGATTTCGGCCGCCAAGAGGGAGAGATCTCGTTTATCAAGCGTGCCCCGGAGGCGCGGCAGGAACTCTGGCGCAAGCTCGGTGTCGCGCCGCGCGGCATAGACCGCGAGATCGTCGAGATGATGCACCGCTCGAGCATGGGGGTGGACCAGGATCACCGCAACATCATGCTCCAAGGGGCGAGAACGGCCCTCGCCGACGGATGGGGCGGCTCGATGGTAGCGACGGAACTTCAAGATGTCCTCTTCGGCACGCCCTCGCCGATCCGCGGCGAGGTCAACCTCGGCGTTCTCTCCGAGGGCGAAGTCAATATCATGGTTCACGGCCATGAACCGGTCCTCTCCGAGATGCTCGTGGTGGCGGTACAGGAAGCGGAAATGAAGGCCCTCGCCGAATCAAAGGGAGCGACCGGTATCAACCTCGCCGGCATCTGCTGTACGGCGAATGAGATTCTGCTGCGTCACGGTTTGCCGATCGCGGGCAATATGCTGCAGCAGGAGCTGGCCGTAACGACCGGCGCCGTCGATGCCATGATCGTCGACGTGCAGTGCATCATGCCGTCACTGCCCGAGGTGAGCGAGCACTACCACACGAAACTCATCACGACATCGAAAAAGGGAAAGATCACGGGCGCCTCTCACCACGAGTTCTCCGAGACGAACGGTCTCGAAACGGCGAGAGAGATCATCCGCGAAGCCATATTGAACTTCCCAAACCGGGAAGCGGTGAATATCCCGAATGAGAAAATGGATCTCGTGGCGGGATTCAGCCATGAAGCGATTCTCTACATGCTCGGCGGGAGATTCCGCGGTTCGTATGCGCCACTCAACGATAATATCATCAACGGGAGGATCAAGGGCGTCGCCGCCGTCGTCGGCTGCTGCAATCCCAAGGTGACGATGGATCAGAGCCATGTGAATCTCGTCGAAGAGCTTATCGGCAACGATATCCTCGTGATTCAGACCGGCTGCTCGGCCATCGCCTGCGCCAAGGCCGGATTCCTCGTGCCCGAATCGGCCGAGAAGTATGCCGGCAAGGGCCTCGCAGAGGTATGCGCGGCGGTCGGCATGCCGCCGGTGCTCCATTCGGGCTCATGTGTCGACAACAGCCGCATACTCATTGCCCTTACCGAGATGGTCAATATCGGCGGTCTCGGCAATGATATCAGCGAGCTCCCCGTCGCCGGCGCGGCGCCGGAATGGATGAGCGAGAAGGCGATCGCGATCGGTCAGTACTTCGTCGCATCCGGCGTCTATACGATATTCGGTGTCGGCCTTCCCGTCCTGGGAAGTACGGTATTCAGCGATCACATATTCAAGGAGTTCGAAGAGATATTCGGCGGCATGTGGGCCGTCGAACCCGATGCCGGCAAGATGGCGGCGCTCATAATCGATCATATTAACGGGAAGCGTGAAAGGCTCGGTATCAGCAAGGGCAGGGAGCGGGTGCTCTACGATATGGAAATGAGAAGACATCTCGACACGTAGCGCCTGACGTTTTAATAGAAAGCACGTATGTCAAAACTGATAGCAACGAGAGCGATCCGCGGGGCGCACAAGCTCGTTGCCCGCGCGCGCAATGAGCTCGAAGCGGCCTTGGCGGATAAAGGTGAAGAGGCGAAGGTCGAGTTCCCCAATACCGCATACTACCTGCCGATCTCTCACGGGATACTGGGATTGAGAATCGAAACCCTCGGAGGCCTCCGTGAGCTGCTCGATGAAGCGCAAAAGCTTCTGCCCCCATCCCCCGAAGACGAACGATGGCTCCCCTATCTCGGGAACACACTCGATGCGGGCATGGCGGCACTTTTCGCCGATGAGATCATCGAGGCGATCAAGTACACGGAAGATTCCCTCCCCTATCTGCCGGAGGCGAATCCATCCGACGGCCGTTTCTGGCTCGGCGCGGCCAACGACGTGATCCTCAGGGAACGCGGGATCGAATTCGTCGACGGCACCGCCCCCGGCTTCGCCGCGTGCGTCGGCCGTTGTCCGACAAACGAGATCGCGGTGAAGATCGCGCGCGAGCTGCAGGAGAAGAATCTCTACGTCTTCATGTCGTCCGCAACGGACGGCACGTCGATGGCGGAGCAGCTGCGCGAAGAAGGCGTCGAAATGGGCTGGGAGACGCGGCTCGTGCCCTTCGGAGATGACGTCACCGCCTGCATCCATTCGCTCGGTTTCGCGACGCGCGTCGCCCTCTCGTTCGGCGGCGCCAAACCGGGAGATTACCAGCGGATCTTGAAGTATAACCAAAACAGGGTCTTCGCATTTATTCTCGCCCTCGGGCCGGTAGACGACGAAAAATACGCGCAGGCGGCCGGCGCGATCAATTATGGGTTCCCCACGATCGCCGACACCGACATCGATCAGATCCTTCCGACCGGCATCTGCACCTACGAACATGTCGTCAGTCCCGTGACCCACGACAAGATCGTCTCGAAGGCGATAGAGGTGCGGGGGCTCAAGATCACCATCTCAAAGGTCCCCATACCGGTCCCGTACGGTCCGGCCTTCCAGGGAGAGCGTGTTCGCAAGGATGACATGTACGCCGAGCTCGGCGGGCAGACGATGCCCGGATTCGAGTTCGTCACCTCGAAGGAGCTCGACGAAGTCGAGGACGGAAAGATCGAGGTCATCGGTCCCGAGATAGACGATATCGAGGAGGGGGCCACGCTGCCGATCGGGATCTGGATCGAGGTGGCCGGACGTGAGATGCAGCCCGACTTCGAGCCGATCCTCGAACGCCAGATACACGACTACGTGAACGGCGCGCACGGCATCCTGCATATCGGCCAACGGGATATCGACTGGATACGTATCAGCAAGGAAGCGAAGGAGAAGGGTTTCACCTTCAGCCACATAGGCTCGATCATTCATGCCAAATTCCACGGCGAATACGGCAAGATCTTCGACAAGGTGCAGATCAAGATCTATACGCGTATCGAAGAGGTGAAAGAGCTCATCGAGACGGCGCGTGAGGTGTACAAGCAGCGTGACGCCCGTCTCGCGGGGATGACCGATGAATCGGTTGATACCTTCTATTCGTGCACACTCTGTCAATCGTTTGCCCCCAACCACGTCTGCATCATCACACCGGAACGTTCAGGCCTCTGCGGCGGATACAACTGGCTCGACGGTAAGGCGGCCTACCAGATAAATCCAACGGGGCCCAACCAGCCGGTCACGAAGGGTGATGTCGTCGACGAGCTGAAGGGCCAGTGGCGGGGAATCAACGAGTTCTTGTACAACAACTCTCACCGGACGCTCGAGATCTTCAATGCATACAGTATTATCGATTTCCCCATGACCTCGTGCGGGTGCTTCGAGTGTATCGCCTGTGTGCTCCCCTCGACGAACGGGATAATGATCGTCTACCGGAACTTCGCAGATATGACACCGATCGGCATGAAGTTCTCGTCCCTCGCCGGCATGATCGGCGGCGGCGTTCAGACACCGGGATTCGTCGGTCACAGCAAGCAGTACGTTGCAAGCAAGAAATTCCTGCTCGCCGAGGGTGGTATCAAGCGTATCGTGTGGATTGACCGCGCGTTCAAAGAGGAAATGGAAACCGATTTGCGGCGAATAGGCAAAGAGGAAGGCATTGAGAACTTTTTCGATATGATAGCGGACGAAACCGTTGCAACGACCGAAGAGGAAGTCCTCGAATATATCACCAAGATGAATCATCCCGCGCTCTCGATGCCGCAGCTCTTCTGATGAACATTTACAAGAAAAGCTGCAATCTCTCTCGCGGAAATGCCAAGAAAGCACATTCGATTTCACGCGGAAGCAGATCATGAAAACAATCGCGATATCCGGAAAAGGCGGAACCGGCAAGTCCACCATCACCGCGTTGATGATCCGATGGCTCGGCGAGCACAGATCGAAATCGATCCTCGCCGTAGACGCCGACGCGAACACGAGCCTGAACGACCTGCTCGGAATCGAGCTCGGCGAGACGGTCGGCGCCATACGGGAAGAGATGCGCGAAAGCGCCGGCAGCCTCCCGGGCGGCATGACGAAGCAGCAGTTCCTCGAGTACAAGATCCAGACGGGTCTCATCGAAACGCACGAGTACGACCTCATCGCCATGGGGCGCCCCGAGGGACCGGGATGTTACTGCTACGCCAACAATGTGCTGCGTGACATAATAGACACCCTCGCCGGCAACTACGAGTATGTCGTTATCGATAACGAGGCGGGCATGGAGCATCTGAGCAGGCGGACGACGCGGGACGTCGACTATCTCCTCATCGTAACTGACCCCACCGCGCGGGGCATTCATACCGCGGGGAGGATCGGCCGGCTTGCTGGTGAGCTCAAAACGGAGGTGCGCGAAACGTACCTGATCGTCAATCGTGTGCGCGGCGCCGTGCTGAAGGTATTCGAGCCCGGTGACGGGATGGATCGAAGACAGATCGCCACGCTCCCTACGCTCGAGGAAGATATCAAGGCCGAGGGACTGATTCTTGCGGGTGTCGTTCCCGAAGACGAAACCCTGTTCGCGACGGATAGCGCGGGAATACCCATCTGGCCCATCCTGGGCGACTCGTCCGCCTACCGTGCAGTGGGGCAACTCATGAAAAAACTTGCTATTTAGCAGTTGCTTATATAAAAAGGTATAACCATGAGCTTCGAGATACCGAAAGAAACCAACGCGGGGAAGGTGGCTCGAGTAACGATCGGCGCCACCGCCGAACAGGGCGGCACACGGTCGCACACGGTCACCATTGGCGGCAGCTCCGCCCTTCCGCTTCATTTCTTCGAGGGCGATAACCCTCACCGGCCGGTCGTGGCGATGGAAGTCTTCGACCGCGTGCCGGGCAAGTTCCCCGAACCGCTGCTGGAACACTACCGGGACGTCATCGACAAGCCGGGCGAGATGGCGAAACGGTGCGTCGAGCAGTACGGAGCGGAACTGATCAGCGTGCGTCTCGAGGGAACGCATCCCGAGAAGGGAAACCGCAGCACCGAGGAGGCCGTCGCCGTGGTAAAAGAGGTTCTCGAAAGTGTCAGCGTGCCGATCATCATCTCGGGTCACAGCCACTTCGAGAAAATCAACGAGGTGATGAAGAAGGTATGCGAAGCAACCGCGGGGGAAAACTGCCTGATAAATTACGTCGAAACGGATAATTACAAGACGGTCGCCGCCGCGTGCATCGCATACAACCATAGCATCGTGGCGATGTCTCCGATCGACGTGAATCTCGCCAAGCAGCTGAACATACTGCTCACGGAAATGAACTTTCCCGCCGAGAGAATCGTCATGGACCCGCTGACCGGCACCCTCGGATACGGGCTCGAATACACCTACTCGATCATGGAGCGCATCCGCATCGAGGGTCTCGGCGGTGACGCGATGGTCTCCTTTCCCATGCTCATCAATCCGGGCCATGAAAGCTCGCGGGTGAAAGAGGCCCGCGTGTCGGAGAAAGAATACCCCGATTGGGGCGATCAGGCGCTGCGCTGCGCCTACTGGGAAATCGCCACGACGATGAGCTTGCTCGTCGCGGGCGCTGAACTGATCATCATGTATCATCCAAAAGCGGTCGAAGCGATAAAGAGAAAGATCGGGGAACTGTACAAACAGTGAAACGGAAGTCATCGTAACACTGACGGTTGAAAAATACCGAAACGAAATCTAACGATATGTAGAGGATCAGCAATGGCGCTATCGGGTCTTGACATTTTCAAGCTGCTGCCGAAGACGAACTGCGGTGACTGCGACGTTCCCACCTGCATGGCCTTCGCGATGAAGCTGGCGCAGAAAAAGGCCGAACTGAGTGAATGCCCGCACGCCTCGGAGGAGGCGGAAGCAACGCTCGGAGCGGCAAGCACGCCGCCGATCAGGCTCGTGAAGATCGGCGTCGGCGCGCATGCGCTCGAGGCGGGAAACGAAACGGTCATGTTCCGCCACGAGAAGACGTTCGTGCACCAGACCGGCATCGCCATTCGGCTGAGCACCGCCGAAGACGAAGAATCGCTGCGCGCCAGGATAACCGAGACAGAAAACTACCGCGTTGAGCGGGTCGGTGAGGAACTGAAAGTGGATCTGCTCCTCGTATCGCATGAAAGCGGCGGAAGCGATCGCTTGCTGCGCGCCGTGGAGCTCGTCAAGGAGCACTCGACAAAGGGGATCATTCTCGATTGCCCCAACGGAGAGGCCCTGAAAGCAGGGGTCGAGCTGCTGAAAGACAGGAGGCCGGCGATCCTCCTGCGCGAAAAAGTGACTGATGCGGATATCGACCTCGCAAAGGGCGCCGACGCGAGCCTCATCCTCTCGTCCTTGACTATCGAAGATCTCGACAACCAGGTCGCGAAGGCGCAGCAGGAAGATTTCAACAACATCATCCTGAATCTCGAAACGGAGGACATCGGCCGGCACGTGCAGAACAGCACGATACTGCGCCGCAGCGCACTCAGGAAGGATTACAAGCCGTTCGGCCATCCGCTCTTTAAATTCATAACGGCGGAGAACGGATTCGACCTGATGGCGGAGGCATCCGCCTGCATCTGCAAGTACGATTCCGTTATCGCCCTGCCCGCATTCGATAAGGCGATGCTCTACACGCTGCTCACGCTGAGACAGAACATCTACACCGATCCGCAGAAGCCGATCCAGGTCGACCCGAAGATCTATCCGATCGGAGAGCCCGCCGCCGAATCGCCCGTTTTCGTGACGACCAACTTTTCGCTCACCTATTTTATCGTCTCCGGTGAAATCGAGAATTCGGGCATCTCGGCCCATCTCGTCGTCTGTGACTGTGAAGGACAGTCGGTTCTCACCGCATGGGCGGCGGGTAAATTCACCGGGGAGACGATCGCGAAATTCGTGAAAGCTGTCGAGCTCGAAGCGCACGTCAAAACGCGCAAGATCGTGATACCCGGATTCGTTTCCCAGATAAGCGGCGATCTCGAAGAGAATCTTCCCGGCTGGGAAGTCATTGTCGGCAGTCAGGAAGCGTCCGACATTCCGTCATTCGTCAAGAGCGTCAACCTCACGTAGCGGTGTCTCCGATGACCACGAGAAATGAGAATAAAACGTTCACCGTAACGTTCCTGCCGTTCGACACAGCAATCGAAGTCGCGCCCGGCACGACCATTCTCGATGCGGCCAGGGCAGCCGGTCTTCCGATCAAGGCGACGTGCGGCGGGGACGGCACGTGCGGTGAGTGCATCGTTCAAGTAACTTCGGGGAAATTTCGTGCCAAGCAGTCGGCGGCCCTGACGCAGAAACTCATCGAGCAGGGGTACACGGTCGCCTGCAATACCGAGGTTAGCGACGATCTCATCGTTCACCTGCCCCGGTTCGAGCAACTCTCCATAAAGAGTGTTGCCGATTCCACATTCTTCAACGAGCACAGGGACGAACTGTCCGGCGTATATGAGATCGATCCGATCATTCAGCAAGTTACCGTGCGGGTCCCGTCTCCGACAATCGACGACAATTTCAGCGATCTCATGAGGATCGAACGGGAGCTGCGGCGGATGCTCGATGGAGAAGACCTGGGCTGGGAATTTCCCGTGCTGAGAATCCTCTCCCGCGCGCTTCGGGAGAGAGAGGGATACATTCAAGCAGTTCTCTTGAAAAAGAAACAGTCGGCGACGATCATAGACACCAGGGCTGAGAGCGAGACAGTACCGTACTATGGCGCGGCATGCGATATCGGCACCACCACCGTAGCCCTCCAGCTGGTCGACTTGGCCGACGGCACGATACTGAACACCGCCTCGAGCTACAACCAGCAGATAAAGTGCGGCGAAGACGTCATCTCGAGGATCAATTATGCGGGAAAGCCCGGACATCTCGAGGAGCTGCACGCGCTCATAATCACGACGATCAATCAGCTTATCGAGCGTGCGACCGGAGAGCTCGACATATCGCGCCGGAGAATCTATTACATATCGGTAGCGGGAAACACGACGATGACCCATCTCTTTCTCAATCTCGATCCGCGCTACATCCGCGAGGCGCCGTACGTGCCCACGCTCAATCGCGCGCCGCACGTCGCGGCGCATAATCTCGGCCTCGAGATACATCCCCAGGGATGGGTTCATTGCGCTCCCGGCGTCGGCAGCTACGTCGGCGGCGACATCACTGCCGGCCTTCTCTGCACACCTATCTTGCGTGATGCTGAAAAGATATCACTGTTCATCGACATCGGCACAAACGGCGAGCTGGTTATCGGAAACGGGGAATGGCTCATGACCTGTGCCTGCTCGGCCGGGCCGGCATTCGAGGGAAGCGGCATCAAGTGCGGCATGCCGGCAACCGATGGAGCGATCGAGAAGATCCGGCTCGGGGATAATGGCAAACCTGATTATCGCGTTATCGGTGAGGGCGGACCGAAGGGATTGTGCGGCTCCGCTCTGATCGATCTGCTTGCCGAGTTGTTCGTTCACGGCTTTATAGACCGCAGCGGCAAATTCAACGAAGAACGGGCAGCGGCGAGAATCGTCGAGGACGGCGCCGGAAAGGCATTTCTCATCGAAGTGGGGAGCAAATGCTTCTGGGAACGGGACCTGACGATAACGGAAACCGATATCGCAAACCTCATCCGCACGAAGGGAGCGATATTCTCCGCATGCTCGCTGCTGCTGAAGAACGTGGGGCTCGCGCACGACAGGATCGATGCCGTATATATCGCAGGCGGCTTCGGCCGTCATCTCGATATCGAGAACGCGATACGGATCGGGCTCTTTCCCGATCTCGACCGGCAGAAGTTTCACTACCTCGGCAACAGCTCACTGCTCGGTTCCTATCTCATTCTCATCTCGGACAAAAACCGCGAGATCGTAAACGAGATCGCCGCTAAGATGACATACCTCGAACTCAACACCGAGCCGGATTACATGAACGAGTATACCGGCGCGCTGTTCCTGCCGCACACCAATCTCGATTTTTTCCCGTCAGTGAGGGAATTGCTCAATCCGCCGAACCCTTGAGGTGTGCATCGAGGAAATCGAGAACCGCACTGTACCCCTCGATCCTGTTCTCCTTCTTCCTGAAGCCGTGGCCCTCATCCTCAAAGAGGACATATTCCACGGTGACACCCTTTGCCCGCGCCGCCTCTACGATCTCGTCCGATTCGACTTTCAGCACACGCGGATCGTTGGCGCCCTGGAGAACTATCAACGGCCTCGTGATATTTTCGGCGTGAAACAGCGGTGAAATGCTCCGTAGGTATTCCTCATCCGTCTCCGGATTGCCGAGCTCCCTGTAGAGTGCCTCCCTGAATGCCTCCCACCAGGGGGGAATGCTTTTGAGGGTCCGCACCCAGTTCGATATGCCGAACAGATCGACGCCGACCGCAAACTCATCGGGCCGGAAGGTGAGCGCCGCGAGGACCATGTATCCGCCGTAGCTCCCGCCGATGATACCCACCCTGTTCGTATCGACGTAGCCCGTGGCGGCAAGGAACTTCTTTGCCTCGACACAATCGCCAAGATCGTCCTGACCGTGCTTCAGATCGTCCAGCTTGAAAAAGGTCTTGCCGTAACCCGAGCTGCCGCGATTGTTGACGTCTATCACCACATACCCGTGATTGACGAGGTACTGGATCATCGCCCGGTATCCTACCCGCGCCTGTCCCCCCGGTCCGCCGTGAACAGATACGAGCGCCGGCGCAAGCTCTCCCGCCTTCAGATGATGCGGTTTGTAGAGAATGGCCGGGATCTCGAGCCCATCGAACGACTTGTAGCGTATCACCTTCGCATCGACGAGATCCCCGGCGTCGATCTCCGGATTCATCGAATCCGTTAATTTCTCGTGCTTGCCCGTTCCGAAGTCGAAAACGTAGAGATTGCTCGGCGAGCGCGAACCGTTCACGTAGAAGGTCATGATGCTCTCGCTCTTCGAGATATTTATCGAGGTGATGCTTGCGGCGGCGAATTCCGGGAGCCGCACCTGCCTGTCATTCTCCGTATCGACGATCTCTATTTCTGTTTTCGCATCGTTGTTTATCCCGACAATACGGTATTTGCCCTCCCGGGAGAAGTAGGCATACATGATATTCCAATCCGCCTCCTTGATTTTTTCGAAGGAGCCGGATTCGATGTCGTACCGCTTCAGGTATGTAAATTCGGAGCTTTCATCAGTCAGAAAGTACAAGCTTTTCGAGTCGATACTGAAGGTTACCGGGGTGTAATTTATATCTCCCGCGTGAGGCGTGAGGTGCTTTGTCTCATCCGTTTCCCTGTCGTACAGATACATTTCGGAGTTGTGCTCGGTGATCGGTTTGTTGAACGCCATGTAGCGTTTGTCGTTCGATATGTCACCGAGGTTATAGCCCTCGTCGTTTTGGTAAACTATTTCGGATTCGAATGTCTCTATATCCATTTCATATATGTCCATGAATTTGCGGTCCCGCTTGTTGCAGCTGAAGAAGAAACTCTTCTCGTCATGGCTCCATCCCTGAAAGATGCCCCGCGCGCCTTCGTATGGCGTCAAATCGAGAACCGTTCCATCTTCGTTTTGCAGATAGATATGATAGATCTCGTTACCGTCCCGGTCACTCATGTAGAGGATACGATTGTCATGCGGGAAAAACGAGAGGGATAATATCGAGGTGCTGTCGGAGCGGGTGATCTGCTTCGGCTCGCCGCCGTCGACGGAGATCATGTATGCATTGTAGATCCCGGATTCATCGCTCGTGAACAATATATGTTTCTCGTCATGTGAGAAGGCGCTCCCCCTGATCGATGTCGTGTTCATGAACTGCTCTATCGTATATGTGCTCACCTCCCGGTAGCCGCTGCCCTGACAACCGAGAATCATCAATGTGAGAAGCAAAAACAACGAGACGGTCAACTGTCTTTTCAC
>CBDUQN010000010.1:0-57998 GCA_965369375.1 uncultured bacterium | reverse complement strand
CGGTCACCGCCGTGTTGTGTAAGAGCAAGTAAACAGTTATCATGGTGAAGCATTCACCTTGACGTCGAGTGGGACATGTGTTACTTCTTCTCGCGCTCTGACAAGCGAACTTGATCTGGTTGACAGCTATGATGCGTACCCATTTTATATATCTCATTCTCGCCTGTGTCCTCGCATGTATAGCCGCCGCGCTCGCCTGCTGCAGCTCGGACCCGGCGGGTCCCGTTGCCGAGCAGTTCGTCGAGGACGGAACGTACGGCGTCAATGCGGGCAGCACGTTCCGGTATGTGGAGGAGGTTATCGGGAGGACCGTTTCCTTTCCGCTCGGTGTCGGGTGGGGTCTGCTGCTGCAGATCGGGGAGATCCGGGATATCAAGTACGAGGAGATTCTCTTTCAGTTCGATTTCGCGGATGACGCGAACACGGGCAAGACCGTTGCCCGGGCCTTTATCGACCTGCCGATCAGGAGCGTTCAGGATACGCTCTTCACCCTTGATATAACCTTTCACGAGCTGCTCGAGAATTTCGAGGAGACCGATACCCTTACTTCGATCGATGATATCGCGTTTGATCCGAATCCCATACCTGATTCCCTCGGGAGTACGGTAAGAACGCTCGGTATTGAGACGGAGGCCCTCAGCATAGAAGCGGCGACGGCCCAGGCATGGATCGATGCCGCCGAATCGGCGGGTGTGGCAATGCTGTGGGCGGAGGCGCCCCCGTCACCTGGTCTCATCGAGATGAATGCGCATGAGCTGGGCTTCGATCCGACGACGGTGCGGATCGAGTTCACCGACGGTACGGCCGACACCTTCGCGGCGGTAAAGGATTACCCGATTGCGGTCTTCGATGAACCGGGCGGGCTCGATTGCGTCGGTGGCGTTGCGACGCGCATCTTCTTCGAGTTCACGCTCGACGGCCTGCCGGAAAGCGCAATGATACAAAAATCGAATCTCGTGTTGACCGTCCGAGGGGATAACGGCATGGGTGCGACGCCCGGCGAACGGGCCATCCTGGGATACTCATTTAATTACGTATACAATCTCTACGCGCCGGGAATCTCGGGCAACCTCGATACGCTGAGAATGCAGGTGGATTTCGGAACATTCGATCCCTATCTGACTGAAACGCTGCGGATGTCGCTGCGCGGGCTGGTGCCGGATATCATGCTGGGTTTGCGCGAGAACGCCGGCCTCGTTCTCCAGTCCGAGCTCGAGAAGTTTCGCGTGCAGCGGGCTTCATTTTACACGAACAGCGCAGACAGCATCTTCAAACCGTACATAGAGATCATCTATTCGTTTCCGGCGGAATTCGCGGGAGATGGAGGGTTATGACCAGAGCGGTTATCGGCATACTGTTTGTTCTAGCTCTCGTTTTGCATCTCTGCCCCGCTGATACACGGAGCCAGTCGATCTATGGCATGAATTTTCTCGGGGAGCATAATTACCATGGGAGTATCCGGTACCGCGCACTCGGGCTTTCTTCATTCGCCTCTCCGGATTCGAATAACGCCGCCACGGCTAACATCGCCGCGTTGGCCGATATCGACGCGTTCACACTCTCCTTCGTGCAGATTCTGAGCACGTCCAATATCAATACGGAAACCGAGTCGGCCGCCAGAAATCGCTATCAGATTCCCGAGCTCAGTTTTGCGGTGCCGCTGCGACGAGGAATCGTCCTTGCGACAGGCTACCGGATGCGGTTCCAGGGGTACATGGATTTCGAGTACGAAAGAACGTATCCCGATATACCGTCGACTTTCGAGGAGCACAGACAGCGGGGTTCACTCTTTACCGTACCGATCTCACTTGCCTGGAAGATTACTCCATGGCTCAACGTGGCGGGCGAACTCCAGCTCGAGCGGGGCTCGCTCAGCAACGAGGTCTCGATTAACTTCAGGAAGCTCGAGTACGGAAGGGTGGAATCCAAGCGGGAGCGGTTCTTTAACGGTGTCTCGTGGTCCGCCTCTATTCTTCTGAGAGTGCACCCGCGCATATTCATTGCCGCGGCGTTCGACGATCAGATCGATTACCAGGTCGACGAGAAGTTCACCTACAGCAGACCCGATCTCGATTCGGCGACCAAATGGGATTACAACCTTCCATTATCTTACAGTGGGGCCATTTCTTTCGGTATCAGCAAGAGGTGGTGGCTGTCATCGCACTACTGGTTCCGTGAAGCGCCCGACCCGACTGGTTTCCCGCAACTCGAAGGGAGCTTGAGGGATGAGAAGCTTCTGGCCTTTGGAATCGAGCGAACGGGAAGCGGTGAGGGAGGTTTCTTTTCGAGGACGCCGATCCGGCTCGGATTCTACGAGAATATCTGGCACCTCGAGTATCCGATCGGGCAGCCGGTGAAAGCGTTCTTTTTCACCTTCGGAACGGGATTCTCGATGCCCGGCGGTCCCGGGATTTTCGATATCTCATTCGAATTCGGGCAAATCGGCTCGATCGATGATAACGGACTGGTTGAACGGGTGATGAGGATCGGAGTGGGACTGAGCCTTTCGGAGATCTGGGGCCGGAGAAAAGATAAACACCATTAATCGGCGAGATCGATTGGAAAGACTCTTTGATCGGCACGATTGATTGAATAGGTTAATTGATCGGTGAGGTTCATTGCAATGCGGAACGTTTTCATCATACTGGCTATCGTGCTTTGCGGATTTCCGGGCGCCGCTGATTCTGCGGCCCGTGAGGAAGGATCAAACGATGAGATCCCCCTGAGCGCTCAGCTCGAAGGACTCGCCCCCGAGCCCCGAATAGCCTACCTGAGATATCTGCTCGAAACAAAAGGCGAGGATCCCGAGATCCTCTTTCAACTCGGCGTTGCTTTCCACGGGCTTTCCGTGCCCGACTCCGCGATTCATTTCTATGAGAGAGCGGTTGCGCAGGATCCCCTCTACACGAAGGCATATGTCAACATGGGCGTATTATACGACGATCAGGGGAGGATCACGAAAGCGCTGCAAATGTTCGAGGAAGCGATGAGCAAAAACGACGAAGATTTGCTCGCATACGCCCACGCTGCCTTCATCCGGTTTCATTTGAAGGATTACAATACGGCACGGAAATATCTCGATCGGGCGCTCGAAATCGATCCCGACAATCCTCAGCCTCACTTTTACATGGCTATCTTCTTCTGGGAAAGCAGCATATACCGTGAGGCCCTCAGCGAATGGGAGCGAGTGATCGAGCTCGATCCGGAAGGCTATCTTGCGGTCAAAGCGCGTGAGAACATCACGCAGGTGCAGAATGCCATGAACGCGTCTCCATCGTCCGCGGTGAAGCCGATCAAGTAGGGATTACTCTGATCTTGACAGTGTGCGGAGCGTTGTCTAGATTTTATAGTGGGTAAGGGAATGTTGTGCTGATTGTATAAGAATGGTGAGACGAGTAGAAAGGATGGTGCTGTGAGAAGATTAACCGTAATCGGTTCGGCTCTCGCGTTCCTCTTCTTCCTCGGATGTGCCGCAGGCGGCGGGGGAGACATGGAGACTGATGTCGAAGGCAGCGGGAATATGGAGGTTACCGACGAAAAGGGTTTCGAGAGAAAAATCGGCCCCGCTGAGATAGAGTATCAAACGGCTCAGCAGATGCTCGCCTCGAGCAGTTATGACGATGCGATCTTTCATCTGAGACAGGCGGTCGCGAAAAAACCGAGCTTTCTGGAAGCCTGGACCACATTGGGCAAGACGTTATCGAAGGTCAAGAAATTTGACGAGGGGATAGAGGCGTACGAACGGGCACTCGAGCTCGATCAGGGCAACAAGGCGATTGTCGCTTCCATTGCATACAACTATCTTTACCTCGAAAACTGGGAAAAATCCGAAGAATACTACAACATGGTACTCGCGGACGACCCGACAAACTTCGATGCGAACAGGAATCTCGGGTTTATCTACCAGAAAAAGGGAGATATCGACAGGTCGCTCGAGTATTACCTGAAAGCGCATGAAAGCAATCCTCATGATGCTGTGACGATCGGAACCATCGCCGATATGTACGGAAAGAAGGGTGATGAGGACAAAAAGATCGAGTATCTAGTAAAGGCGGTGGAGGCCGCGCCGGATGACAACCGGTACAAGACGAAGCTTGGCTCAACCTATATAAAGAGGAAGGAATACGACGAGGCGATTCCCATCTTCGAGGTGCTCGTTGAAGCGTATCCTGACATGGCGGCGTACTGGCGGAACTTGGGATTGGCCCTTTCGCAGACCGATCGAAAGGCGGAAGCGCCGGCGGCGCTCGAGAAGGCGCTCGAGCTCAAGGGCGACGATCAGCTGCTCTACGCATACCTTGCCCAGTTCTATAACGATTTGAAACAGCACCAGAATGCTATAAAGACGGTCGGCCGGGGACTGAAGGTGCCCGGTGACCAGGAAGCGTTCCTCTACTATCAGTGGGGTGAGGCGCTGTCAAAGCTCAAATCGTTCGACGAAGCCGCGGCCAAGTTCCAGAAGGTTGTCACCTACAATGATCCAACGTGGACCGGACCGGCTAGAAAGCAGATCGAGAGACAGGAAGCGCTCAAGAAACGTGAACAGGCATTGAAGGAGAAGGAACAGTACGAATAAACGCTTTTGATCGTATGTGCGATACCGTTGAACAGGATAAAGAGCCTCCCCGGTAATGAGGGGAGGCTCTCGCTTTTTTTCAGAGGAGGTGTATGCCTTGCCGCTGCCTTTGAGGGTCATGGGCAGCTCATACTTGCCGGGCTGCGCTTGCTTCACATTGGGATTGTTCCTCACACTTTTTTTCTTTCCCGCCGCACTGCTCGCTCAGCCGGCCGAGGTAAATCAGACCGCTGCCGGCGGTAACAGGAGCGAGCGGAGGGGTTTGACCAGCGGGAGGCGAATGCACGCGGTTCTCTCCGCCGGCATAATATCTTGACCATGCATTGCGGCAAGCTATATATTGTAAAAGCTACTGAAATAATGGGTTATTTGAAGGGGATGCATGAGGTTCACATCCATGCTCAGGTACGGTCTGAGGGCGCTCGCCGTCCTGGCCGAAAATTACGGTAAAGGTACCGTCTCTGCGAAGGAGATTTCAGAGCGAGAGGATATCTCTACGAGCTTTCTCGAACAGCTCCTCGCGCAACTGAGGCGCAAAGGGCTTGTCAAGGGAGTGCGGGGCCCGGGGGGGGGATTCAAGCTGGTCAAGCCGCCGGCAGACATCCTCATCAGTGATATCGTCGAAGCGCTCGAGGGACCCGTCTGCGTGGCACGTTGTCTTGTCGAGGAGGAAGATCCCGCCGCAGAGACGTGCGAACGGTTCGATGATTGTCCGGCCGTGCCGCTGCTGAGAAAGCTCGAGGAGGATCTGAACAGCGTTCTCAATTCCTACCGCCTTTCGGATCTACAGACGATGAGCAGAAAAAAAGCGAACAGGAAACGTTCGGTGTAAACGGGAGAATGGTGGTGACCGTGGAAGGATCACAGCGGCGTGTCTACTTCGATCACAACGCGACGACCTATATGAGACCGGAGGTCATCGACGCGATGGCGCCGTTCCTCCGGGATCGTTTCGGAAACGCGAGCAGCCTGCATTTCTTCGGCCAGGAGAACAGGACGGTGATCGACGATGCACGCAACAAGGTGGCGGGTCTGATCGGCGCCGAACCGGAGGAGATTATATTCACGTCCGGCGGAACGGAGTCCGATAACCTCGCGATCCGGGGAACCGTTGACTGGAAGCGTAAATCGGTTGAATATGTGCACGTAATCACTTCACTGATCGAACACCCCGCCGTGCTCAAAACCTGCGAGGCTCTCGAGAAGGAAGGCGTCGAGGTCACGTACATTCCAAGCACGGCTGATGGCGTCGTGGATCTCGACAAGCTCGAAGAAGCGATACGGCCCGAGACGGTGCTCGTGAGCGTGATGCTTGCGAACAACGAAACCGGCGTGATTCAGCCGATCGAGAAGATCGCGGGTGTAGTGAAGGAACGGGGGATCACGTTCCATATCGATGCCGTTCAGGGCATGGGAAAGATCCCGGTGGATGTCAAAACGCTCGGCGCCGACCTGCTCTCCATATCGGCACACAAGTTCTACGGGCCCAAGGGAGTGGGGTGTCTCTTCGTGAGAAGAGGAGTGACCCTCGAACCGGTCTATGCCGGCGGCGGCCAGGAGGGAGGACTGCGGCCCGGGACGGAAAACATCCCCGGTATCGTCGGTTTCGGGGAGGCCTGTCGAATCTCCAGTGAGAATCTGCCCGAAGAGATGAAGCATATCGGTGGACTGCGCGACAGGCTCGAGGCGGGGATGTTCGCTTCGATCGATAACATAGTGATCAATGGAGCGCGTTCTCGCCGCGTGCCGAATACGAGCAGCCTGATAGTCCGTCGAGTCGAGGGAGAGGCGGTAACGCTGAACCTGAGCATGCTCGGATTCGCCGTATCGAGCGGGAGTGCATGCGCGACTGGCGCGAGCGAACCGAGCCATGTACTCGAAGCAATGGGTCTTGATCCGGCCGATGCTCAAGGTGGCTTGAGAATCAGTCTCGGAATCGTTAACACCGAAGAGGACGTTGAAGGCTTCCTCGAGGTTTTCCCCGGCATCGTGAACCGCCTTCGGGATCTTTCTCCTTTGAAAGAATCTTAAAAAACAGGTCCAGGTAATGATGACCGGCAAGCGCTCGGATTATGCCCTCAGTAGCGGAAACGACGGCGCGGGTGTTGTCGTCGGGATGAGCGGTGGTGTCGATAGCAGCGCCGCCGCCCTCACGCTTCGCGAGCAGGGATACCGCGTGCTCGGTGTCACGCTTCGCTTTTTCTGCTACGCGGCTTCAGATACGCACGAGCGGGCCTGTTGCAGCGAGCGGTCGCTTCGCAGAGCGAGCGATGTGTGCAAACGACTCGGCATTCAGCACCACCTCGTCGATGTCGAGGATGAGTTCAGAGATGTGGTGATCGGTAATTTTATCGAAGAGTATCGCAGAGGCAGGACGCCTAATCCGTGTATCAGGTGCAACGAGAAGGTCAAATTTCCCGCGCTTGCCCGCGTCGCCGACTGGCTCGGTTTCGAGCTGATAGCGACCGGACACTATGCCCGTCTCGCGCTAGGGCATGGAGGAAGAATTTTTCTCGCGCGGGCGATCGACCGGAAGAAAGACCAGTCATATTTTCTCTATCGCGTTCCCGTATCGCTCCTTCGCCGGACAGTATTCCCGCTCGGGGAGGTGCGAAAACGTGACGTGCTCGAGCTCGTCTCCCGCTTCGGCTACGAGGCATCGGAGAAATCGGAGAGTCAGGATGTCTGTTTTCTGCCCGATGCCGATCTGCATCGGTTCCTAGGAGACCGCCTCGTGCCGGAACCGGGCGAAATAGTTGATTCAAAAGGAAACGTTCTTGGAATCCACAAGGGGATTTCATATTATACCATCGGTCAGCGGCGGGGATTCGGGATATCCGGGGCGGGTCCGCTCTACGTGAAGCGGATCGACGCACGAGGCAACAGAATCGTGCTGGCGCCGAATAAGGAGCTCTATTCACGGATCGCCGTCTGCAGGAATGTGAAGCTCCGCCGTTTCACTCCCGACGGCCGTTACGCGGCGAAAATACGGTACCGTCACGGTCCCGCCGATATAGAATCCGCGCAGCGATTACGCGGCGCTCTCGCCGTCAGGTTCGCCGAACCGCAGAGAGCCGTCACGCCGGGGCAATCACTCGTCCTCTACGAGGGGGATGTCGTGGTGGGTGGAGGCATAATCGATCGGGTGGAGGAGGAAACGCAGTGATGCGAACGCCGGGGTCCCGTATCGGCGGTCTTCTGATTCTCGTTGCAGCGGTGCTGGTTCAATCGAATCTCCATGCTGTTGATGTCCCGGAAGATTTCACATCGCGGCTCGCCCGCACAAGCCCGGTCCGTTTCCATTATCCGCCTCGTCTCGAAAGGATGTCCGAGGCGGTGGAAAGAATCATCGGTGAGGCGGCACAAGAGATGGCGGTTGAGCTGGGACTCGAGCGGATCGATACGATGGATGTGCTCCTTGCTCCGGACGACGAATCGTATCGGCGCTTTCACCGCGGAATGCTTCCAGAGTGGAGCGCCGCATTCAGCAATTCACGGCACCGTGTGATCGGCATAAACGTTCCGGTCGTGCTTCGCGCGTCGAGACCGCTCGAGACGGTAGTGCGGCACGAACTTTCCCATCTGCTTCTCGCACAGCGGCTCGATGGGGCGCCGTGCCCTACATGGTTTGCAGAGGGACTCGCGATGATCCAGTCACACGAATGGGGCTTTTCGGATCAGTGGAGTCTGATGAGATCCGTATGGAGAAAGCGGATGCCCTATCTCGACGAGCTCGAGGGCGGGTTTCCCCCGCTGTCGGACGATGCGGCCCTTGCATACCAGCTGAGTTATGTGGCAGTCGATATGCTGTTTCGCGATAATCGGCAAGACCTCGTGACGCTCACCGCCTTCGCGAGGGATCTCGCCGACTTCGATAGAGCGTTCGTTTTGACCTTCGGAGAAACGCCTGTGGAGTACTCGGCGCGCTTCTATGACATAATGAACGCAAAGTACCGGACCGCCGGCACATTCGTGCAGGCCTCTCCGTACTGGCTCGGTTTCGCTCTTCTCTTCATTCTCGCTTATGTTGTCAAGCGCCGCAGAGGCAGGAGAAAGCTCGAGGAATGGGCGACTGAATGAGCGTGTGCACTATATTTTGCCTTTACGCCTTACCGCCGTTATGCTATTTACGGAGCGTGCTTGAAGAGCATATCAATTGAATCTATCGCCGACATTTCAGTTGCGTGAAATATGAGAATCCTCGTTTGTTATCCATGGCTCAGTCTCGGGGGCGCTCCCAATACATCGATGACGCTCGCCAGAGGTCTCAAGAACCTGGGACATGATGTTTTCTTCTTCACGAAGAGCGATGCAATCCATGAAACCCGGTTGCGTGAAGCGGGGATAGAAACGATAACCGCCCCGCATCATCCCTTCCTTCCGTCCATGGACCTTCTCAATCTGAAAGCGTACAAAATACTCAATGACGCTTTACGGAACTATTCGATCGATGTCGTTCATGCATTTCACCATCATTCGTATCTCCTGTCACTCTTTGCCGCGCCACGCATGAATATCCCGGTCGTGTTCACCGCTGTCTGGTTCCTGTTCACGAGGCCGTTTCCCGCCTATCCCGGGAGGGTCGTCTTCGTGGCAAAAGAATTTCTGGATCAAGGCGCTCCTTTCTTCAGGGGTTGTCCCCGGGAGATGATCGTGCTTCCCAACCGTATCGATCTCGACGAGTTCTATCCCGGGATCGATCACACTGATTTTTCCGCAGAGAGAAATCTTCCGGATTCGCCCTGGAAAATCGCATTCATGAGCAGGATAGTTTCCATCAAGATGGGCTCTCTTCGAAACGCCGTAGAGGCGGTGAGGATACTTGCATCCCGGCGACGGGACGTTTTGCTGGGGATTGCGGGAGATGGAGCTCTTTTTCATGAACTAAGAAAAATATGCGAAGGCGTCAACAATGATCTCGGACGAGAGGTGATCCGGCTGCTCGGTCCCGTTGAGGATCCGGCGCGGTTCTTGTCATGGTCCGATATCGTCCTCGGTATCGGGCGCAGTGCAATCGAGGGGATGGCGTGCGGGAAACCGACACTCATCGTAGGGGAGAATGGATTTGCAGGAGTCGTCGAACCGGAGAAAGTGGAAGAGCTCCAGTATCATAATTTTGCAGGCAGAAACGTAAAGAGCGCCGTTGATCCTCACAGGCTGGCTGATGCCATAGATCTCATCATGAATGATGAGTCGAAGCGTGACTTCCTATCCGATTTCGCCCGGCGGTACGCGATGGAGAATTACGAGTATATGGCGGGCGCGAGGCGTCTCGAAAAAATGTATCGAGATGCCCTCAGCGATCCTCCTCTCAGCCGTTACGAAAGGTTCCGTCTCTTGTGGACAAACGCCCTCGGCGGTTACGGCTGGCGGTACTACCTTGCCTGGAGATTGAAGCTGCGCGGTCTTTTCGGCCGGGATTCCTCAAAGATTTCATCGCGCGGCGGTGATGGCTAGAAATCCTGACATTTACTTGCTCCGAGTCTATCTATGGCATGTCTTCTCATGGATGGGCGCCTTTCGGCTCATATCTTAAGAGATATGACTTCTAGTGGCAAATTCATTATTGACTCTGTGCCTGAAGAAGTGATAAGAACACAGTTCTTGGCTTGCGTCGTCTGGGTCAATCGAATATGATATGGATACCAGATCCGGATTGGCGCGATTGAAGATTTCCGGATTCAAATTCCAGACGAGATTCCAGCGAGGATGACGCGGAGGGCTAGTCCTAACTGGTAAGGCAGCGGATTTGAAATCCGCCGGGCGGTTTCGCCCTTGGGGGTTCGAATCCCTCGCCCTCCGCCATACGTAAACAAATGGAAGGCAGCGCGGAGAGGTGGCCGAGCTGGCTGAAGGCAACCGCCTGCTAAGCGGTTGAGGAGTTAATCACTCCTCCGAGGGTTCGAATCCCTCCCTCTCCGCCATTCGTATTATAGAGAAGAAGCGATAACGTCTCTATTGACCGATTGACGCGCGAACTCATACAATTGTTTCGGTTGAATATGCGGCCGCTTCAAAGGAGTAACCGTGAAAAGAACGTATGAGATCAAGAAATTTCCGCTCTGGCCCGTTGTAAAGATTTCGTTTGTTATCTTTCTTGTTATCGGAATCGTGATCGCCGTTTTCTACGCCATTCTCCTCTCCGGAATCGGCTTCCTCGCCAGTGACATCGGCGAAGCGACCATCGGGGAAGATTTTCTCCTGCTCCAGCGGTTCGGGCTTTTGATGATCCCGGTCATAGCGTTCTTCTACGCCGTCTTCGGCACTATCGGTGTTACCATCTGTGTGCTGATCTACAATTTGATTGCCGCGGTTATCGGCGGCATCGAGCTTTCACTCGAAGCGAAGGAACCGCTCGGGGCGAGAACAAGGCCTCAGGCGCCGCCGTCAGGAAGACAGGCAGGTGGAGAAGGGGCGGGCACGCACGTTCCGGATCGACCGATTAACGGGTTTTAAAGAGAATGCATGCGCCCATAGCTCAATTGGATAGAGCGTCTGGCTACGGACCAGAAGGTTGGGGGTTCGAGTCCTCCTGGGCGTATTTATCAAAATTAATTAGATATATCTTGATAATTTCTCCTCTATTTGCTTGCATCGAATACTGTTAAAGATTAAATTATCAGAGATAACAAAAAAGGCTTGACCATGGGACGTTGAACGGGTAGGCTCGCCCAGGGGATGATTCCTGTCCGTGGCGGGCCGGTTTTCCTGATCGACGGGAGTGTTATCCGTTTAGAATATTGGAGTTACGATGAACAAAGAGGGCATGATCGAGATCAGAACCCATGGCCGAGGCGGCCAGGGGGCCGTTATCGCTTCGGAAATCCTCGCAGATTCTTTTTTCCGAGAGGGAAAGTATGTCCAGGCGTTCCCCGCATTCGGTGTCGAACGGCGAGGGGCGCCGGTTGTTTCGTTCACGCGTATTTCGGGCGGGGAGATACGGGAACGCTGCGAGATCTACGAGCCGGACCACCTGATCGTGCTCGACCCCGTGCTCATAGATTCGGTGAATATAACGGGGGGCCTGAAAGAGGGCGGCTGGATAATCATCAATACGAACCGGCCGGTCGAGAGTAAGGACCTCGTAGAGAAATACCATATAGCTACCGTCGACGCCAATTCGATAGCGATCAAGTACGGTCTCGGATCGAGAGTGACGCCGATCGTCAATACGGCCATCCTCGGGGCGTTTGCCGGAGCCACGAAACTCGTCGGCCTCGAAGCGGTTCTCGAAGCCGTGGAAGAGTTTGTTCCACTGAAGAAGGAGAACAACAGAAAGGCGACCGAGGAAGCTTTCAGCAGTGTCACGATAGTTTCCTGATCGTTATGTTCTGCAGGCGGGAATGGATTGGGCGCGGTTCGAAGCTACACGGATTGAACCGTGACGGATAAGGCTGGAGGGCACATGGGCGAAAAGATCGTCTTCAAGAGTTACAGGGATATGCCTCTCTGCGCCATGTCGGTTGCCGATATGACGTGGAACCTTACCGGGTCCTGGCGCAATGTCAGACCCTACTATGATTTCAAAACAGCGCCGTGCCAGGTCGGGTGCCCGACGGCGGAGAACATTCAGCGGTACATTTACCTCGTGGTCGAGAAACGGTACGAGGAGGCGTGGCGGACGATCATCGATTCGAATCCGATGCCGTCGATCACGGGGCGCGTCTGTTTCCATCCCTGCATGGAAAAGTGCACGCGAAAGGATTTCGATCAGGCGATAAACATACCGGGGATCGAACGATCGATCGGAGATATGGGCCTGGAGAATCCCTCCTGGATGGACGCAGTAAAGGCTGCGAAGAATGAGAAGATCGCCGTTGTCGGCGGCGGGCCCGCCGGCCTTTCGTGCGCCTTCTACCTCGCTCGCGCGGGATACGCGGTGACGATCTACGAGGCGGAAAAGGCGCTCGGCGGCGTGCTTCGCTGGGGGATTCCCGAATACCGGCTCACCAACGACATACTCGACAAAGTCATCGGCCAGATACTCGAATCGGGTCCCATCTCGGTGAAGACGAGAACGGCGCTCGGCCGTGACGTGGGCCTCGAAGAGCTCGAGAAAGAATTCAGCGCGATATTTATCGGCATCGGCCTGATGCAGAGCAGAAGGTTAGGCATAGAGGGTGAGGATTGTGACGGTATCGAGCCGGGACTCGAGTTTCTACGAAAGGTCAACGGCGGCGAGCGCGTCAAGCCGGGCGGGAAGGTCGTTGTTGTCGGGGGAGGCAACACGGCTATGGATGTCGCCCGCTGCGCCCGGCGTACGGGGAGCGATGTCACCGTCGTCTACCGGAGGACGATGAACGAGATGCCGGCTATCAAGGACGAGATCGAAGAGGCGGAGCGGGAGGGTGTGCACTTCCATTTTCTCGCCACGCCGGTGGAGATCAAGGAAAAAGACGGGGCGCTCGAGGAAGTCGTCTTCCAGGAGATGAAGCTCGGAGAACCGGATGAATCGGGCAGACGCAGGCCGGTTCCGGTCGAGGGCAAGATGTTTACGCTTCGCGTGGATTCACTCTTCCCGGCGATCGGGGAGCAGGCCGACCTCGGGGAGCTTGGGTCACAGATAGAGTGCGAATGGAATATGATCAAGACGACCGGTGAACACGGAGAGACGAACCGGCAGAAGGTTTTCGCGGGTGGAGACGTCGTGACGGGCGCGGCGAGTGTCGTCGAGGCGATAGCCGCCGGCCGCAGGGCCGCGGAGAAGATCGACCGTATATTCACGGGAAAATCCGCACCTGACACCGAAGAGGAAAAGATCGTCGCCATCGAGGATATCAACACCGCCTATTTCACGAGATCGAAGCGGACGCTCGTGCCGCGGATCGCAGCCGACGAGATAATTGCGGGATACCGCGAGATACACACCGGTTTCGATGACGAGCTCCTCCATCGTGAGGCGGACCGGTGTTTT
Organism: uncultured bacterium; assembly: GCA_965369375.1. Taxonomy (GTDB): domain Bacteria; phylum Krumholzibacteriota; class Krumholzibacteriia; order Krumholzibacteriales; family Krumholzibacteriaceae; genus CBDUQN01. The sequence continues at coordinate 44,508 of CBDUQN010000010.1, read as the reverse complement.
TCCTGCGGAAATTGCAACTACTGTGACAACTGCTGGGTGTTCTGTCCCGATGTCGCGATTCTTCGGAAAAAAGACGAGTACGAGATCAACTACGATTACTGCAAGGGCTGCCTCGTGTGCGTTGTCGAGTGCCCGCGGAGCTGCATCTCTACACGGGAAGAAGGAAAATGAAAAAGGTAATCATGGGAAATCACGCCGTGAGCTACGGCGTGCGCGCGTCCGACGTCAAGGTCATCTCGGCCTACCCGATAACGCCGCAGACGCAGGTGGTGGAGCTGCTCAGCGAGATGTGTGCGAACGGCGAGATCGATGCCGAGTTCATCAAGGTCGAGTCGGAACATAGCGCCATGACGGCGTGCGTGGGAGCGTCGGTTGCAGGGGTGAGGACCTTCACGGCCACCTCGGCGCAGGGTCTTTTGCTCATGCATGAGATACTCCACTGGGCCGTCGGCGCCCGTCTTCCGATCGTGCTCGCCAACATAAACAGGGCCGTCGGACCCCCGTGGAGCATCTGGACCGATCAGAACGATTCGCTCTCGCAGCGTGACGTCGGCTGGCTGCAGATCTACTGCGAAAGCAACCAGGAGACGCAGGATACGATTATACAGGGCTTCAAGATAGCGGAAACCGTCAAGCTGCCGGTAATGATCGTTCTCGACGCCTTTTTTCTGTCCCATACGTTCGAGATCGTCGATATCCTCGAGGCCGATCAGGTTCGTCCCTTTCTCCCGCCGTATGAAACAGATATTCGCATCGATGTCGATGATCCCCACTCCTTTGGAAACCTCGCTTCCCCAGACAGTTACTTAGAGCTCCGCTACATGATACAGAAGGCGATGGAAGATTCGCGGGAAGTGATCCGCAGTGTGGATAAGGAGTTCGAGAAACACTTCGGAAGGGGGTACGGACTCGTCAAACCGTACCGGTGCGATGACGCGGAAGTCATTCTCGTCACATCAGGCACCGTTGCATCCACGACCCGCGCCGTCATCGATGAGATGCGCGATGAAGGGATAAAGATCGGTTCGCTCAAAGTCAGGGTATTCCGGCCGTTCCCCTTCGAGGACGTGTTCGATGTGCTCTCGGGCGCGAAAAAGGTGGCCGTGATCGACCGCAACATCTCCTTCGGGCACCACGGGATTTTCTACCAGGAAGTGAAGAGTGCTCTCTACGGAAGGACCGATATCCCCATAATCGGATATATCACGGGACTCGGGGGGCGGGACGTGACGCCGAAGGTGATTCGTGAAATTGCCGACAAGGCTATCAATGACAAGAATCCCGAGAGGGAGATCAACTGGATTGGGGTGAAAGAATGAGACCGCCAGAGATGTCGACAGACGAGCTTATGACACCGGGGCACCTCGCCTGCCAGGGATGCGGTGCGACACAGGCGATGCGATTCGCGCTCAAGGCGCTTGGGCGAAAGACGGCACTCGTTATTCCCGCGTGCTGCTGGTCTGTTATCGACGGTCCGTTTCCCCACTCGACGCTCCAGGTTCCCATCTTTCATACGGCGTTCGAGGCGGCGGCCTCGACCGCTTCGGGTCTCAAGGCCGGCCTCGTGATGCGCGGCGACACCGAGACGACCGTGATGGCATGGGCGGGTGACGGCGGCACATTCGACATCGGGATACAGGCGCTCTCCGGGGCGGCTGAGAGAAACGAGGACATCATCTACTGCTGCTACGACAACGAGGCGTACATGAACACGGGAATTCAACGGAGCTCCGCGACTCCGGTCGGCGCGTGGACCACCACGACTCCCGTGAAGCATTACAAGAAGCGCCCGAAGAAGAAGATTATCGAAATTATGGCGGCACACTCCATTCCTTATATAGCGACGACATCGGTCGCGTATCCCCAGGATCTCATCGCGAAGTTCAAGAAAGCGAAAGATATCAAGGGAACCCGCTTCATTCATGTATTCGCCCCGTGCCCGACGGGATGGAAGCTGGCGCCTGAGCTGTCCGTGGCCATGGCGCGGCAGGCGGTGACTACGAGAATATTCCCGATGCTCGAGGTGACCGACAACGGGAGGAAGTGGAGCGTATGGAAGGACTTCGAGCCTACCCCGGTCGTCGACTACATACGGGCGCAGGGGCGTTTCCGCCACCTCACCGATGAGGAGATAGCGGGTATCGAGGAAGATATCGAGCGCAACTGGCGCGAAATCCTTACGAGGGAACGCCTTTCGGCCGAGCTTCCCGGCCTCGAGCCGTGATCGGTTCTCTATAACCTATTGAACATTCGTATATTCCCGGCCTCGAGCCGTGATCGACCCTCTATCCGCTGCCTGCACGAGAACGTCCGCCCCACGGATACAGATGGCGATCCACCCCCCTCTGCGGACTGCGCAAAATTCCCCGCTCTGTGGACGATCACTGAGCATCGTTACTCGAAGCGGTTTATGCAACGGCATAACTTCTTTAGTAGCAATAGAATAATTTTGCGCGCGGCATCTATTTTGCAATGGCATTTTGCATATTGACATGGGCATGCTATTCGCAGCTGCCGTCGGTGCGCGGTTAACCATTTGAACCAAAAGCAGATAAAAAAAAGTTGCCTGAGTGGTATATCTTTAGCCTTTGCTCGTTCTCAGGGGTGATTGTTAAGGACATCCAACTCTAGCACAGCGCATCGGAGTGATTGGCATGAGAAAGAAAAAGAAATGTGCAAGCGGTTTCAGCCTCGTCGAGATGATGATCGCGCTCTTCGTCGGAGCGCTGCTGATCATGATCTCTTACCTAGTTCTCACAACCTATGAAAGGGCGGCTAATGCACAGAACAGCTACGTAAGCTCTCAGCAGAACGCCCGGATCGCACTCGATACACTGGAGAAAGATATACGGCTCGCCGGTCTCAATATCGATGATTTCAACGGTCAGCCGATCTTTATCGATGCCGCTCCATATCAGGTGATTTTCAATGCCGATATATCGAGCGGCGTGATGGGAGCGCCCGGGATGACTATCCATCAGACCGTCCCGATCCATGATGGATCGCATTACACGCCCGGCATGCGTTCGGGGGAAAATCTCGGCCACCTCGAGCGGTACAACAACAACGCCGAAACGATCCGCTACACGCTCGACCGGAATGACGACGGTATCGTAGACGGTTCGGATGCGTATGATCAAACGAACAGCCCGAAGGGTTACGCCATGCACCGCGAAGAGAACGGGAGCAAGAAGGATATAATCGCATACGGCGTACGCGGGCGTGAAAACTATCCCGACGGGCGGATAGCGCAACCGCTGTTCAAGTATTACGGCGATTTCAGCAACGACGGAACGATCGTTTTGTGGGGAGACACCGACGGCGACGGCATCATGAGCCAGGCCGAGATCGCCGCGGTTACAGCCGTTTCCCAAAACGAGCTGTCGAAGATCGTCGAAGTCGAGATCGTTGTCGAGATCGAGTCGCCGATGATAGAGGCGGGCTATTCCGGTCCGCAGGGGTCGCCGGGACATCCGCGCTCCTACCGCTCCGTAGTCATGTCGAGCAAGGTGCGGCCTCGCAATGTCGGCACGGGCAACCTCCACGCTTGCGGGCTACCGCCGGGACCGCCGATGAGTCTCACCGTGGTCGATACGCCGAAAGACGTCGGCAAGAGTATCACGCTCGATTTCAGCGGGTCGTATGATGAGATATGCGGTGAGGAGGACGTTTTCAATTATTCGGTCTACCGGCGCCAGGAAGGCGGTGCAGAATGGATTTGTATCGGCGCAATTACGCCGACGGGGATCCATTCATATTCGTGGAACGACGTTGCGCATGAGCTATCCAGCGGACCCGAACCCGGCGTGGCCTATTACTACCTCGTCACCGCGTGGGACTGCTGTCCGCAGGAGTCGAATTCATCGAACATCGCCGGTCCCGTCAAGGCCGTAGTCAACGGTCTCTAACCGCCGAGTATCACCGATGCTTTTGATACGCCGTGCGATGCAGAGGTGACGGTCGTGCTTCACCGCTCGCCCGACGATCGGCGGCACGACCACGAACATGAACTACCCGGCCAACGGTGTCGTCTGCGGTGGAATCATACAGAGGATAAGGGGAGCGGTCGGCACGTTCGGCAGCGGTGGCATCAGATCCGGTTATGAAAAGGATTACAACTACGATCCGCGCCTAATGGACACGCCGCCGCCGGGGAGTTCGTTTATTGTTCTCCGGTTCTTCAGGTTCTCCCGGTTCTCCAGTTCTCCAGGTTTTCAATATTGACATTGCCTTTCGCGCGCTGTAATGTTGATTAGTCGTTAGAAATGCAGAATTTCATAACGTGAATGAGGTTACAGTCATGATTAAGATACCGGTTATCATGCTCGCTGCTTCACTTTGTCTTGCCTCGGGCTGCAAACCAGCACACCCTTCCAAGGTGGTGATGGATCCCGACTTCGACCCCGCCGGCGCGAACACCGTGCTCGTCGCTCCATTTATCAGCTCAGTGAGCGAGGGGCAGGATCCCGAAAGGGAATCGGAGCGGATCATGAACAAGACATTGAGAGATCTGATCGCCCTACGGAGTGATTATGCATTTCTTACGCCGATGCAGTTCAAAGGAGCCGTAAACAACGCGCAGGCTGCGGCGGAATATGAAATGTTCAAAAAGACCTGGATCCTGGAGAATGAGGCGGATCTCGAATTCCTCGGGAAGATCAAGCGGAACCTCGATGTCGATCTCATCATGATCCCGCACGTATATCTGTGGCACAAGGACGAAGCGGATTACCGCGAGGCGGGGACGGCATCCACAACGCAGGTCGGCGCCACGCTGAGCCTCATCGATCCCTCGACGGGCGAAATAGTCTGGGAAGCGACGGATGAGAATTACAAGGAATCGGTGAGAACGGAAGGGAACCGGGAGCAGGTTATTAGCGGCGGAGTCACGCGCAGGGTGGCGGGCGTGACGGCAAGGGGGCGTGACATGTATGCCGCTCCCCCGTTTGAGGATGTTGCTCTTCTCGTGCTCGAATCACTGGTGGGAGCGATTCCCGAGAGGGGGGCACTGATCGAATAATGGACGAGCGGTGGATGGGAGAGGCCCTTCGAGAGGCTTCGAGGGCTCTGCATATGGGAGAGGTGGCCGTCGGGGCGGTGGTTGTGAAGGAGGGGGAGGTGATCGGCCGCGGGCATAATGAGGTGGAGTCGCGCGAAGTGGCAACGGCGCACGCCGAAATGCTCGCGCTTGGCGATGCATCGGCCCGGCTCGGTGATTGGCGGCTCGACGGGTGCACGGTCTATGTAACGGTCGAGCCCTGTCACATGTGCTTTGGCGCCTTTTACCTCGCCCGGATATCGAGGGTGGTATACGGCGCGAGGCAGCCGAGAAGCGGTGCCTGTGGCTCTATCGACAGTTTCCACGAGACGGAACTTTTCAATCATCGTATTGAGGTAACGGGGGGAGTCAGGCGGGAGGAGTGTCTGGATCTCCTTCATGAGTTTTTTCGTTCGGTACGAGACGGGGAAAAGCGGCGGAGAGATGCGAGAGCTGGCTGAATCGGCGCGATTGGAAATCGTGTGTGGGGCAAAACCCCACCGGGGGTTCGAATCCCTCTCTCTCCGCCAGAACAACGGATTCTCGAGCCCAAGGGAGTGATACAGCGGAGAGATGCCAGAGCTGGTTTAATGGGGCGGTCTCGAAAACCGTTGAGCAGGCAACTGCTCCGGGGGTTCGAATCCCTCTCTCTCCGCCATTGAAATAGAGACGCATCGAAAAAGGGCAACTGTCGATGAATGTAACGGTGGGGATGTAGCTCAGCTGGGAGAGCACCTCGTTCGCAACGAGGGGGTCGGCGGTTCGAATCCGCTCATCTCCACCAGAAGAATTGGAGATCGTGCTAGGCGGGGAGGTAGCGGTGCCCTGTACCCGCAATCCGCTATAGCGGGGTCGAATTCCCGGTTGAGGAAGCGTTATTTTCGAGCGATCGACGGCGGGAAGTGGTGTTGATGCCCAGGTACCGCGCAATGAGAACCTGCCAAACCCGTCAGGACCGGGAGGTAGCAGCGGTACGCATGCATTCTCATGTGCCGCGGATCTACCTGGCCGGAGCTAACCCCGAAGTAAGAGCCGGGGATGCCTTTCGAAATCGGGTGCACGATCTCCGTATTACCAAGGGACGGTGCAAGCGATGTCCTATCTCGTTCTCGCCAGGAAATGGCGGCCGCAGACGTTTGATAAGGTCGTCGGACAAGATCATGTGACCCATACGCTTAAAAAAGCGGTGGAGAAGGGGAGGCTCGCCCATGCCTACCTCTTTGCCGGCCCGCGGGGGTGCGGCAAGACGACGACCGCGCGGCTGCTCGCCAAGGCGATAAACTGTGAGAATCTAAAGCAATCCGAACCGTGCAACTCGTGTTCCTCGTGTCTGGCCGTTATCGAGGGGCGTCACCTCGATACAATCGAGATAGACGGCGCCTCGAACCGGGGTATCGACGAGATCAGGGATTTGCGGGAGAAGATCGGTTACGCACCGTCGCAGAGCGGCTCGAAGATCTACATCATAGACGAGGTCCACATGCTCACACCTCAGGCCTTCAATGCTCTGCTGAAGACTCTCGAGGAGCCCCCCCAGCATGTCTATTTCATCTTCGCGACGACCGAGCCCCACAAGATTCCCCCGACGATACTGTCGCGGTGCCAACGTTTCAACTTCAAGAGGCTCGAGCTCGACGAGCTCATCGGCCAGCTCGAGAGAATCTGCAAGAGCGAGAAGGTGAAGTACGAACGGGAGGCGCTCGTCTTGATTGCGAGACGCGCCGAGGGAAGCATGAGGGACGCCGAGAGCCTCCTCGATCAGTGTATCTCGGCAAGCGATGACAAGATCGATCTTCCGTTCACGAGAAGGATATTGGGGCTCGTCGAAACGCATCTGGTAACGGAGCTTCTCGGCGCCATCGGCCGTAGGGATCGCTCAGCCGCGCTCGCCGTTGTCGATCGCGTCGTCTCATCGGGGCTCGATATGGAGGAGTTATTCCTCGGGCTCATCGAGGGGCTGAGGAATCTTCTCGTTCTCAGCGTGAGCGACGGCGAATCTCTCGCGTGGCTCGATCTGACCGACGCTGAGATAGGCGAGTTGCGCACTATCGGTGAAGTCTTCAAAACGGAAGATCTTCTCTTCCTCTTTCGCTCATCCACGCGATCGTTCAGGGAGTTCAAGGGCTCGAGTCAACCGCGGTACCAGCTCGAGGCGGCGATCGCCGAGGCGGCGTCGTGGGAATCGGCGGTCGAGCTCACGGATCTCATCGATAGACTCGGTTCCATCGATGTCGAGGTCCGTGGGAGCGGTCCCCGCGGGTCGGGGGGGGGAACGGGCTCCGCCGAGACCGGGAGAGGGGAGCAGCATGCTGAGGGGAACCGGAACAACCCGGTCACCGGCGCATCCGCGAGTTCTCACATAAGTGAAAAAGAGCAGTTACAAGCAGACGTGAAATCTGACCGGCGCGTGCATAGGAACTTGCCATTAGATGGAAACGTGTCACCGGGCGGTGGAAATGCACCTTCCGACGGCACGTTTGCTGCGGGCGACGAAGGCGGACAGAGATACACCGGAGAGAGCGCCACGCTCGCCGAGCTCGGCGGCAAGGAGCAGTGGGAGCGCTTTCTCTCGCAGGTGAGGGAATCGAAGCTCACGCTCGGCATCTGGCTCACATCCGCGCAGGTCAGGGAGGTGACGGGCGATAAAATCGTTCTCGCGTTCAGTTCCCAGAATCGTTTCGCTCAGGAGATGGTGAGCGAGGACAAGAACAGACGCTATATCGAATCGCAGCTCGAACGCTTTTTCGGCCGTCGGTTCATCGTCGAGACCGGAGAGTCGAAAGATACAGGGAATAAAGCGTCCGAGCCGCCCGCGGCCGCTCCGGTACCGAAGGAACTGGCTGAGAATGAGCCTGTTATGAAGCGTATCATCGAAGAGTTCGACGGAGAACTGTTATCTGAATAACCTCGGACACAGGAGGACGTAAAGGAATGAAGGATATCGGAAAGCTCCTCAAGCAGGCACAGCAGGTTCAGGCGAAGATGGCCGAACTCCAGGAGAAACTGGCGGAGAGGACGGTCGAGGCGTCCGCCGGAGGCGGCATGGTGACGATCGTCATGAACGGCAGACACGAGATCGCCTCCATAAAGATCGATCCGGAGGTTGTGGATCCCTCCGATATCGAGATGCTCGAGGAACTCGTCGTTGCAGCGGTCAACGAGGCCCGTTCGAAGGTGGATGAGATGGTCAAGGCCGAGATGAGTACGCTGACAGGGGGATTGGCAATTCCGGGGCTGTTCTGATCCCGGAAAATCAAAGAACCATTTCTTCCCGTTCCTTCTCTTTTTTTATCCAACCCGTTTTAAGGCAAGGTTTTTGCTAGTAAAAGGAGTGAGTAATGAATTACGGTCTCCCGTTGCTTCAGGCATTGATCGAGCATTTCAAAAAATTGCCTGGTATAGGAGAGAAAACCGCCCGCAGACTTGTATTTGCGATTTTGAATATGGAGGATGAGGAGGTAAACGGCTTTGCCGAAACGCTCTTGCAGGTTAGGAAGAAAATCGGATTTTGCAGACGATGCGGAAACCTCTCCGAAGGAGAAATCTGCCACATATGCAGCGACCCGGCGAGGACAGAGAGCATCCTCTGCGTCGTTGAGCGGCCGGCCGACGTTTATATTCTCGAAAACTCCAGCCAGTATCGGGGCCGCTACCACGTACTGCATGGAGTGCTTTCTCCCCTTGACGGAATCGGTCCAGAAGATCTGAACCTGGAGCAGCTCGAGAAGAGAGTCGCAGAGGAAGGAATACGGGAGGTCATAGTGGCGACAAATCCAAGCGTGGAAGGCGATACCACGACGCTATACATTGCGAAGATGCTTGATAAACACGAAGTGAAGATCACCCGGCCCGCTCGCGGACTCCCTATGGGCAGTTCCCTCGAGTATGTTGATCGAGGGACCATAACGAAAGCCCTCGAAGGTCGTGAACCGATCTAGGCGAGGCCTTTAGAAAAGAAGGTCAGATATGGTCAGGACGAACTGGAAGTTATTCGAAGAAGATTACTGGGCGATTAATACGATCATTCAGGAACTTCTCAAGAACGCTAACGCGACTTCCGTGCTCCTGCTCGATAAAACGGGACAGCTCATCGCCAGTGTAGGAGATGAGCCCGAATTCGACATGTACAGCTTTGCGTCCCTCTGTGCCGCCGATTTCGAGGCAAACGCCCAGCTCGCTAAGCTGATCGGTGAAAAAGACTTTTCGACGCTCTATCATCAGGGGAGCAACGAGAGCATGTACCTCGCGCGAATCGAACAAAACATCATCATGGTCGTGCTCTTCGACAAGCGAACGACACTCGGACTCGTTCGGCTGAGAACCAAGAAGGCGGTCGATAATCTCGCCACGGTGATTCGTCAGCTCTACGACAAACTCGAGTACGAGAACGAGGAACTCACGGAATTCGACGAAGAGTTCACGGCACAAGCCGAAATCGAGATTGACAGTCTATTCTCGGATTAGGGGGGACGAGTTGTCACTGATCAACTACTCTTCGAGAGAGATCAACGTAAAGATTGTCTACTACGGCCCCGGTCTCTGCGGAAAGACAACCAACATTCAGTATATCTACGACAAGGTGACACCGGATACGAAAGGGAAGCTGATCACACTCGCCACAGAGATGGATCGCACTCTCTTCTTCGATTTTCTGCCGCTCGAGCTCGGCAAGGTTCAGGGTTTCAGGACACGATTCCATCTCTACACCGTTCCAGGCCAGGTATACTACGACGCCAGCAGAAAGCTCATACTCCGGGGTGTCGATGGTATTGTTTTCGTGGCTGATTCGCAGCAGAGCCGTTATGACGCCAACATCGAAAGCCTCTACAATCTCCACGAGAACCTTGCGGAGTACAACCTCAAGCTCGAGGAGATACCCTACGCGATCCAGTACAACAAGCGGGATATGCCCGAGATCATCCCGGTCGAAGAACTTCAGCAGGAGCTCAACCAGAAAAAGTGCCCCTCATTCGAAGCGGTGGCCACGCAGGGCGTCGGCGTATTCGATACCCTCAAGGCGGTTGCCAAGAGCGCGCTACGCGCACTTTCCTGATCGTGATTCCCTTCTGCTCGTTGCGCGAGCCCGCCACGCGCAACGATTGATCAATTGACATCGCATCTGTTTCAAAGTATCTATTGTCTTTAAGGTGAGAAAGAGAATCCTATACGTCGAGCAGAACCTGGATATGACGATCGGCGGGTCTCACTACTGTCTGCTCGATATCGTCAAACACATCGATCACGAGCGGTATGAGCCGCTCGTCGCCTTTTACCGTGACAATGTTTTGAGAGCGGAATTCGAGCGTTACTGCTCTGTGGATATCCATCCTACCTACGGCACGCTCGAATTCTTGACGGCTGGGCGGGGTGGCAGCGGAATCGGCCACGATATAGCAAGGTTCATCCAGAAGACGATCAATATCTTTATATCGTACATTCCGTCCTGCGTGCGAAGGCTTGCATACCTGATGCAAAACAGGATCGATCTCGTTCACTTGAACAATTCCATGATGAAGGGATACGATTGGCTGCTCGCATGCAAGCTCGCCGGTGTGAAGTGCATCACGCACAACCGGCGGATCCCCAAGGTGACGACACTCCGAAAATTCTTTATAAGGAGATTCGACGCGGTAATTGTCATCGCCGAATTCATGCTGGAATTATTGCGGCGCCACGGCGTTACCGGCAACGGACGGTTCGTGAAGATCAATGACGGGATCGATCCCGAATATTTTCTCGGGCGCCTGCGCGGCGGCAGGGAACAAACGAGGGCTTTGCTCGGAATAGCCGCGGATCAGCCTGCGATCGGAATCGTCGGGAATATCAAGCGGTGGAAGGGGCAGGACATCGTCGTCAAGGCGGTTGCCCTGCTCAATGCGCGATACCCCGATCTGCGATGTCTCATCATCGGTGACACGTCGAACGTCAGGGGCGATGACAGAGTTTTCCTCGATGGTATCGAGACATTTATCGTAGAGAACGGAATCGCCGAATCGATCGTCTTCCTCGGATATCGTGAAGATATCCCCGATCTCGTGCGTTGCCTCGATGTGCTGATAAACGCCTCCACGGAGCCCGAACCATTCGGTCATGTCATACTCGAGGGGATGATCCTGGGGGTGCCGGTCGTTGCGACGAATTTCGGCGGTCCGCCGGAGATCATCGAAAGCGGCGTCTCCGGCATTCTCGTTACGCCCGGCGACGAATCCGACCTCGCCGGCGCCGTCGATTCCCTGCTGAGTGACAACGCGTACCGGGAGGGGATCGGGGCATGCGGAAAGAAGAGGGTTTATGAGCGATTTCTCACAGAGAGAAACATCGCGCAAATCGAATCCCTCTACGAACGATTATTCGCATGAATTGAAAGGACAGCTATGAAGCGGTTCCTCGTCGTGATATTCGGTTCATTCTTCTACACCGGATTTGCGGTGATAGCGCCGGCATCATGCGCGAGCTTCGTGTACCTTCTGCTCTATCTGTTTCTTCCGGGCGGTGGGTGGCTCGCCGGTCCGATCGCACTAGCGATTACAGCGCCGATAGCAGTTTACATCTCCCGGGAGATGGAGAAGTATTACGGAGAGGATGCTTCGTGTATCGTAATCGACGAGATAGTCGGAATGCAGGTGGCTCTGTTCATGGTCGAGCCATCGTGGACGACAGCCATCATCGCCTTCGTGCTGTTCAGGATTTTCGACATAGTGAAACCGTTTCCCGCCGGCCGTTCACAGAAAATCGGCGGCGGATTCGGCGTCGTCATTGATGATGTGCTCGCGGGCCTCTATGCGCGGATCGTTCTCTTTGTTCTGATCTATGTATTCAATATCGGCTGACCGGATCGGCATGGCATGCGTCCCGAAATGCCGGTGAAAAGGCGGACGGGCAATGAGTGAGAGCGTCGAGATCATAGCGATCGGCGACGAGGTGCTCATCGGAGAGGTTTCCGAAGACAACACGGTGTATCTCTCGATCGTCCTCACATCGGTCGGTCTGGCGCCGCAGCGGTGTGCGATTCTCGCGGATAACACCGAGCTCATTGCATACGAACTCTCCGGGGCGATTCAGAGAAGCCGGATCGTGATCGTCACCGGGGGGCTCGGGCCCACGATCGACGACGTGACAAAAGACGCCGTGATAGAGGCCTTCGGGCTCGAAACCGAAGTGCGCAGCGAGATAGTTGATGATATCGCCTCCCGCTTCCGGGAGCTCGGACGAGAGATGCCCGATTCATACCGGGATCAGGGGAGGGTTCCGAAGGGAGCTGAAATTCTGCCCAATACGGTGGGAGCAGCCGTTGGCCTGCGCATCGATGTCGGGGAGTCACGGCTCTTTTTGCTGCCGGGCGTTCCCGAAGAGATGAAGGTGATGTTCACCGACCATGTTCTGCCCGCGCTGGACGCGCCGGGAGAGGTATCGAAGAAACGGCTTCGAACGTTCGGGCTTTCGGAGACGGACGTTGAAGATATCTTGCGTGACCTGATCGATGACGAGCTGTTCGGGTCGCTCTCGATTATCTCCTCACCCTCCGGAGTCGATATCTACGTCCCGGGCGACATCAAGCCGCAGGTGTTCCATGCCATCACGGACGCCCTTGGTACGAAGATATATGGAGCGGGTGAGGAGAGTTTGGAAGAGAATGTCCTTCGACTTCTCGCTAATAAGCGGAAGAGCCTGGCGATCGCAGAGTCGATGACGGGCGGGCTCGTAGCGCACCTGATCGTCTCGATACCCGGCGCGAGCCGACAGTTCCTCGAGGGATTCGTAACATACAGCAACGAGGCGAAGATCGAGAGGCTTGGGCTCGATGCTGAAGCGATTCAAAGGCACGGTGCGGTGAGCGAGGAGGTCTGCACCGCCATGGCCGTCGGAGCGAGGGACATCGCCGGCTCGGACTGCGCGCTCGCAACGACCGGAATCGCCGGGCCGGAGGGAGGTTCGCGGCAGAAACCGGTCGGATTGTGTTTCATCGGGTTGGCGGCCGCCGGGGAGTGTTTCTGCAAGAAGCTCAGGCTTGCCGGAGACCGCGATCTGATCAGATACCGCGCCGCCTATGCGGCACTCGACCTGCTGCGCCTGTACCTCATGGGCGATAACGAGAGACTCGAGCCCTACAGGAGGAAGTCATGAGGCTTTTTTTCGCCGTTCCGCTTTCGCAGTCGGTCCGCACCTTGGTGGCTCGACACATCGATTCGTTTCCGGTGAATAGCCCCCCATGGAGGTGGATCCCGCCGAAAAACTATCACCTGACACTCAAGTTTCTCGGTGAGGTTGCTGACGAGCTCCTGCCGTCGCTCGGCGAGGCTGCTTCAAGAACGGCTTCCGGTGCGGTCCCGTTTACAATCACGTTCGGCAGGTTCGGTGGGTTCCCGTCGCTGTCACGTCCCCACGTTCTCTTCTACCGTGTGGAGGAGGGGGTGGAAATGCTCGCCGGGCTCGCTCGTAACCTCGAATCGAACCTAGAAAGATACGGCTTCGAGCCCGAACGACGGCCGTTCCGTGCGCACCTGACCCTCTCACGTATCAAGCGGCCGCTCCCGCAGGCGATTCGGGAACAGCTGCGGGACGTTCCCCCGTTGCCTGCTTCGGTGAGTCATAAGGTGGATGATTTTGTCCTCATGAGGAGCATTCTGAGTAGCCGGGGCGCCATGTACGAGGTTGTCGAGACCTATGAGCTCTGATGCGAATTTCATTGAAATCAACGGGCTTGGATGCTATAAAAACTATCTGTTGCTTCTATTCTATGAGAGGAGCGGGATCCATGCTTCGGACGGGAATCCGGCGTGGTTTATCGCTTCGGCCTTTAGCGGTGATGAAAGGGGGTGTGGGGTCAGCGGTTGAAGCGGTTTTGTGTTGAACCCTATCGATGAAATGGGGGATGAAGTGGGAGGATGGAGATGAAAAAGCAAAAAACGGAGAGTAAGGATCGGGTGAGCGGCGGCCAGGAAAAGACCGCCATGGCGGTCGGTGACAAGGAAAGGGCCATCGAGCTGGCCGTAGACCGGATCGAGAAGCAGTTCGGAAAGGGCTCGATCATGCGTCTCGGGGCCGAGGGGGCACTATTCGCCGTCGAGAGCATTCCGACGGGAAGCCTCGCACTCGATATTGCGCTGGGGATCGGAGGCGTTCCGCGCGGCAGGATCATCGAGATCTACGGTCCTGAGGGTTCGGGAAAAACGACATTGACCTGCTCCATTGTGGCCAATGCGCAGCGCTTGGGCGGTGTCGCCGCATTTATCGACGCCGAGCATGCACTCGATATTGGTTACGCGAGAAAGATCGGTGTCGACGTGGACAACCTTCTCGTCTCCCAGCCGGATACGGGGGAGCAGGCGCTCGAGATTGCTGAGGTGCTGATACGGAGCGCCGCGATCGACGTCGTGGTCATCGATTCCGTGGCCGCCCTCGTTCCCGCGGCGGAGATCGAGGGACAGATGGGGGATTCCCATATCGGGTTGCAGGCCCGGCTCATGTCACAGGCTCTTCGCAAGATCGCCGGGGCCGTCTCGAAGTCGAAAACATGCATGATCTTTACGAATCAGATCAGGATGAAGATCGGTGTGCTATTCGGCAATCCGGAAACGACTTCGGGAGGCAGGGCGCTCAAGTTCTACAGCACGGTACGTCTCGATATCAGACGGATCGGCCAGATCAAGGACGGCGACCAGGTGATCGGGAACCTGACTCGGGTGAAGGTCGTCAAAAACAAGGTGGCCCCGCCGTTTCGCCAGGCGGAATTCGATATCCTCTACAGTGAAGGGATCAGCTACGAGGGCGATCTCCTGGAGTTGGGCTCGGCATCGGACATCGTTTCCAAGACCGGCAGCTGGTACTCCTTCGAAGAGGTGAGGCTCGGCCAGGGCAAGGATAACGCCCGTCTCTTCCTGAAGGAAAACGCCGATATCCGAAAGAAGATCGATAAGGCAATCAGAGGCCATTACGGGCTCGAACTCCCTGCGGCAACGGTAGTGCCTGAAGGTGGGAAATCGAAATAGCACAAAAGAGCGGGTCGTCGATGTCCGCCGCCGGGGAGGCAGGCTGCGAGAGATAGAGACCTCGCACGGGAGGAAGTTTCTCCTCCTGGGCGAGCCGAGAAACGAACGGTTCCTCGAGGTAGGATTCGAACTCGATTCGAGGGAGATCGAGGAACTGAAAGGCCCGCTCGCCGTTTCTGCGGGGCTCGCTATCGCCTACCGGCTTCTTTCCGTCCGGGACCGCACCGAGCAGGAGATTCGTAATTCCCTCTCCGACAGGGGTTTATCGCGCTCGGCGGTGATCGGCGAAGTGGTTCGATCACTGCAGCAGCAGGGATACCTCGACGATCGCAAACTGGCTGCCTCGTACATCCGGTACGTTACGGCGCATAAGCCGTCGGGACCGCATCTGCTGAGACAGAAGCTTCGGAAGCTGGGTGTAGCAGGCGAGATTATCGTGGCGGAGATCGCCGCCCAGCTGCCGCCGCAGCGGGAGAGAGAGCTCGCCCTCGAGGTTGCGCGGGCGCGATTGAAGCACGGAATGGAGAGGAAGCGCGCCGTTCGGCGGATCAACGGACTGCTGTCGCGGCGGGGATTCAGCACCGCTATCGTAAACGACATATGTGCGAGAATCCTCAGAGGAGGGCTCACCGGAAGGCACGATGAACGAGAAGATTAGATCAGCTCAGGAAATCAGGCGGGCATATATCGATTTTTTTCTCGCCCGGGACCACGTGGAGATGCCCAGTGCGCCGCTCGTGCCGAAGGGCGATCCTACACTTCTCTTTACGTCCGCCGGCATGGTCCAGTTCAAGGATTACTACCTCGATACCGGCAATCTTCCATACAATCGGGCGACGAGCGTGCAGAAGTGCCTCCGTGCAGGCGATCTCGAGAGCGTGGGGAAGACGCTGAGACACCACACCTTCTTCGAGATGCTCGGCAACTTCAGTTTCGGGGATTACTTCAAGGAGGAGGCGATCGCCTGGGCCTGGGAATTCGTCATCGATCTGCTCTATTTGTCTGAAGAGAAGCTCTTCGTCAGTATCTATCATGAAGACGACGAGGCATATAAAATATGGAATGAAGGTATCGGCATGCCGGCTGACAGGATCGTTCGCCTCGGCAGGGAGGACAATTTCTGGGGGCCGGTAGGGAAGACGGGGATCTGTGGTCCGTGTTCGGAAATTTACTACGATACGGGCGCCGACAAGAGCTGCGGCCTCGATACATGCGCGCCGGGATGCGACTGCGACCGCTACGTCGAGTTCTGGAATCTCGTTTTCCCCCAGTTCTTTCTCGAGGAGAGCGGTGAATACCGCCGGCTCGAGAAGCCCGGCATCGACACCGGATTGGGACTCGAACGGCTCGCCACCATTATGCAGGGCGCAGACGACAACTTCCATACCGACCTCTTCAAGCCGGTTATCGATGCGCTGATCGATCTTATTCCTGCCGGCATCGATATCGGCGAGGCCGAGCAGATGGATATCAATATGGCGGCAGACCATGCGCGTGCCCTCGTATTCACGATATCGGAGGGGATCTACCCGGCGAACGAAGGGCGGGGGTACCTCGTGCGCAGGCTCCTGAGAAGAGCACTGACGAGGTTCTACATATTAGGCATCGAGAAACCGTTCCTTCACAATCTCGTCGATGTGATTGTCGAAATAATGAGGGTTGCCTACCCCGAGCTCGAGGAGCGGCGCCGGGATACGGCTATGATCATTCGATCGGAAGAGGAAAACTTCTACCGCACCCTCGAGACGGGCAAGGTGCGGCTCGAGTCCTTGATCGGCGAGGTGAGGGAGAGCGGACAAAACGAGATAGACGGCGAACGTGCGTTTGTCATGTATGACACGTTCGGGCTTCCCCTCGAGCTGACGCGGGCGCTCGCGGCGGAGGCGGGACTCACGATTGATGAAGAGGGTCTGAGGCGTGCGATCGAGGAACAGCGCAGGAGGGCACAGGATCAGAGCGGATTCGATGCCGGCGAGCAGGAGATCGTTTCGATGAGCGAGGTGACGACCGGGGAGAGATCGGTTTTCACCGGGTATGAGAGCGTCGGCGGTGAAGCCGCCATCAGGCGATACCGCGCGGTGGAGAAAGCGGCGGGCGGAGATATCCGGTGGAAGGATCCTTTAGGGACGGCATTCGAGCTCGTGCTGGACAGGTCTCCATTCTACGCGACATCGGGCGGTCAGGTCGCCGATATCGGATGGATCGAGCTCGGCGGTTACCGGCTGAATGTTCGAAACGTGTTCAAGAGAGGCGGGGAGATCGTTCACCTCGTGGAGTCTTCCGAACCGGCGGCAACGATCGAGGATCTCATCAAACATGAGCGAAAGATCACGGTTCAGGTGGACGACGCGCGGCGCCTCGCCATAGCCCGCAACCATACGGCGACCCACCTCCTTCACGCGTCACTGCGGGAGATCGTGGGGCGCCACGTCGCGCAGGCCGGATCACTCGTCGATGACCAGCGGCTCCGTTTCGATTTCAACCATTTTCAAGCCATCTCCTCCGAAGCGCTGCGAGAGATCGAAGCGCAGGTGAACAGGTGGATCAGGGAATCGATCCAGGTGCGCACCGAATGGATGGAATACCAGGAGGCGGTCGAGAGGGGGGCGATAGCCCTCTTCGACGAGAAGTACGGAACGAGTGTGCGGGTGGTGAGAATCAGCGATATCTCGACGGAGCTCTGCGGGGGCACGCACGTCGGTGACACTGGAAACATAGGTCTCTTCCTGATCGTCTCGGAATCCAGCGTAGCGGCGGGTGTCAGAAGAATCGAGGCGCTTACCGGCGCGAAGGCGCTCGATTACGTGCGCTCGCTCGCCGCGCGGGGGAAAGAGGTCGCCGATCTTATCAAGGTGTCGCCGGACGAAACCGTCAAGCGGCTTCGATCGCTGCTCGAAGAGAACGACACCTTGCGCAAACGTCTCAGGCGATTGGAGAGCGGAGAGGTGGGAGGTGAGCTCGACCGCATCATCAAGCAGGGGTCTGACGTGGGCGGAATACTCGTTGCGGGGGGGCGTGTTTCGGTCACCGATCTTCTCGCTCTCAGAAACCAGGCCGACTCGTTTCGCGGCAAGGTGAAGAGCGGCGTCGCGGTTCTATCTGCCCCGCTCAAGGGGAAACTGCAATTCGTTGTCACCGTTACCGATGATCTCATCGAGGAACGGGGGATAACGGCGGATGCGCTTGTCGGCGAGCTCGGACCGGTGGCCGGCGGGGGCGGGGGCGGCAAGAAGCATCTCGCCCAGTTGGGCACGAAAGACGCCGGCAGTGAAAAAAAAGTATTCAAAGCATTGCCAAAAATTGTAGAAAGATTGATATCTTAGGCATATAAATCGAAAAAGTCGCGCGCGAACAGTGACAGTGATAGAGAGAGTCAAAGGAGACATGGATGGTTAGCGGAGCATGTTCTTCGATCGGTGTCTTAATGGTAAATTGCGGTGGAGTGACATGAATACTGCACGAGTGCTTTGTTTGATTTTAATGCTGTTGGCGACGCCGACACTTCAATCCCGGCAGGCTTGCGCCCAGAGCAGTGGCTTCACGTTTCGGGAGGAAGGAACGGAAGTTCGGGAGCAAGCGCAGGAGCAGGTGCTGCAGCAACCGATTCAGATGCCCATTCTCGAAAAGGCCGTCGATCCCGATCAGTACGTTCTAGGCCCTAACGATCAGCTGCTTATCAATATCATGGGACCTGAATCGAGAACGTTCATGCCCACGATCCTGCCGGAGGGAGATGTCTTCATACCGGGGGTCGGTGCAATTCACGCCGACGGCTTGAGCCTCAGCGATTTTCGAAAGGAACTCTCGAAGCGGGTGAGCAAGTACTACAAGAATATCGAGCTGTTCTGCCATCTCCTTTCGCCGAGGGTATTCCGGGTTTTCGTGACCGGCGAGGTGGCGAATCCCGGTTTCGTGAAGGTTTCGGCCGTGCAACGGGTATCGGACGCTATCGAGCGGGCCGGGGGAATGAAGAAACAGGCTTCCTCGAGGCTCATCACCCTCGAACGTGAGGGAGAGGTGATCAGGGTAGATCTCTTGCGGTTTCAGCTCAAAGGCGACCTCACCAACAACCCGTACCTGCGGGGCGGTGATCGCGTCCATGTTCCACCGGGTGGATGGCGCGTGGTTATCCTCGGCCAGATATGGAAACCGGGCTTTTTCGAGATCGTGCCGGGAGAAACGATATATGATCTGATCGATCTCGCCGGCGGATTCACCGCCGAGGCGCTCAAGGACAGCGTGCTCGTGAGCAGAATTGAAGAGCCGAACCGCATAGCCACGTTTTCGGTAACGAGTGACCGGTTCGATCTCGAACTGAAAGATCTCGACGAAGTTAATACATACGAAGCCCGCAAGGAGATGCGCAGGGTGTTTGTCTTCGGGGAAGTCAGGAGAACGGGCCGTTTCTTCCTCGCTCCCGGAGAGGGATTATCCGAGCTGCTCGTTCGCGCGGGAAGCTTCAATGAATTTGCAGACCTCGAGCACGCCTCGCTGCAAAGGGGGAACAGTGAGCTGATAGCGGTAAATCTCAAAGATTACCTGGTGCCCGGTGATGACGATGGATTGCTGCTCAATGACGGCGACATCCTGCACGTTCCCAACCTGAGTCGAACCGTTACCGTTGGTGGTGAAGTGCAGGTTCCGGGAGAGTTTCTCTTTCGAAATGAATGGACCGTGGTTCAGTATATCGGTCTCGCCGGCGGACCGACGAGCGTCGGCAGTGTGGACCGGATAGTGATCTACTCGTCCGACGGAACCTCCCGCAATGCGGATGGCGATTCGCGGCCGAACAGGGGTGATGTCATTATCGTAAAAAGGTCGAAGGCCAGAATATTCTCCGAATTTTTCAGCGGCCTGCTCGGTGTGACCGCGGTGGTCATTTCGATCGTTGCACTTACGAAGTGAGACGAATGATGAAAGAAGAGCGCACGGGCTACCTGCAGAATGTCTATGCGGAGATCGAGGCTCTCGGACAATTACTGAGCGACTTTCCTGAAGCCGAGTCCGGCAAGGTGATCGAGATGGCTCGGATCATTGCCGATGCGGTTCGCGGCGGCAACGTCGTATTCACCTGCGGAAACGGCGGAAGCGCAGCTGATGCCCAGCACATCGCCGGGGAACTCGTCGGGCGCTTTCGACGCAAAGTCAAGGGGTATAAGGCATTTGCCCTGACAACGAACAGTTCGATCGTGACAGCTATCGCGAACGACTTTTCGTATGAAGAGATATTTTCGAAACAGCTCGAGAGTTGCGCCAAGGGAGGCGATGTTCTTCTCGCCCTTTCAACGAGCGGGACGTCGCCCAATGTTGTGCGCGCGGTCGAGGCGGCGAACGAGCTCGGCATGGCATCTCTCGCATTTGCGGGTGGCAACGGCGGCCGCCTCGCGAAACTTTCCCGGCTCGCTTTAATCGTCCCGCACGATGACTTCGCCAGGATCCAGGAAGTTCACATGATGTTCGGACATATCCTGTGCGGCATCGTCGAGGATATGATTCTTGCCTCGGATTGAACGAAAGACATAACGTGAAAACCCCGACGACAGTTAATCTGCCGATACTGCCATGAAAACACTCTGGAACATATTCGTGCTGATGAGACCGAAGCAATGGACGAAAAACCTCGTCCTCTTCGCAGGCGTCGCATTTTCGAAGCGGTTCTCCGATGTGATCCTCGTCAAGAAAAGCGCGCTCGGTTTTGTGATCTTTTGTTTTCTCTCCGGGGCGGTCTATATCTTCAACGACATCATCGACCGAAACAGGGACAGGGAGCATCCGGAAAAATGCAGGAGGCCTCTTGCCTCAGGCGCGATCGATGTTGCTCCGGCTCTCTTATTTGCGATTGTTTTGCTCGGCTGCATGCTTTTTGCGTCGTGGTTTCTCGGGATGGAATTTTTCCTTCTCTCGGTGGCCTTCGTAGTGCTCAATCTCGTCTACACCCTCGTGTTGCGGAATATCGTGATCCTCGATGTGATTTCGATTTCCTTTAGTTTTCTCATTCGGGCCGCCGCGGGGGTGGCGGTTCTGCACGCCGATGCTCCCGATATCGAGCTCTCGCCGTGGCTTCTGATATGCACCCTGTTTCTCTCTCTCTTCCTCGGCTTTTGCAAGAGACGAAACGAGATTTACGTGCTCGAGAGTGCAGCCAGCCATAGAAACTCGCTCAGGGAGTACTCGGGCCGCCTACTCGATCAGCTCGTCGGATTATGTGCAACAGCGGCGCTTATCTCTTATTCGATCTACACGGTATGGCCCGGTACCGTGGAGAAATTCGGCACGATCAATCTCGTTTATACGATTCCCTTTGTTGTATTTGGAATCATGAGGTATTTATATCTCGTCTATAGAAAGAACGAGGGCGGTGATCCCTCGGGAGTGCTTATCACTGAAAAATCCATTCTCGTCGATGTTTTTCTCTGGTTTGTCGCGGTTGTCTTCATCATTATTCGCGCGTAGAAGCGCGATGCGCTGCAAGGAGCGATTCAAGTGGATTCGAAAGTTGCTGTTGTGCGCACCACTCCTGAAACGGTACTCGGCGACATCCACCGTGCTATGGAGTCCGCGGGAGCGGATGCGCAGCTCACCGCTGAACGGGAACTCATTGTAAAGCTCAATCTCTCGTGGACTAAATACTACCCCGCCTGCTCCAGCCAGCCGTGGCAGCTCGAAGGCGTGATTCTGGATCTCCTCGAGCGCGGGTATACGAGGGAACAGATACTTCCTCTCGAGAACAAGACGGTGGTGACGGATCCCCATAAGGGAGCGCGGAACAACCTCTGGACGCCCGTGCTCGACAAGTATGGTCTCGGGTATACGGCACTGCCCGAAGTCGAATGGATCGTCTATGAATTCCGGTCCGACCTGCTGCGGCTGAACGAAATATTCCCGGAGGGGATCGAGATACCGAAGATGTTCATCGGCAGAGATATTCTCCATCTTCCCACGGTGAAGACGCACGGACATTCAGTGACGACCGGCGCAACAAAGAACGCTTTCGGCGGGTTGCTCAAGGAGGTTCGTCACTATGCGCACAAGTATATTCACGAAGTGCTCGTCGATCTGCTCTTGATGCAGCGGGAGCTGCATCCGAATGTCTTCGCCGTGATGGATGGAACCATTTGCGGTGACGGCGCCGGACCGAGGACGATGGAGCCGGTTGAGGGTGACATCATCCTTGCAAGCGGCGATTCGGTTGCAATCGATGCCGTGGCGGCCAAGATCATGGGATTCGATCCCATGTCGATTGAGTACCTCCGGCTCGCAACCGAAATGGGTCTCGGCGAAGCGCGAATCGAGAATATCGAAATCGTCGGAGATGATATCGGCGATATGAACCTCCACTTCAAAACTAAGCGGAGTTTCGTGATCTGGGGGGATCAGATGCTGAGGCGCGGGCCGCTGCGGTTTCTCGAGAAAATAGCCCTCCATTCGCCGCTTGTTTTCTGGGCACCGCTCGCCTCCAATATCTACCACGATCTCCTCTGGTACCCGACAGTAGGGAAGGGGAAGATCCGCAAGTTCTCGAAGACGAAATGGGGGCGTCTCTGGAAACGGTATCAGCAAGGATCGTAAATCCACCACGGCGGGATTCGTTTTCCGCATTGGGCGGCGGCACGAGTCCCGTGAGCCGGCGTAAAGGGTGCCGAAGTCTCTAACACGATTAAACCGTATGGCTGTATATATCCGCTGTGCAGCGAAGATCAATCTTTACCTCGATGTCATCCGTCGGCGAAGCGACGGGTATCACGACATAGAAACGCTGTTCCAACCGGTTTCCCTGTGGGATGAGCTGACCCTATCAGCGACCCCGGACGCGCTTGCAGTCAGGGGCGATGACTCGTCCATTCCCTGGGATGAAGATAATCTCTGTCACCGTGCCGCGCGCATCATGTTTGACAAAACCGGCTACCGAGGGGGAGCGGTCATCGAGGTTCGAAAGCGTATCCCGGCGGGGGCCGGGCTCGGCGGGGGGAGCAGCGATGCCGCGGCGACGCTGATCGGGCTGAACGCATTGCTGAATTTCCAGTTGGACAAGGAGGAGCTCGGGCAGCTGGCTCTTGAGATCGGCAGTGATGTTCCCTTTTTCATTCATGGCACACCTGCCATCGGGAGGGGGCTGGGAGAGGATCTCGAGGGGGTTGACGGGCTCCGGGATGCTTGGATCCTTATTGTTAAGCCTGATGTAACCATTTCTACCGCTTGGGCTTATGAGCAACTCAATTTGTTATTGACAGGCAACGGAGGTGGGGCTAAACTTAAGACGTTGTTAGAAGGTATAAAATATTTTCCGGAAAAGAAGCTGAGTACGCATAACAGCTTCGAGAGGGGTATATCCGAGCGGTTTCCGGAGATTGGTGGGATTCTCACCGTACTTAAAGGGGAAGGGGCGTTACTTCACACTTTAAGTGGCACAGGCGCGGCGTGTTTCTCGCTGTTTAGCGAAGCGAAGAAAGCGGAGGAGGTAAGAAAACGGTTCATTGACAAGGGGTTTTTCTTGGAAATCGTTCGACCGGTATATCAGGCGATAGAATTACTCCATACGAATTCATAGTGTTAGCTCTAGGGGGGGCAACATGAAGATCACTGAAATACGAATTTCATTACGTGACGACAACAAGTTGAAAGCCTTTGCAAGCATTACGATTGATAATTGTTTCGTGGTCCGCGGCCTGAAGATTATCGATGGGGCAAAGGGTACTTTTGTCGCCATGCCGAGTCGAAAACGACCCGATGGAACATATCAAGACATAGCGCATCCGATTAATAACGAAACAAGAAGCTGGATGGAGGACCAGATAGTTATCGCATATAACGAGGAAAAGGAAAAGCTGGCAGCGGAAGCAGGAATAGATATATCGAACGATTGATTCGATAGCTACGAAGAGATTCGGGATCTATCGATTGGGGCGTCGTCAAGCGGCAAGACACAGGACTTTGGCTCCTGGATCGGAGGTTCGAATCCTCCCGCCCCAGCCAGAAAAAGAGATGAATCGGTGGCCAAAACGGTCACTTTTTTTTGGAGGAAATAGAAATGAATGACAAGATGATGCTCATTTCTGGAACATCCAATCCGGAGCTTGCGGGCAAAATCGCCAAGAAACTCGAGATAAAGCTCTGCAATGTGAAGGTCGGGCGGTTTTCTGATGGAGAGATAAGCGTCGGAATCGAAGAGAATATCCGCGGGCAGGATATCTTCATCATTCAATCGACATTTCCACCCGCCGACAATCTCTTGGAGCTTCTCATCATCATCGATGCATGTCATCGGGCGTCCGCAAAGAGGATAACGGCGGTAATTCCGTACTACGGGTATGCGAGACAGGACAGGAAGGATCGTCCGCGGGTGCCGATCACCGCGAAGCTCGTCGCGAACCTGATCACGACCGCCGGCGCGCACCGTGTTCTCGCGTTCGAGCTCCATGCCGCCCAGATACAGGGTTTTTTCGACATCCAGGTGGATAATCTCTTTGCAACGCCGGTTCTGCTTAAATATTTTGAGAAGAAGAAGTACAAGAATCTGACCGTTGTCTCTCCCGACGTCGGCGGCATCAAGATGAGCAGGTCGTTTGCCAAGAAACTCGGCGCCGATCTCGCGATCGCCGACAAGAGAAGAGCGACCGCGGATGAATCCGAGATCATGAATGTTATCGGTGCTGTCAAAGGATGCGACATCGTCATTCTCGATGATATCATCAGCACGGGCGGCACGATTACACAGGCCGCCGAGGCGCTCAAGCATGAGGGAGCAGGGAAAATCATAGCAGCGGCGGTGCATCCCGTTTTGTCGGGCACGGCGCTCGAGCTGCTCGAGAAATCATGCATCGAGGAAATGGTGGTGACAAACTCTGTGCCGTTCACGGACGATGGACAGTGCAGCAAGATCAAAGTCCTTGATATCTCGGATTTGCTTGGTGAAGCTATATTGAGTATACATAAAGAGGAGTCTATTAGCATTCTGTTCGATTGATACTGGAGGAATCAATGCGAGAGATCAAGCTGAAGTCGCGCATCAGGGAGGAAATCGGAAAGAAAGCGGCCCATAGAATGCGCGCGGAAGGGCAAGTGCCGGGCGTTCTCTATGGCCACAAAAAAGAGCCGATAATACTCACCATCCCGGAACACGAGTTATGGACGATTCTCCATAATTCAACGAGCGAGCATCTCATACTGAAACTCGAGATCGAGGGTGGTGAGAAGGGCGAGGTGCTGATCCTCGTGAGAGACGTTCAGCATCACCCGGTCAGCGGCGATATTCTTCACATCGATTTCCAGAGGATATCGGCCGGCGAGCAAGTCAAGGTCGGTGTTCCCGTCGATCTCGTCGGACAGGCGAGGGGCGTGAAGGAATTCGGCGGCATACTCGATCATGGTATCCGGGAGGTTATGGTACGGTGCACTCCGGTGGAGATACCGGAGGCACTCGTAGTTGACGTATCCGCTCTGGAGATCGGCCAGTCGATTTATATCTCCGATATCATGGACCGGTACCAGCAGCTCGAGTTTCTCGATGATTCTCATGTGGCAGTGGCTCATGTCTCTCCTCCCAAGAAGCTGGAGCTTGCGGGCGAGGAGGCCGAGGAGGCGGCTGAAGCCGGGGCGGAAGCAGAAGGCGAGGAGGCCCCGGAGGGTGAGGAAGCAGAGGGAGAGACTAAAAAATCGTAAATCCCAATGTCTGATATTTCTTTTCTTTACGGGCTCGGCAATCCAGGTCCGGATTTCCAGGGTACGAGACATAACATCGGATTCGAGACACTCGATCTTCTTGCCCGGCGCAATGACGCGGGATGGAAGAGCGTGCCGGGACCCGCACTCGAGAGCGGCTTCGATGTCGGGACGAAGCGTGTGATTCTCTTGAAGCCACGCGTTTTCATGAATCTCTCCGGGAAACTGCTGGCCCGGATCGAATCAGTCGATCCAGCCTCCCTGCTCGTCATCTGCGATGATATCAATCTGCCCCTCGGTATGCTCCGGTTCCGTGAAGGGGGGGGGAGCGGCGGTCACCGTGGTTTGGAGTCGATAATCGAGCACCTCAGCACCGAGGATTTCGCCCGGCTCAGGATGGGCGTGGGCGCTCCCCCAACCGGGGAAGAATGGAGCGATTACGTTCTCGAGCCATTCTTGCCCGATGAGCTGGAGGAGGCGCGAAAAATGGTCGAGACCTCCTCGGACGCCGTGGAGACGCTGCTCAGGCAGGGATTACCGGCGGCTATGCAGAAGTATAATAAGAGAGTGCCCCCGGAGAGTGTTGGGTAAGCGCGCTCGTAACGCCGGGCGATGATGGATGAGCACGCGGGCCGCGCCGGGCGGCAACCTTCCCTTGACCCAAGTTGTACATTATGTTATATTCCGTTCCACTGTTCCGAGGAACGGGGGATGTGAATAGGGACACGTTACAGAGCCGTTCCGAGGCAGTAAATCCCTACTTTCCCAACTATGGGGGAAAGTCGTTGTAGTCCGAAGGGAGGAACCCGCCGATGCGCGTATATGAATGCACGTACATACTCAATCCAACCCTCGAAGAAAATGCGGTGGCCGAGAAAGCCGAACGCTTCAGCGAAATTGTAACATCGCGAAAGGGCACGGTTCACGACATCGATCGATGGGGAAAGCGCAAGCTTGCCTATCCGATCAACAAGCTTCAAGAGGGTATCTACACCATGATGAGATTCTCCGGTGACAACGATATTCTCAAAGAGTTGAACAGGGTTTTCAGGTTCGATGACAATGTTATTCGACATCTCATTGTCGTCGATGAGAACCCGCCCCCGGTAGAGAAAACGGATCAAACGGAATCGGTACCGAAGGAGTAGTGAGATGGGCGGTAAACCACCAAAGAAAAAAAAGAAGGAAAAGAGAACATCATCGAAGCCATGCAGATTTTGCAAGGATAAATTGAAAATCGATTACAAGAACGATGTCATGTTGAGGCGTTTCGTCACTGACAGGGGAAAGATAACCCCTCGGAGAATAACCGGTACGTGCGCCCGTCATCAGAGACGGTTAAGCCATGCAATCAAACGGGCGCGAGCGATAGCACTTCTGCCATTTGCCAGGGAATATTACCGGTAGGGGGGTACACAATGGAGTTGATCCTAAAGATAAAAGTAGAGCGTCTCGGTGAGCGAGGCGATGTCGTGAAGGTGAAGGACGGGTACGCGAGAAATTATCTGTTGCCGAAGGGATTCGCGGTTCCCGCTAGCGATGCAATGAAGCGAGTGCTCGAGGAAGAGAGCCGCCTCCGAGATGTTCGTGACAACAAGGTCAAGCGTAATTTGCTGGCTGTCGCGGGAAAGATGAAGGGCCTCTCGTGCACTATCGTGGTTCAGGCCGGTGAGGAAGACAAGCTATACGGATCCGTCAGCCCGCACGACATCGCAGGGGCCATTCAGAATCAGGGTTTCGAGGTGGATCACAAGCAGGTGATACTCGAGGATCCGATAAAAAAACTCGGGGTATATACGGTTCCGATTCAGCTCCACCGTGATGTGGAAGTTTCAATTAAGGTCTGGGTTGTAAAGGAATAACCCGGGACCGCGAGGGGGGTGGAAGCGATCGAAATTCCGGGAAAAATATTCAGGGAATACGACATTCGTGGTGTAGTCGACGAAGATTTGACGCGCGAGGGGGTATATCGTCTCGGTCTCGCAGTGGCTCATACCTTCGTTCGTGAGAACATACGGACCGCGATCGTCGGAAGGGATAATCGATTGAGCAGTGACGATTATTTCGAGTCGCTCTCCGATGGATTGATGAAGGGTGGAGTCGATGTCGTCGATATCGGCATGGTTCCGACACCCGTTTTTTACTTTGCCGCGAAGTCATGGAAAATCAGCGGCGGAGTCATGATAACCGCAAGTCATAATCCCGCGGAGTTCAATGGATTCAAGGTGTTGCGCGGAGAAGGGACCATATACGGGGAAGATATAAGAGAGCTGAAACCCCTTTCAGACTCGGATCTCGATACGCCGGGAGGCGGTACCCTCGAAAGCAAAGATGCCAACACCGAGTATATTAATTATATCGCTCGAAATGTGAAGCTCGCACGGCCCGTCTCCTTTGCGGTTGACGGGGGAAACGGCACCGCGGGGATCGTGGCGCCGCAATTGTTCCGCGAGCTTGGGTGTGAGCCGGTGGAACTGTTCATGGAACCCGACGGCACATATCCGAATCACCACCCCGATCCCACCGTCGAGAAGAACCTTGGGGCTCTGCGTAGCGCCGTTTGTGACAACCATCTAGAGCTCGGTATCGGCTTCGATGGAGATTCCGATCGTATCGGTGTTATCGATAACAATGGGGATATCCTCTGGGGAGACAAGCTGCTTGCCTTCTTTGCAAGAGATGTTGTCGCGGCGCATCCCGGCGCCGCCGTGATATTCGAAGTGAAGTGTTCTCAAGCGCTCGAGGAGGATATCAAAAAACACGGCGGAATCCCCATCATGTGGAAGACAGGTCACTCCCTGATAAAAAAGAAGATGAGAGACGAAGGTGCGCTTCTGGCCGGCGAGATGAGCGGTCATCTTTTCTTTGCTGACCGTTACTTCGGGTATGACGACGCGATCTATGCAGCGTGCCGGCTTTTAGAACTCGTCTCACAGAGCGACACGCCCCTGAACGTGATGCTCGAGGATCTGCCCAGGTACGAGAGCACGCCCGAGATACGGCTCGAGTGCGAAGATGAGCGGAAATTCGAGGTCGTCGACCGGATTCGTGATCATTTCAAGAAGACCAATAAAGTAATAGATTTGGACGGCGCACGAATCGTGTTCGATGACGGGTGGGGGCTCGTCAGGGCTTCCAACACCCAGCCCGTGCTCGTTTTGCGCTTCGAAGCGACATCAAAGCAGTCCCTGAACGGTATCAAGCGGAAAATGGCCGACGTACTTGGAGAATATGTAGACACGTCGGTTCTACGAGAGTGATAGATCGATTTATATCTAGGATGCGTGGATTGCATGTGGTTTCCGTTCAATTCAAAAGCGAGGTAACCTCGTGTACGCCGTAATACTTGCGGGAGGAAAGGGGAAGCGCTTCTGGCCGCAGAGCAGAAGCGCGCGGCCGAAGCAGTATCTCGACATCACCGGGGAAGGGAGCATGCTCTCATTGACCTATCAGAGGCTGAGCGAGTTTATCCCTCCGGATCGCCTGTTTCTCCTGACACTCGAAGAACAGATACCGCTCGTACGAGATTCCCTGCCGCAGCTCACCATGGAAAATATATTCGCGGAGCCTGTCGGCAGGAATACCGCTCCCTCACTGGCCGTTGCGGCCGAGATGGTCCGAAAAAACGGCGGTGATATCCCCATTCTCTGTTGCCCCGCCGATCATCTCATACGGGACGTCGGCGCCTTTCGAGCCATTGTGGAAGCCGCCGCGGAGGTTGCTGAAAGTGCGGATGTGCTCGTTACCTTCGGCATCAAGCCGGATCGCCCCGCAACGGGCTACGGTTACATCGAAGCC
The DNA here is from genome assembly GCA_965369375.1 of uncultured bacterium. Lineage (GTDB taxonomy): Bacteria > Krumholzibacteriota > Krumholzibacteriia > Krumholzibacteriales > Krumholzibacteriaceae > CBDUQN01. The sequence continues at coordinate 15,024 of CBDUQN010000010.1, read as the reverse complement.
GGCGATTCGGTCGAGGAGCGGGATGGGAAGAGTTTTCACAGGGTAAACAAATTTCACGAGAAGCCGGACGAGGAACTGGCCGGGAAATACATGCGAAGCGGCAATTTCTACTGGAACAGCGGGATTTTTATGTGGAGACCATCGGTTTTTCTCTCGGCCTGGTCACGGTACCTTCCCGATGGGGTAGCGCCGCTCGGGCGATTGGCCGATGCGTTGGGTACCGAGGGCGCCGCCGCCGTGATTCGGGAAGAATACTCGAAGATGCCGGCGATCTCGGTTGATTATGGTATTCTCGAAAAAGCGGACAATGTGCTGGTAGCGCCTGCGGACTTCGATTGGAACGATGTCGGTTCATGGGACGCCCTGTTCGATATCCTTCAATCCGATGGAGCGGGGAATGTGACACTCGGGGAGGCAGAGGTTCTCGATTCACAGGGGAATCTCTTCTACAATCCGGACGGTGTGACTGCCGCCATTGGCGTGGAAAATCTTGTCGTCGTCGTAAGCGGCACGACTGTCCTCGTATGCAAGCGCGGCCAGAGCGAGAAAGTCAAGGAACTTATTGCTTCGATTGAGAGTAAAGGTAAGAAAGAACTGCTCTAGCACAATGGAGCCGATCGAGGAGGTATCGATAATGAAACGGTTCGTTATTGTTTTCGTTCTTATGATTGTCATCATGGCACTCATTGTCGGTTGCTCGAAAGAAGAAAAGAGCCTCAAGGTCAATCAGGATCTCGCGGCCAGAATCGGTAAGACCAAAATAACAATGGAAGAGGTAGACAAAAGATTCGATCAGCTGGGCCCGCAACAGCGCGACGAGTTCGAAGGCAGGGGCGGCAAAGCGCAGTTTGTCGACAAGATGATTGAAGAGCAACTCATTTATAATGCTGCACTGGACGAGAAACTCGACCGTGACGAGGAAGTCAGGGACATGCTGGCGCAAGCCCGCAGATCAATTCTAGCGAACGCCTACATCAGGGGAGAGATATTCGATAAGATCGAAATCAGTGACGAAGAAACCGAGGAGTACTATAGAAACAACGAGGAGGAGTTTACAACGCGGGCACTGATCAGGGCTTCTCATATTTTTTCCAAGGACAGCCTGAAAGCGGTTGCCTGGAAAAAACGCATCGATGCGGGCGAGAAATTCGATAAACTCGCCAAGGAAGAATCGGAAGATAAGCAGACGGCTCCTGTTACGGGTGACCTCGGATACTTCAATCCGGGGGGGTACATAAAGTTCATCGGGTATTCACAGAAGTTCAGCGACGAAGTGGTCAAGCTCGAGGTGGGCGAAATAAGCGGTGTCATCGCCCATGAGCGCGGATACTCGGTCGTCAAGGTACGGGAGAATCATGAAGCGAAGGTACAAGCCCTCACGGAAGTACGGAAACAGATAATGGACAAGCTTCGGAGCGAAAAAGCGAAGGCAGAGTACGAAGCTCGCCTCCTGGCGCTCAAGAAAAAGCATAAGCCGGAAAACTTTGTTCGCGAGATGCTCGCCAAGGAGACGAGAACTCCCGAGGAGCTTTGGGAGATTGCGCAGATGGAAGATGATCCGTACGGTCGAATTCACTACTATCGAAAGCTCGCCGAGCAGTATCCTGATAATGAGTATGCATCGCAGGCGCTTTTCATGATCGGATTCGTCTACGCCGAGGAGCTCATGGACTACGTCCAGGCACGGCGGACGTTCCAAGAGCTCATCAAGGAATATCCTGACGGTGAGGTAATCGAATCGGCGAAATGGATGATAAATAATATGGCCGAGCCGCACCCGAAGCTCGAATCACTCGAAAACATTCAAGAGAGAATGCAGCAAGATCAGAAGACTGAGGACAATTAAGCAAGAGAGAACGAAAAGATGGGGCTGATCAAGGTTTACGTCAAAGGGATCGCCGTCGACCGGGAACGCGAACATCCGGTCGTTCTGCTGAAAGCAGAGAAGGGCGAAGAGGTATTGCCGATCTGGATCGGTCCGGCGGAGGCAACCGCCATTTACACCGCCCTCGTCGGGAAAACATTCGAACGGCCGATGACGCACGATCTGATGCAGATTATCGTTGATACGCTCGGTGCCGCCTTCACGAAAATCGAAATCACCGGCATACAGAAGGATACGTACTTCGCGAGAATCGTGCTTCATCGAAACAGCGATGTATTCTATATCGATGCGAGGCCGAGCGATTCGATCGCTCTTGCACTTCGGGCAAAGGCGGATATCTACATCGATAGCGAGTTCTTCGATTCATACAAGAGAAACCTGCACGTCGGATCGGACAGCGATGACGATGTGATAAAGCGGCTTAAAGATCTCGATCCGGGAGAGTTTGGGGATTTTGATGTCTAGGATGTAGCTACATCACATTCCTCGACGTGATGATATGAATAGAATGCGTTTAATTACTTGTTTGGCTTGGATATTCATATCATGCGCTGTTTCTCCTCCGGCGGAGGAACCGCTCGTTTCATCCGATGCCGAGGAGGAATTACTCTCTGAAATACGCACCTACCGGTTTGAAGAGAATTACCGTGAGCTCAGGCTGGCCGGCAAACGGTATCTCGACCGGAACGGTGACGGTCCGGGCAGCGTTGAAGTGAGACTGATGCTCGGCGCCGCGGACGTGGAACTCGGATTTTTTGATGAGGCTGCGGAAATCCTCACACCCCTCCTCGATGAATCGGTCCCTTCCAACATTCGGGGAGAAGCGCTGATTCTTGTTGCAGAAATACATAAGGCTAAAGGGCGTTTCAGGGAGTCAGCCGGGGCGCTTTGCGAGGCACTATCAACCGATCTCGATAATGTACATCGAATGCGGGCGGAGAACACGCTGCGCGAAGTCGTCGATCTGCTCCCCTTTGCCGAGCTTGAATCACTGCGGGATGATTGCGAGTCGTCGCCCGGTTACGTAATTGTGCTCGAGGGCGGTCTCTCCTTTGCACGTTCAATCGGTGATACCGCCACCGTGCGGATTCTAGAGGAAGAGCTCGGTTCTATCAAAAAAGAAAGTCCCGAGGCTCAGTATGACCTCGCTGATCGTGTTGCCATCCCGCCCGCTTACGTTTACCGCAAAGACTCGGTTGCGTACCGGATCGGGCTCCTCTGTCCCCTCAGCGGCCGTTTCTCTCCGCTTGGCGAGGCGTTTGTAAAGGGAGCGTCTCTCGCCCTGAAGGAGGCGCGCAGAAGAGGAATGGAAGGTATAGAAATCGTAGTCGGCGATACGCAGGCGAATCCGCTTGTGGCGCGGTCGGTGGCGGAGAGGCTCATAGAGCGTGAGCGTGTTGTGGCCATCGTGGGTGCTATCTTGAGCTCTCCGACGATCGCCGCCGCCCAGGTGGCGGACTTCAAGACGACGGTGCTTTTATCGCCGGTTGCGAGTGAACAGGAGATCGGCAGTATCGGTGATTGGGTATTCCAGATTTCTTCGGAGTCGGACGCGGAGATCATCGCGGTCGCGAGAATCGCCTGCAGGGAGTTGGATCATCGCCGGATCGCGTTCCTGTCGGGCAATGATTTTCAATCGCGCCGCGTAGAACGTCTCTTCCGCAAGGAAGTGGAACGTTCGGGAAGTTCTATATGTATTTCAGAATTCTATGATGAGGGAAACACGGATTTTCACAAATCGATCGAACGGATCAGACGCGCGGATCCGCAGGCGCTGTTTATCGCTTCTGATGCCGAGGATCTCATCCTTATTCTACCGCAAATTTCATTTTACGAGTTCGGCGTGCAATTGTTGGGAACGAGCTCGTGGAATTCGAATCGGCTTCTCCTGATGGCGGGGCGAGACATGGAGGGAGCGATTTTTCCTGCAACGGTAGGGCAGGAGCATGAGCGGGAGCGCTTCGTCGCGGCGGCAAGCGCTGAAAGCGAGCCGATTGGAAAGATCAATGATTTCGTTCTCGGGGGGTACCGCGGTGTGCGTGTCCTGATCGAATCTCTCTCGCGAAGCGGAGGGGGCGGCGATAAGCTGAGACAGGATCTCAAAGCAGCACTCGACAACAGGCTTCATCCGTTTCTCGAACTCACCGCCGACAAGGGGATTGTTTTCAACAGAGTGAGGAAAGAGCGTCTGGAGGAGTTCATTACGCTCAAGGTTGATCCATGGCGCTGAACTCGAAACGGATGAGAAAGCTTACCCAGAACGGGATCGGTTCGCCTTTTTCCGTCGCCGGTTTGAAGAGGAACTGTCTGACGGCCTTCAGCGATTCGGTCTCGAAACTCTTCAGGCCGAAGGCGCTCTGAACCCACGCATCGGCGACTTTGCCATCTCTTGTGATATAGGCCTCGACGAGAACAGATCCCTCGATGCCGAGCGCAAGCGCATCCTTTGGATAATCCGGCTTGACCATTTTCAAGAGAACGTAATTCTGCCTGTACGGAACCTCTGCGCGCGACTTATAGGTGCGGAACAGGTTTTCCCCGACATTGTCGCCGAAGGCCGGATCATCGAGCTCACTCCTCAATTCCTGGCTCGTTACGGCGTCCGGATTTTTTGCTTCGTCAATGCGATCGCTGTCCAACACGACATTTTGCGCGATTATCGCATTGCGTTCCTGCCTCGTGACGTCGCTCTCGATCGACTTTTCGTCTATGATCGTTATCTCCGGGATGAAGTTGGTCGGGCCCTCGTAGCCGATATAGTATATCTTGTCTATGAGTTTCGCGCGATCGATGCTGATCCAGATGATAAAAAGAAGAAGCATACTAACAGGAAGGCATATGAGCAGTCTTTTATTGCGCTTGCGGTCGTACTCGTTGATTTTCCTCATATTATAAATATGCTGCTTCTGCGGCGAGAGTGTCAAGAATAAGGGTGTGAACTGAACTGTAATGAATATAGCTGCACACGCTACCATGCTGTACTGAAAACGCTCTTGTCGATGTCGAGGATGAGTTCCGTTTGCGATGGGCTCTGGAGATCCCGAAGGAAAACGAACGCCCGGCCGTCATCCGGTGTAACGATGATGAGATGCCTCCCTGAATCGAGACAGCCGAATGTCACGGTGCCGTTTTCTCCGGTGATCAGTGAAAGCGTTTGATCGATACTTACGACCGCTTCCGGTAGCGGCTGTCCCTTCGAGAGCACCGTCACTCGCAGTTCATCGCAATCCCAGTCTTCATTGGCCAGGTATTTTGCGATTGCCGCGAAGATCTGTTCCGCAGCGAGACTCACATACCGCGGATTCGAGAAAACCGCTTCGGCTGATTCATCCTCGATGGAGCTGAAATGGATTTCACAGGCGGGACAACTTGTTTGCGTGAGAAAGGATCGTGATGATTCCTGGATGGAGTAGTCCTCGCAGGGAGGAAGTCCTGTAAGCTCGTCACTGAGCTTGCCGGCGAGGTGAATTCCTCTTTCGCTTCCGGGGTAGTGGAGAATGGTGCAGCTATGAATCGCGCTGTCATCGTTGCTTCCGTGGTGGATGCTGATCGCCAGGTCCGGACCGAATCTGTTTGTGCGGTAAATGCGCTCGGCGAGCGAGAGTGTCTCTTCCCCGCTGCGCGCGAGGGAGACATCCGCGCCGCACCCGGTGCAGAGATCATGTATCCGGCGTGCTACCTCGAGATTCACCGAGGCTCCCCGCAGCTCGTTTTTTCCCCTTCCCCCGTCATCCGCACCGCCGCCGCCGGGGTTGATTGCAATTCTTCTTCCGTGCAGCAGCGAGCCGAAGAGGGGAATGAGTTCGATCTTGCCGGGCGGAACGCCATTGGATTCATTTGTGAAAACATACGGCCGGTATCCGGCGGCTGCAATGATGATCGAACGATCCCTGCATTCAGGTTCCAAGTGCAACCATCCGTCAGCATCGCCCCGAAGTGTTTTGCTTCCTGACGCGATTGCGAGAGGAAATGGGACCCCTTTTTTATTTATAACGTCTATGATCTGAACAGGATCTGCTTCGAAGCTTTCATGCATTTTATAATTTATGGTATCGCGTTTTCCCGCTGCTTCAATCGCAAATGCGCCGGCGCCTTCTTTATCTTCGATATCAAACGTAAATATTCCCTCTTTGCATGTTCCCTCGAAGGCTTCTTCCATCTTCAGGGATATCGCCCTCACCGGTGTTCCGTCGGCTACGGGCTGTCCGAGTGCATCGAGCACCTTCAGCCGGAGCGAGACGGTCCCGCCCGCCTTTTGCGTTGCCGGAAGAGCAAGAATATGCGCGGCCGGCCTGCTGAGAAGTAGATACTTCGTTTTGCTCGAAGCGGTCGCGCCACCGGTACTTCGAATTCTCGCCCGGACGGTCAGGAGTCCGTTCGGCCGATTCGGTTCCAGCGCGTAGCTGAGCGTCGCGGTGAGCGGGTCGTAGAAGGCTATTTCTTCCGTATTACCGATGACGATTCTCGCCGTCGCCGGATCTATCGGAACACCGCCGCCCGGCACGACTTTGAATGAGATCTCGCCCGGACTCGAAAGTGTGTCACTCTCCGGTTTGTGTGGTTTGAACGACGGAACGCCTCTCGAAAAGTACGAGACGAGACCTAGAAAGTAGGTCTCGGCTTCCAGTTTCTGCTTGTTCGAGAGTTTCAGGCGATCTTCGACGACCGGGTGCGAAATATAGCTCGCTTCTCCGAGGACAGCCGCTCCGGCGGTAGAGTTTCTCAGGACGTAGTAATTGCCAGGACGGATCTCCGTCTGCTCGATTCCGAGATTTCTCGCGAGATGAAGACGAATATCAGTCGCAAGCTCTAGAGAGCTTTCCGGATCGTCGCCCCGGTAATATATCTCCACTCCGTTGCGCTCGCGGTCCAGTGCCAGGTTCGAGTTATGATGTATAGAAATAAATACTTCTGGTTCGTAACGGTTCGCTTCGTCGACGCGATATTCGAGATCATGTTTCAGTTCATCGGAACCTTCGGGTAAAAAGTCCCGGTCGGTCGTTCTCGTGAGATGTACATCGGCTCCCGCTTCCTCGAGCAGCCCCCAGAGGTAGAGCGCAACGCCGAGGTTGGCATCTGCTTCACGCAGGCTGTCGGGTCCTATGGCGCCGTCGAACGCTCCACCATGACCGGGGTCGATCACGATTATTCTGTTCTCGAGGACACTCCAGTTCGTACTTCTCCACTCCTCCTTGAGGCTCTCGTAGAGCTCATCGTATGGAGTTCGCCGTGCCGCGCACCCTGTCAATGCAATGGCGACAGCCAGTATCAGGCTCAAGCGTACGGCCGACCGATTCATAGCGTGGCTCCTTTCAGAGGAAGCGATCGATGACTATTACACTCTTTACCAGAAGCCCACATGCTCATCAAGTACCAAATTTATGAGGTGGGCTGAAAGAAGAACTATATATTGTGAAAATAGTTGACGCCATCCACTACATATGGTAGAAGATGGCAGGTTTCATTGAACCAGAAATGGAAGAGGAATGGATATCCAATCGTCATTAAAGAAGTTACCCTCGGTCGAGCGGGTGCTCGAAATGGAGGGTATCACCCATGCATCGTCGCTGCTGTCGAAAAGGGGTATCACACGAATCATCCGTGATACGATTTCCTCCTACCGGGATCGGATCCGAAACGGTGAACTCCTCGGCGAGAACGAGGATAGTCTTTACAGGGCGATTTCCGAGGATGTCGCCGGTGAGATCGAAAATATTTCCACACGCAGCATGTGCACGGTTATCAACGCGACGGGAGTTGTGCTGCACACGAATCTCGGGCGTGCCGTTCTCGGTGATGAAGCGAGCGCTGCCATAGCATCGGCGGCATCGGGTTACGTTGATCTCGAGATGGATGTGGCAAGTGGTGAGCGGGTTGACCGAAGCAGAAGGGTGCGCCGTCTGATCTCGCTTGTCACCGGTGCGGAAGATGCACTCGTAGTGAATAATAATGCCGCTGCGGTTTTGCTCGCTGTCGATACTTTCGCCGGTGACGGCGCCGTTGCGATTTCACGGGGCGAGCTCGTCGAGATCGGCGGCAGCTTCCGTTTGCCGGAAATTCTCGCCAAGGCTGCGGGACGTGTGATCGAAGTGGGAACGACGAACAGGACGCATTACAATGATTACGAACAGGCGATTGCTGAGGGAGCTACACTGCTGCTCAAGGTTCATACGAGCAACTACAAGATCGTCGGCTATACGAACGAGGTCTCCCTCGGAGAGCTCGCCGAGCTGGGCAAGGCCAAGGATGTTCCCACGATATACGATCAGGGGAACGGGGCCCTCTACCCCCTGCATCTCGATGGCATTGAAGGCGAGGAGTCGATCGAGAAGATCCTCGATTGCGGGGTGGATCTGATCAGCTTCAGTGCGGACAAGGTGCTCGGCGCCACGCAGGGGGGCATCATGGCCGGAGCGGCCGATCTGATATCGAGGATGCGCACAAATCACCTGTCGCGGGCCCTTCGCATAGACAAGCTGACATTGGCCGGTCTCGAGCGTGTCCTGATCCAGTACTGGAAGGGCGAATTCGATAGCATTCCGGCCCTCGGGATGATAACTATGAAAATGGAAACTATAAAAAGCAGAGCCGAGCAACTCGTGACGAGGCTACGTGCGTCCCCGGGGGATTATGGCGCCATTGGAGTCGTCGGGGGTACGTCGGCGATCGGCGGGGGGAGCTTCCCGATTACGCCGCTCGAGACGGCGCTCGTGGAGATCGAGTTGGCGGCGGGTTTTGCCGAGAAACTGGCGAGGTTGCTGAGAACGACCGATCCTCCGGTCATTGTTCGTGTGAAGGGAAACTCGATCTTCATCGATCTTCGGACGGTTGCAAGAGACGATGAACAGGTTCTGACCGGTCTTCTTTCGCAAGCGATCAAGGATGTCAGAGGGAGGGAGTGATTCGTATGGTCGATGAGGAACAGGGAAGCATGGGTGGGAAGCAAACGTGTGACGCCGTCGAGGGGGGCTACACGATTTTTCTCGATGGGGCGGCAATCGCCGGCTTTATGGATTCAGGTGACTTCTCGTCGGCGCGTGAACTTGATCACTTCAAAGATGTCGTATCCAAGCTGGAATCTAGGATAGGGGAGGGCAGTGGGCTTTCGCTGCTTGCGCTCTCGATAACGGAGAACAGGATCGCGCGCGATTATAGCGTCCTCCAAGTCGCTCATCTCCTCGCAAAACACGGGAAGAATGTTCTCATTGTCGATTGTGATTTTCTTCATCCCGGTTTAAGCGGCCTGGTCGAACATGTGGACGAGCTCGGTTTTCTCGATCTCCTGCTGTATGGAAGCTCCATTAAGTCCATCTCACGTTCAATCGGAATCTACGATGTCGGCGTAACCGGTCCCGGTTCCTTCCCCGTTTCCAAGGCTCTTCCATTTGCGCTGAAGGAATTCGATAAGGCGAAGAATTTCTTGAGCAGGGGAAGGGATGTTGTAATCTATTGTTCGACGCTGTACGTCGAGAGAGACGAGATCAATCCGCTCAGCACGCTCGTCGACGGCATTCTCCTCTCATGTCAGATCGAAGAGATGGGGGAGGGCGAGCTCCAGCGAACGCTCAAGCGCCTCGGACCGAAGGTGCCTCCGGTCGATCTCGTCTGTTTCTGCGCCAAAAAGGAGCACTCGTTTATCGATGAAGATAAACCGGCCGAATCGATTACCTCGCCTCGGGAAGTTCCCGGCGAGGAAATCGAATTGACGATGCAAGATAAGCCCGTGATCGCTGCAATCGAAAAAACGGAGGAAATCGATTCGCATGCCGAGCAACAGGGACGATCGTTAAATCTTCCCCGCATAATTACGATAGCCGCGGCAATTATACTGGTTGTATTTATCATCTGGTGGATTCTCATCAATAGAACGATACGGGAGAAGGAATCCACCCAGCAGCTGATGGAGCTCGTGCAGAAGCAGCGGGATGTGAGGGAGGCGAGCGAAGACAGACCTGCGGAGCGGGAATCGGATGAGACAGTGACCGGCGGCGAAACGGGAACGGGTGCAGTTGTCGATAAACCCCCTGACGCAACGGGTCAACCCCCTTCTGCAGAAGGAGGGGATATAGCAGCATCCGGGCAGGAATCGCAAAAGCCGCTTCTCAAGGAATATTTCACGATTCATGTGTCTTCGTTCAGGTATATTGCGCGGGCGAAGAGCGAAGTCGAATTCCTTAAAAGCAAAGGATTCGATCCGAGTATCGTCGAGCTCGAGGTACGCGGCGAGACCTGGTTCCGCGTTCTCGTGGGGGAGTTCGAGACACAGGAAGAAGCGGGAGTCTTGGTCGGTGAGCTTCGGCCGCTCAATCGCAGTGTTCATTCACGTATTATTAAGATGAAAAGGGATTAACCGTAATTTGCATGTATTTCGACATGGAGGGAAAACCAGGTGAGCCTATCTAAACTCGAGCTGATCGGTTTCAAATCGTTCATGTCTCCCATCACATTGAATTTCAGGAGAGGAATCACGGCAATACTCGGGCCTAATGGCTGCGGAAAGACGAACATCGTTGATGCCGTGCGCTGGGTACTCGGGGAGCAGTCCGCTCGTCAACTTCGCGGCGTCAAGATGGAAAGTGTGATCTTCAACGGTACGCAGACTTACAAGCAGTTGGGCTCCGCCGTTGTGAATCTCACGCTCGACAACGAACGGGGGCTCTTCCCGCTGGATTACTCCGAGATTACGATAACGAGGAAGGTGTACCGCTCCGGGATCAGCGAGTATTTCATCAACAAATCACCATGCAGATTGAAGGATATAAAGGATCTCTTTGCCGATACGGGATCGGGAAGCCACTCGTACTCCGTTATAGAACAGGATATGATAGAGTACGTTCTCAACGACGCGCATGGTGAGCGCCGGTACATGTTCGAGGAGGCTGCAGGCATCGTCAAGTACCGAATGAGGTGTGAGGAGGCGCGACGGAAGCTGGAGCTTACCGAAGCCGATCTCTTGCGCCTCGACGACATCATGGAGGAGCTCGGGAAGCAAGTCCGATCGCTCAAGTACCAGATGGGAAAAGCAAAGCGTTACAAGACGATCCAGGAACGAATACGCTTGTGGGAGCTCGTGCAGTTGAGAAAACAACTCTCCTCCTTGCTAGAAGAGCGGCGTGGTTATGAATCGACACTCGCCGAGGCGGTGGCGTTTTCAGGCAAGGAACACGAATCGCTCGATGGTACATTCAGACTCGTCGACGAAGAGAAGCTCCGCCTCGTTGAACTCGAGAAACGGAACACGGAACTCCAGAACATGCGGTACGAGGTGCGAAAGAAGATTCAAGTTTCCGAGGAACAGGTTATTCAGTTTACCGAGCGGCAGCACCAGGCCGAACGGAGGATCGAGCGCGCGGGGGAGGAGATCGATAATGCTGCAAAGCGGTTGGGATCGAGTAACGCCAAGATCGAGATGGCTGCGGCCGAACGCGGGGAAACAGCTGCACAGATCGATCGCAAGCAGGAAGCGATCGACGGATTGACAGACGAATATAAAGAGATCAGCGAACGTATGGAAAGGATCAAGGAGAGGCTTATCGTCTGCAAGCAGACACAACTCGATTTCATTCAGGATCAGGCGAGAGCGAAGAACAGCCTCGAACATTACGAATCGAGGCTATCGCAGCTCGATTCGAGGATTTCGGAGATGAGGGACCGGATCATGGATCAGGAACGGGAAACGGGCAGGTATGCGGCCGAAAAGAAGGAAAGCAAAGAGGAATTGGACAGGAAGCGATCCGATCTCGAGAGCAGGGAGCATGAACGTGAAAATGTGATTTCCTCCATAGCGGATGTCGAAAGAAAGCTCTCGGAAAGCGAACATGCTCTCGCGGAGCAGAGAACAGCGCATGCCCGGCTGAAGAGCAGGTATGATCTGTACACGCGAATGAAAGAGAGCTTCGAAGGGTATCCGGGAGGCGCGCGCTACATCCTTGGCAAGGGGGAGCGCTGCGTAAAGGGCCCCCTCGCTGAGCTTCTCAAGGTGGACGAGCAGTATCGCCCATCGCTCGAAGCGGTTCTCGGAGGAATGCTCGACGGGATCATCGTGGAGAGTTACACGGATGCCGTCGGGCTCGTGACTGAACTCGCCAGCAAGAATCTCGGAAAGGTTCGATTGTTCGTCGAAGACAGCGGATCCAATCAGGCGGCTAAGGCAATCGATGAATATCCCGGGTATCTCGGAAAAATGAGCTCGCTCGTTTCGGTCGATGAGAGACAAAAGGCGCTTATCGAGAGTCTTCTCGGGAATGTATGCCTGTTCGATACCCCGGAGAACGCCCTGGAATTCACCGCCTCGAATAAGGGTAACGGATTCGGCGCCGTGACGCTTTCCGGCATCTATATATCGAAGGAAAAGGGGATTTATTTCTCGGGCGCGTCGGATGATGAAGTCTCTCTGCTTGCACGTTCGGAGGAGATCGCCAAGATGGATGAGGCCCTCACACATCTCGACGAGGAGATTTCCGGTCTTTCGGATGTGTGCTTTGCAAATAGAGAGGAGCGGGATGTCCTTCGCGGGCGCGCGGCGGAGCTCGATTCCGAGCTGTCGGGAATCAGGCATGAAATCACGGTGAAGAGCGAGGGATGGACGGTTGCCGAGACGAACCATGTCACGAGCAAGGAAAAATGTTCGCTGCTGCTCAAGTCGCTCGAGGAGATCGAAAGCTCCCGCGCAGATATTCTTTCCAAGCTCGAAGAGATGAGACTCGCACTAGAGATTCAGGTTGAGGGGGATGAAGCATCGCAGAGCGCAACGCTGGAACAGGAGCTCACATCGGTACAGCAGGAGCTGAGCAGGCTCGATGCAGATCTCACTGAGCGTAAGATCGAGATAGCTTCACTCAAGGGTTTGCTCGACAAGAAAAACGAGGAGATACGCGGGCAAGAAGAGATGAAGAAGCAGTTCGAGGATCTGATCGATCAGCGTGAGATGGAAATAAAATCTTCGCGAGAAGAGATCGATCAATTGAAAACCACAATCGAGAGTGAAAGGAGTATCGTTCACGATCTCATCGAGCATGAGAAGTCGTATCAGAGCGGTATCGAAGAGCTCCTCGGCACACTCGAAGAGAAGAGAGCCGAGATTAATAGGATGGAGAAGGAGCTCAAGGCCAAGCAGCAAGAGCGCGAGCAGATCATTGCCAGGGAAAACGAGCTCCGGGTAGTTCTATCGTCTATCGAGACAAGAATGAAAGATTTTGTTGATCGGGCGCGAGAGGTTAACAACGAGGATTTGAGCTGCTATTTAGAAGGGGAGGAGAAGCCGCTCGGTGAAGACGAGGAGAACGTCACCGCGGATATGCTCGAGAAAGAAAAGAGAATACTCGAGAGCCTCGGCGCCGTCAATCTCGCCGCGGTGGAGGAATACGAAGAAAAGAAAACCCGGCTCGACTTTTTGATCGGGCAGAAAGAAGACCTGATCAGTGCGCGTGACGAGCTGCGAGAAGCCATCAGAAAGATCAATACGAGAGCGAGAAAACGATTTGTCGACACATTCGAGATCGTTCGAGGAAACTTTGCCGAGACGTTCCACGTGCTCTTCGAGGGGGGGGAAGCGAGCTTGTCCTTGAGCGAAGGAACCGATCCCCTCGAAGCGGATATTATCATATCGGCGCGACCGAAGGGCAAGCGATTCCAGAGCATCGAGCTGCTCTCGGGCGGTGAGCGCGCTCTCACCGCGCTCGCTTTGCTCTTCGCTTTGTACAAAGCGAAGCCGAGCCCCTTCTGCATTCTCGACGAGATCGATGCACCGCTCGATGATGCCAATATCCAGCGTTTCGTCCGGATGCTCAAGCGGTTTCAGGAAGACACGCAGTTTATTATCATAACGCATAACAAGAAAACGATGGAAGTTGCCGATATGCTCTATGGGGTGACCATGGAGGAGAAGGGTGTTTCGAGTCTCGTTTCCGTCGATCTTATGGATATAGAGAGGGTGCTGGATAGCCACAGACCTGTTGGCAAGGCGCTCGTGGAATCCCCCGTCTCGACAAACTAGGAAAGTAGCGTAGGGAGGATCGTGCGCGGACTGATAAATGGACTCAACAAGACAAAAGAGCGTCTCAAAGGGTCTCTCCAAAGCATTTTTTCTTCGAAATCGTTCGGTACCGATGTGGTAGAGGAAGTCGAATCGGTGCTCCTCTCGGCTGACCTCGGTGTCGACGCGACCGACCGCATCCTCGAGCGGCTGAATGAACTGGAGGGGATGAGAGGAAGAGATACGGGCGAAAGCCTGAAGATTATTGCCGGCGAGCTGCTCACGATCATCGACGAGATTCCTGCACTGGAGCTTCCTCAGGGATATCCCCGGGTGATCGTAGTTATCGGCGTAAATGGTGTCGGAAAGACGTCAACGATCGGCAAACTTGCACACCGTTTCAAGAGTGAGGGCAAGAAGGTGCTTCTCGCGGCGTGCGATACGTTCAGAGCCGCCGCGATAGATCAGCTCGAAATCTGGGCCGATCGCGCCGGCGTGGCGGTCATAAAGCAGATGATGGGGGCGGATCCGGCAGCCGTTGCCTTTGACGCGGTTCAATCGGCTATCGCCCGCGAAATGGATGTCGTCATAATCGACACGGCGGGACGTCTCCACACAAAAAAGAACCTCATGGAGGAGCTCGGAAAGATCTTCCGGGTTCTGACGAAACGAATGGAACAAACGGCGCTCGAAGCCTGGCTCGTTCTCGATGCCAACACCGGACAGAACAGTCTTCGTCAGGCGGAAGCCTTTGTCGGGCCGCTGCCCGTTACCGGGCTCGTTCTCACCAAACTGGACAGCACGGCTAAGGGCGGCGTCGTGATTCCTATACAGATGAAACTCGGGATACCCGTGCTTTTTGTCGGCGTTGGTGAAGGGATCGATGATCTCGAGCCGTTCGATCACCGTCTCTTCGTCGAAGCCCTCGTGGGGGAAAAGACAGCACGGTAATTGATATAATTCCCATTACATTCTAGCGATAATGACGATGCATGAATATTATCTGGCGGGCTAGTTTATGTCCCGCGGCGAAACTGATGCATGGATTTCTATTCGCCGATCAACTCATTCTCTCTGTCTGAATTGCCTCATGAATTTCTTGTTGCACTGACTCTCTCATTCTCTATGACGAAACCGATGGATAGACTTGTTTTCTTCGATTCAC
>CBDUQN010000009.1:0-62419 GCA_965369375.1 uncultured bacterium | reverse complement strand
TCAGGGCAGCGTCGTCTTGTTATAGACGTGCTGTATGAATGACGCCTCGAACGCCTCGAATTCGTTCGCTCCGACGAGGACGTTGAATCCGAGAGCCGTTTCTATATAGAGCGCGCGCGGACCCTCGAGTGTGAGAAACGCCTTCTCGCCGTTCGAGAGCCTGAACCAGCCCGTGCGCACGTCTCCGATCTTGCCGCCCGAGACCTTTCGAACCGGCCGGCACTCCTTGTCCTGAAAGATATTGATCTCGCGCACGCTGATGATATCTTCGGTCGCGATCACCTTGTCTCGACCGAACGGGATCCTCAGCTCCATGCGTCCCTCATCGATGCGTATCTCGCCGGTGTTTCGCATGCTGAGGAAAAACGTTCCGAAGACGATGAGGAATATGCCGCCGATGATCCGGCCGACCGTTCCCGAACGGCTCCTCAGAATTCCGGCGATGAGGAATATGCCGATTGCGATCTCGGCGATCCCCATGATCACGAACGCCTTGAAGACGGGGAAGGTAAAGGACGCCATCGCTCTACTCCTCGAGCTCGATCACGTTCACCGGACCGAAGTCGCTCAGCGGCCTGTCAAACTGTTCCGCATCACCCACGACGAATACGGTGAACTTGTCGGGATGCAGATACTCCTGCGCGACGCGCCTGATATCCTCGACTGTGAGTTTTGCGTATGTCTCCATGTCAAGCTCCGGTGAATCGAGCGGCCTGCCCTGGAACTCGAGCTGTACCAGCCTGCGCACGATCTGGTTCTTCGACTCATAATCGAACACCTGGCTGTTGAGATACGAATCGACCGCCTTTTGTACCTCCTCCTCGGTCGGACCCTCAATGATCATCCGGTCGATCTGCTCGAGGATGAGCTGGAAGGCGCGGCTGTATGCGTCGGCCTTCGTCTGGGCATAGGCGTAGAATGCGCCCTTGGCGAAGGCGTCGGAGCCGTACCGCGAGCCGGTCGAGTATGCAAGCCCCTCATCGCTTCTCACCCGCTCGGTGATCCACGACGTGAAGCTCCCTCCGCCGAGTATGAAGTTCATGATGTTTATCGCGCACCTGTCGGGATTGTTCGTATTGATCCCCAGATGGCCGAGCATCAAGTACGCCTGGTTGATATCCTTGTAGGCGTAGTTGTAAGTCTCGGCCGACGACGGCGCAACCTCGGGAACATCGGGGATCGTAACCTCGGCGCGCTCCCATCCGGCGAGCGCCTCGTTGAGGAGCCCGACGATCTCGTCCCTCGTCACGTCACCGCTTATGCCGATGAGCGCATTGTTCGGATGAAAATACGTCTGGTGGAATGCGACGAGGTCGTCCCGTGTGATCGCCTCGACGCTCTTGGTGCTTGTTTCCCATCCGTAGGGGTGTCCCTCGTATATGAGCTTGAAGTACTCGCGTCTCGCAATCGCCCGCGGCTGGTCGTTCTTGCGCTTGATATCCTCGAGCATCGTCTTGCGCTTGAGCTCGACCTTGTCCTCGGGGAATACGGGATTCATGACGAGGTCCGCGAAGATGCCGAGCACCTGCTCGAGATCCTTCTTGAGACAGTTGAAGTAGACGTACGTGCTCATATTGCCGCCGTATACTTCGACACTCGCGGCGAGAAACTCGAGCTCATCGTTCAGCTTGTCGGAGGGCCACTTCTCGCTGCCGCCGTTGCGGATGACCCACTGCGCCATCTCATTGAGTCCGAACTTCGCCTCGTCCGGGTAATACGTCTTTATGAGCATGACTACGTCGACGACGGGTATCTCAGGATCCTCGATGAGAAAGCCCTCGACACCGCCCGCGAGCTCGATTTCGATCGTCTCCGGAGTGGCAAGCTCCAGCGGCGGGTACTCGAGCTTGCTCGGATGCGGCCGCTTCTTCCCTGCGCAGAGCGGTGACGCGAACGAAGCAACCAGCACTACCGCCAGGATCGTGATAAAAAGCTTCTTGTTCATTGCGTCACTCCTTTTCCTTTACGAATCCTGCTTCTTTCGCCCGCTCCCAGAGCTCCTTCGCAAACTCCGTCTGCTCCTGCTGGCTGCGCATCTTCTGGAACTTCTGGACGATCTCCATTCGCTCTTCCTCACCGAGCGACTGGATGTACTGCATCAGCACCTGGCGGTCGATCTCCGTTTTGCCTTCCGCCCCCTCGCCCTCCGCCTCTTCCTTCTCCACCTTCACGCGGTAGGCGACGGTGCGGTTCTTCTCGGTGAAGTAGGTGTTGGCGAATGCCATGACATCATCCTGCGTCACTTGCTTGATCCGGTCATACATCTTGAACATCGCCGTGTAATCTCCGAGGTAGAGCTCTCCCATGAGCACGGTGAAGGCGATCCCGAGGTTGGAGCCGAGCTGACGGATCTGCTGCGCGTCGATCTGGTTCTTGATCCGCTGGAGCTCACGGTCGGTGACCGGTTCGGTCTTGAGTTTCTCGAGCTCCTCGAGCAGCGCCGCCTCCACCTCCTCGAGCGTATTGGGACTCCGCGGCTCGGCGGAGAGTATGACGAGGTTGTCGTACCGGTTGCCGGGACCGGTATAGGCGTTCGGCGGATCCCCGGTCAACTCCTTCTCCTCGTAGATATTCTTGTAAAAGCGGGATGTTCTGCCGCTGGAGAGAACGTCGGTCACGACCATGGCGGTGATCGCATCTGGGTGCGGGAATGTCGGCTTGTGGAAACCGATCATGAGCCGCGGCTCCGCATCCTGTTCGACCACGACGCGCCGCTCGCCCTGCTGTTCGGGCTCGCGCGTTTCGACGCGCGGCGGCGCATCCTGCGCCGGTATCGATTGGAAGTATTTCTTCGCCCATTTCTTGACTTGCTCGGTATCGACGTCTCCCACGATCACTGCCGTCGCATTGTTCGGCGCGTAGTATATCTGGTGATACTCGGCAAGCTCCTTGCGGTCGATCGTCAGGAGATCGCTCATCCAGCCTAGGACGGGCCATTTGTACGGGCTCGCGGTGAACGCGACCGAGTAGAATGACTCGGAAAGAACATCGTCGGGATCGTTTTCGCTGAGTCGCCGCTCCTCCATGACGACATCGCGCTCGGACCAGAACTCCCTGAATATCGGTTGATCCATCCGATCCGACTCCATAGTCATCCACAGTTCGAGCCGGTTCGTCGGCAGATAGACGAAATAGACGGTGAAGTCCTCCGACGTGCCGGCGTTGAGAAAGCGGGAGCCGTTGTTCATGTACGTCTCCCAGAGCTCGTCCTTTTTCATGTATTCGCGCTGCTCGTCGAGCTGGTGGGCGATCTCGCCCCAGGCGAGCTCATATTCCAGGTACATCTCGAGGTAGTTTTCGTCTTCGTCCTCGATCAGGTACGCGACCGATGTGAGCGAATCGGGAAGCGTTCCCATCCCCTTGATCTTCTCTGCAATGACCAGGCTCAGCTCGTATTTATCGGCGCCGAGGCGCTCCTTCTCTTCGTCGGGCAGCGCTCTGAGGACATCGTTCCAGAACGACTTGAACTTCTCGTAGCGCCACTCGTCGATAACCCTGCGGAGCTCGATCGCCCGTTCACCGAGCTCGTCTGTTTTTTCTATATACTTGATCTCCTTCTTGTAGTTAGTCGTTCCCATCATCTTCGTGCCCTTGAACATCATGTGCTCGAGGAGATGCGAAATTCCGGTGACGTTCGGCCACTCGTTCGCCGCTCCCACGTTGAAGACGATCGCGCAGAATGCGACGGGAGCCTCGTGGCGTTCGACGACGAGGAATTTCATTCCGTTACGCAGCTCGAATTCATTGACTTTATCCTCGAGTGATTCCGATGCAACGGGGCCCTGTGCGAGCAGGCCCAACAACACAAAGAAAAGCACCGCGAGTAAAAAGTCCCTGCTTCCTCCGTGCATCCTTCCCCCTTTCTGAGAAAGAAGTTGATAGTAGCGTTTTGTGCATCAATCCATGAGTTTATCCAATAAACTTCCTCCCCGCTAACGGCGTGTCATACCAGGTACATTAGAGAGGTGAGATTATTCAAAGCAAGGGTTGAAATAGTATCAGGGTGGCGGGAGAGTTTCAACTGAATTTCTTGGCCTTGCCAAAAGATCACCCCTGTGGTAACCTCATCCGGCTAATATCAGGAACACAGAGGCACAACTGCTTGTATACACTGAATATCAGGGTGAGATCGTCATGAACCGAACGCGAAAGACATCAGGGACGCTGACGCGGCAGATACTACGTGCATGCATCGGCCTGTCTATTATATGCGCCGCTATATGCGCCGCGGCAGGTATCTCGAGGGCAGACCAGCACTACCTCGACCAGTACTGGCAGCAACAGGCGGATTACGATATCCATGTTACACTCGATACGGAAAACAAAACGCTAACCGGCATTGTTACAATAAGATACACGAATAATTCGCCCGACTCCCTCACCGAATTCCACCTCCATCTCTATCCCAATGCCTACCGGGAGAAGGCAACCCCCCTCATTCGAAACTACATGCGGAGCACTCTGTACTTCTTCGTAGGGCTGCGAAAATCGTTGCGGGGATGGATCGACGTCACCGCGCTCTCGGTAAACGGGAAAAAAGCTGAATTTACAGTCGATTATACGATTCTCGAGAGCAGTTTCGCGCAGCCTCTCCCCCCCGGGGGAGAAGCGACCATCGAGGTCTCGTTCACCGAGAAGATCCGTAGAAAGCTCGGCCGGGCAGGCTGGTCGGACGATCACTATGATATGGCGCAGTGGTATCCGAAGATGGTGGTCTACGACAAAAACGGCTGGCACCCCGATCCCTTCCTCGATGGCGAATTCTACGGCGAGTTCGGCACCTTCGACGTTCATATAACGCTGCCGGATGAGTATGTCATCGCCGCGACCGGCGTGCCGGTCTCCGGCGATCCCGGGTGGGACAAGAATCCGTTGAGGCGTGGGAGTGGGGGCCGCGGGCATCGGGGCGGCCATCCGGGCGGACAAGATCCTGCCGGGGAAATCGGCGGGGAAGGGAGAGCCAAAACGGTGCACTTCCGCGCCGAAAAGGTTCACGATTTCGCCTGGTGCGCGGATCCGACATTCATCGTGCAGGATACGACGTACAACGGCATTCATGTCATGAGCATCTTCAGGGAATGGAACCACGCCTGGGTCGATACGACGCTCGCGCAGACACTCCGCGCGATCAAGTGGCTCGAAGAGACTGTCGGTCCCTACCCCTACCCGCAGGTCAGCACCGTCGATGCGCCCGGACACGGAGGCATGGAGTATCCGATGCTCGCGATGAACGGCTACGTCGATGAAGGTCTCGTTGTTCACGAGTTTGCACATAACTATTTCTACGGGGCCCTCGCAAACGACGAACGCGAAGACGCGTGGCTCGACGAAGGATTCGCGCAGTACATGACCTTCTGGTATGCGGTGGAGAAATACGGGCCCTACGGAACTCCCGAGGGTGATCAGTCGAGCTGGATCAACGCAGACCGCCCGTTCTGGGAAGAAATCGAAGTGCCGGTGATAAAGCAGCAACGTATGGGATTCGCCGAGCGTATCTCCACGCCACACCACGAATTTAAAAACGGCGCTCATACGACGCTCTACCTCAAGGCGCCGCTCCTGCTCCGCACCCTGCATTACGCACTCGGGGACGAGACCTTCCGCAAGGTGCTCAAGGAATACTACGAACGGTGGAAGTTCAAGCACGTCGACGAGGACGCGTTCATTTCCGTCTGCGAGGAGATCTCGGGCATAGAGCTCAGTGAAACATTCAAGCAGTGGCTCCATACGACGAAGGACAGCAACTATCGTGTAGACCGGTTCAAGGTGAAGAAGTCCGACGAAGGATACACCGCCGATGTGAAGATCGACCGGAAGGGCGAGCTCATCGCGCCATTGACCCTCGCCTTCCGCCTCGAAAACGGCAATATGCAAACCGAGCGCGAACGAGGCCTTTATAGAACAATAGAGAAGAGTTACACGTTCGATTCCAAGCCCGTCTCGCTCCAGGTGAATCCGGAAAACGAGATACTCGACATCTATCAGCTCGACAACAACTCGCCCCGGAAACGATCGCTCGTCCTCGATAATCCGTGGCGAGACTACTATCCTCAGGACACCTACGAGTTCCGGTTAGTGCCGTCCGGATACTACAACGATATCGACGGCGGGAAGGCGCTGCTGCGGCTGCGCGGCGGCTACGCGGATTTCTATCGCAAGTTCACGTTGATAGGGTATTACGGATTCGTGAGCGAGAGGTTCGATATATACGCAAACTTCGACCACCCGATGAAATACTTCGGCCGCGATGCCTCTATCTACATCGAGGGCTTCCACCGGGAGGGACGGCAGGGCGCATCGATAGTTATCAGCAAGGCGCTGAGAAAGAGCCTCACCGATCCGCTCGGCAAATTCCTCAAGTTCCGGGTCTTCTACCACGAGCTCTTCGATTCCAGTTACGTCTATCCCAACACGTACAGCGATGGAAGAGCCGTAAAGATCGGCCTGAACCTCTCGATCTATCCGAAGACCGATCTATTCGCGACGTCGTTCTCGTTCGATCTCGACCGCTCGATCTGGGGCTCGGATTTCGGCTTCGAGAAATCGACGGTGGAGCTCAAGATCTGGCCGTCGAGGAGATTCGACCTTCCATTCAAACCGTACCTTCGCTTCTTCCTCGGCTACTCGTCGATCGACCCGCCGCTGCAGGAACGCTTCCGCCTCGCGGGGGCGGGGGTGTTCGCGAAGGAAAAACATTTCTGGCTCAGAAGCGTCGGCGCCTGGCCGAAGGACTCCTACAACAACTTCCACCTGCCGGGAGATGGAAATCTGCGCGGTTACTACAACGGGGATTACAGCTTCAAGCGGCTTTTCAGCGGCAACATAGAGCTCGACATGCCTTTCCCGCTGCCGGTGAGCAGGCAGACTTCGCAAAAGCTAGACCGCCGCCTCTACGCCTTTTTCGACTGGGGCACGGTGCTCGACACTCGGCCTCTCGAGGCGATACCGCCCGAGTTGCGCCCGACCCTGGAAGATGGCCTCTTCGACGAGGTCCTCACCGATTTCGGCGTCGGGATTAAGATATGGAGGCTCGTCGGCGAATTCCCCCTCTACATAAACCAACCTTCACTCGCCGGTGAAGAGAACAAGTGGGATTTCCGCTGGACGATCAGCTTCTGGTCACTGTTCTAGGGTCGCTTTCCCAGTCTGATAGTTATTACTTGTCCGTCCGTATCACCTGAATGCTCGGCCCCGTGCTCTCGAGCGTAGCCTGAGGCATGAGAAACGCCCGGGAAGGAAAAAAGAAAACTTCCGTGCTGTGGTGCGGCTCATGAATCGTCAGAATGAGCGGTTCATTCGCGTCGAGGTTCCACGTATCGCCGTTTGCTACATCGACCTCGTAGCCGCCGGCATCATCCGTGCCGAGGGGCACGAAGAGATGCGCAAAATAATGGCGCCCCCCATTCGTCTTGAATGAATACTCGATAACCGGCGCCTCCTTGAATATTCTTCCCACACCGGCGTACCAGCCCTGCATCTCCGGCTCGGTCTCGCCCTCCACCACCCTGCTCTCGGCATTCGAGGGAAGGGAAAGGCGGACAAGCAGACACCGCATCGAATCTCCCACAGAAAGCATATACCCGTTACCGCGCTCGGTGACCTCGACCTGCGGCGGCATATGGAAAAACTGCTTTATCATGCACTCGCGATCAGCCTTTGCTCCGTCCACTATGAGAAAGCAGTGCGGCTTGATAAAGAGAATGGCTCTCGAGTGCGTGAAATACTTGTTATAGGCAAAGCGCCCCTCGAGGTAATCGAAATCCGCGTTTGAAATCCAATGATCCACCGTAGGGACTCGTGCCTTGTCTGCCGCATCGTATGTGTACCGAGCGGCGCCCGCCGTCCCTCCCGGATCCTGTTTCCTTTCGTCACCGGCCAAGCTCGAAATATTTACCCTCTTGAGTCCACCGGATTCCGCCGCGGCGCCTCCCTGCTCACCAGCAACGCCGTGCGCCCCGGGATCTATCCCCTGCTCGGCCGGTTCATCGACAAATTCCATCTCATCGGCGGATACGTCCAATGCCGCAAGCACCTCTTTCGCCACGGCGTAGTATTCGCTCCCCTGACCCTTCTTGATGATTTTCTCCAGGTATTCGCGTGATTTATCCGTGCCCGACTCGACCTCCTGATAGGACAGCGCAATGAGTATCAAGATCTTGTCCTCGTGTTCGCCTGCGCTGTAATTCAAGAGAACCTCATATGCGCCTATCCTGTCCTGCGCATTCTCCATCATTCCTATCTGTTCGATCCTCGCCATGATACGTTTCGCATCCGTCGTCGTTTGCTCCCAAGCCGCAATATCCGAGTTGGTCCGTCCAGGCTCGACGGCGGCCCGCCGCGTGTACGGCACTAGTATGTTATGAGCGGGGCCGGACAGGAGATACTTCCTCCGCGGATCATTCTTGTTGTACGTGAGCGGACCGAGATCGGTCACCCAGCGATATCCCCTGCCGCAGAGCTCAAAAGACATGAAGTCGTAATGCTGGTGTGCAAGCCCATACGAAGTAAAATCGGCGATCAGGCATGTTTCCTCTCCATACGGCCGGAACCTGCCCCAGCCGCTCCTCATGACGAACATCTGCGCCTCGGGAAAAGCCTTGGAATCCTGCTGCGGAGGTTTGCCTCGCTTCCCGTTCGTTCGAACGTAATCTATACAGGGATCGTTCTCGGGAAAGAGCCTGAGCATCCCCTCCGCGGATACAAGCCTTGAATCGCCTATGATCGACAGCATCCCGTCGGGATGAAACAGATACGGGACATTCGTCATGATCTTCCGGAACTTCGTATCGAATTCGTCGGAGAATGTGATATCTCTGTCGCCCGCGCAATCGGTTTGAAACCTGATCAGCAGTCTCGCCGTCAGAACATGGTAACTCGGCGAATACTCTCTGTGCAGCCCATCGCCGGCATAGTTATCCCGGACCTGCTGTTCCATACGCGAGACGGCTACTTCTTTCCATTGCGCGGAATCGAAGTACTCGGGGAACGCGCGCGCGAGCCGGAGCAAGGCTATATTGCTGAACATGCCATGGTTCGTGCTCTTTGAATAGAACCGTTCATGGACGAGGTATAACCCCTGACGCCAGAGCAGCTCGACAAAGAGCAGCGTGAACGATTCATCCATTTCTTTTAGATCCATATAATGATTCCAAAAATCGAGGAGATAGATCGTCCGGTATGCAACGGCCATGTCATACCATGAAAACCTGCTTGGGAGAGATTTCGCGTTCAGATTATCTTCAGCAAAGTCGATTATCAGCCCCTTCCCTTTCACGATATAGCGGGTATCACCGGTCAGCCGGTAGGCATCGTTAACGTTTCTCAGAATGTCGAGCGCGTGCAGCAGATAGCCCCAGTTAGCCAGCCCTGCGGGATTTTCCCGCCAGTTCAGATCGTTCGAAAGATCCTGCACCGTGTGCGTTCCGAGGATATAGCGGTTCTTCAGGAATTCATCGGCCCTGAATTGTGCGTTTTCATAGGAGGGCCACGGCTCGATTGCGTGTTTCGGTTTTTGGCTATAGAAATACTCGGCGATTTTTTTGCGGCACCCCTCGGCGTCGCCGCTCCCGAGAAGCTCCCACGCTTCCTGCATGCCGGCAATTTCGGAATCCAGCATCAGCTCGGGCCGAAACTCCCTTGTGAGAATATTGGAAACGGGATGCCCCCCGGACCGGACCTCTTTTTTATGAGTCTTGGAGGGTGGGTGCCTCCCGCGTGTGCCCTGTTGCTTCATGGGGAACGAAGAAACGAGGAGGCACACACCGATGCAGGCGGATATTGTTACATAAGATCTCATGATTTCTCCGTCTTTACCTGAAGTGCGATCAATCGAGAGCGCCGACGATGGTGGGATCGAGATCGCCGAAGCTTCTCAGCCATGTCTGCCGCTCGGCGCGCAGCGCCTGGTCGATCATCCTGATCTCGGTGGGCGAGTAGTAGCGGGCCGGATCGAAGCGGCCGAGATCGAAACCGGGGATCGAGGCGGGCACCTCGTATCCCCAGTACTCGTCACGTTTCCATTCGACACACGCGCGCGCTATCTCGCGGATGAT
Source organism: uncultured bacterium (assembly GCA_965369375.1). GTDB lineage: Bacteria > Krumholzibacteriota > Krumholzibacteriia > Krumholzibacteriales > Krumholzibacteriaceae > CBDUQN01. The sequence continues at coordinate 52,367 of CBDUQN010000009.1, read as the reverse complement.
CGCGGCCGAGTCCTGAATGCGTATCTTTTGTCCCGCGAGCACCCCCATCTCAACGAGCTCAACCTCGGTGCCCGGGATCCGCCCCATCTCTACACCTTCGACGACCGATTTGAGATTGCTGCGGGATCCGAGGCGCCGGTAGTTGTGGAATACCTCATACCGGATAAACGCAATCTTGAAAGAGGCCCTCGTGCCGTCGCGAAGCTCCAGTTCAACGAGCTGCCCGATGTCCGGGTGATTTTCACCCTCGAGAAATCGGTGGACCTTTCCAAGGGATTCGGCCGAATCGAGGCGCTCGAAGCTCCGGTCGTATTTTCTCCCGCCGAAGCCGCCGGTATTGAGAAGGAAGCACTGGATGCCGGGGTTTTTTTTCAAAATATCGTAGAAAATGTTTCCCTCTTCGCCTTTCGAGCCGACGATAAAAGGATTGGTGCCGACTTCCCTCACCGAGAGACCGGCCTTTGTAGGATCGGCGGCCGAAGTGAGTATCGACTCACCGAGCATAAAAAACGCGGCCGCCTGCTCCGTGTTGAGCCGGGCCACGGGAGGCACGAGCGTCTCCCGCCTCGTGATAAAGAAGATGATATCAACGGTATCGAGATCGACCTTCTCGTCGGTGTAATCGAGCTCTCTTCGTATGACGATGCCCCTTCCGTTGAAGCATCGTCCCCCCGGCGCATAGGGGTGATCGTAGCGGAAGAAATCCGGTTCGCCGCTCTTGGGATCGACATAGACGTTTTCGAGTACTGCATGCGGTCCCGTCGCCCCCGCATAGAGGAGCGGCTGCCCCTCGCCCTCGAGCCCTTCGGTTTTTATATATGCGTTGTCCTCGGTCCCGAAGGCTGCGCCGTCGTCGGACAGCACGAAGAAATCGTCCTGCCTGATAATTACCGATTCGCCCGCATCGGTGTCGAGCCAGAAGGGATGCACCGATAGGGTTGTCTTGCCGGTTCCGCTGAGGCCGAAGAAGAGGGTCCCCTTGTCCTCGATGCGCCCGTTCGAACCGTTTTTCGCGCGGATGATCTTGCCGCCCGCATGAACACCGAGGCCGCCGCCGTGCCCTCCCTTGAACTTCATCTTCTCCATGTACATCGCCATGCGGAGGTGCCCCTTCTTGACTTCGCCGAAATAATCGGATCCGAGGACGAATGTCACTCGATTCACGGCATCCACCAGTATGATCACCGGCGGCAATCCCCGCCGCTTAGCGTACCCGGCCCATTCCGGGATCATGAGTTGAATCTGGTCGGGGGGCTCGTTTGCCATACCGGGGGGGAGATCGAAAATCAGCTTGTCCCACATAACGAGAAGCTTTGCATAGGGTTTTGTCACTATCGTCCTGCAGTGATGCCGGTGCTCGGGGTGCAGCCCGATCATCTTGTCCATGGCGAGGAGCTCGGCGCCTGAATCGAGGATATAGTCCGCTGCGGCCTTGAGGATCTTCGACTGGCGCTCGTCGGGTTCGGCTAAGAAGACTTCGGTAAAGGCCGCCGAACGGTTCGTGATATGCGATATGAAGGCGGGGCTGCCGTAACGGGTCAGCGTGTCCCTCGTACCCCGGGCTTCGAGCGTAATGCGGTCCTCGAGAGCAAGCTTGCGAATCAAGGCCGGATCATCGAAGAAATGACCGTTCGCGACGGCCGATTCCACAATCTCGTCGACAAGGTCCCTTGTCAGCGTCGCGATGCTGTGATTCAACACATCTCCTTCGAGCAAGCGGGCGAAGCGGCTCCAAGCCTCAATGTAATGCATCGGAGCCCCCATGTCAAAGCGCAGCAAAGAGTTCCTCTGCCCCTGGCACGCCGGGCCGCTGCAGCCCGAACTTTCCCCTTGCAGTATATCACACTATATGAGATGCTGCCGAAGCACTTTACCCGAGACGGGTGGGTTCGGCGCGTTTTCCGGGTGTCCGGCGCCAGCCGATTCCAAACGTAATCGGGTATCAGCGTACTAGTTAGCCGTGGCCACGCGCGACCGGGGTCACGTAATCAAACCAGCGAAGAAAGCGCACCGCTGCTCGTCATATAGGCGCCTCTTGCCAGGCCCTCTATGCTTTTCGAGAGCGGCAACATCAATTGGCTCAACCTAACGCCTTTAAATGAGGGGTGAGGTATATGATGAAAAGAGTTGCCATTGTGGGCATCGGGACGACGGGCTTCAGGCCGATCACACCCGATGTATCTTTCAGGGAACTGATCTTCGAGGCGGCCCGCAAGGCATACACCGATGCCGGGCTCGAGCCGAGCGAGATCGACGGCTTCGTTACGGCGGCCGAGGATTTCATGGAGGGGTACAGTATCGCCGATGAATACTGCCCCGACCAGATCGGCGCCGTGCTCAAGCCGACGCACACCATTCCCGGTGATTTTCTCCATGCTTTCGCCACCGGATGTATGATGATCATGACGGGGGCCTTCAAGACGGTTGCGATCGAGGCACACAGCAAGGCTTCGAACATGAAGAACCTGGACGAGCTCGTCGGTTTCGCCTTCGATCCCGTCTACAACAGGCCGCTCCGCGAGTCACCGCACGCGATAGCGGGTCTCGAAATGACACGGTACATGTTCGAAACGTGCACATCGGCCGAGCAGATAGCCAATGTCGTCGTGAAAAACAAGAGCAACGCCATGCACAACCCTTATGCGGCGCACGGCGCTGATATCGAGATGTTCGATGTCCTGAGCTCCGAGCCCATCTCGCTTCCGATCCATCGGCTCGACATCGCACCGCATGCCGACGGGGCCGTAGTTGCCGTTCTGGCAAACGAGGAAACGGCGAGAACCCTTTCCGCCATGCCGATCTGGGTCGAGGGGATCGGATGGTGCTCCGACACGCCGACCCTCGAGATGCGCGATTGGGGAGAAGCGGCATATGCGGGTCTCGCGGCCGAGATGGCCTACCGGATGGCGGGTATCAACAATCCCGTGGCGGAGATAGACTTCGCCGAGATCTCGGACGATTACTCGTACAAGGAACTCCAGCACATGGAAGCGCTCAAGTTCTGCATGCCCGGTGAGGCCGCACATTTAGTAGAGACGGGTGTCACCGCCATAACGGGAGAGTTCCCGATCAACGTCTCGGGCGGCGCTCTCGGTGTCGGCCACCTCTTCGAGGCTTCCGGCGCCCACAAGATACTCGAGCTCGTCGATCAGCTGCGCGGCGAAGCCGGCACGAGACAGATCCCGGACGTAACAGTTGGACTCGCACAGACATGGCGCGGCATTCCGACCGCGACTGGAGCTGTCGCAATTCTTTCGAACATGTAGGAGGTTTACCCACGATGGGATACAGAAAGGTTGCAATAGTCGGCGCCGGCATCACCAAGTTTGTGCGGCGCGCGCAGGAAACGCCGAAGGAGCTTGCCTGGCAGGCTACGAAAATGGCGCTCGACTCCTGCGAAATCACAATCGATCAGGTCGACACAGTAACACTGGGAACCGCTCCCGACGCATTCGACGGCGTTCACATGAACGGTGAATACCTCATCGACGGGGCGGGAGGCCTGCGAAAACCATACATGCGCCACTACGTCGGCGGCGGAACGGGAATCTTCAGCCCGATACACGGCTGGTTCCACGTGGCGAGCGGCATGGCCGATATCTGCCTCGTCGTCACCGAGGAGAAGATGTCCTCTTGCTATCCGCACCCGGCGGGAGCGTTTATAACGATCTTCGATCATACGACCGAGCAGCCGCTCAAGCCCACCCTGCTCTGGATTTTCGCCCTCGAGATGAACCGATACATGACTACGTACGGAATCTCGAAGAAAGATATCGCTCTCGTCTCGGTCAAGAACAAGAAAAACGCCCTCGATCATCCATCCGCCCAGTTGGGCGCGGATCTCACCGTCGAGGATGTTCTCAATTCGGAAACGCTCGCCTGGCCGGTTCAGCGACTCGATGTAAGCCCCGCCTCCGACGGCGCGGCGGCCATCGTGCTCGCGAGCGAGCGCGTCGCGCGCCGCCTCACCGACAAGCCCGTCTGGATCGACGGTGTGGGCTTCTCGCTCGATACGGCATACTGGGGTACGAGGGATCTCTGCTATCCGACCTACGTCGAGACCGCCGCGCGCATGGCGTACGACATGGCCGGCATCACGGAGCCTCACAAGGAGATCCATGTCGCCGAACCGTACGATCCATTCGATTACAAGGAGCTCCATCACATGGAGGGACTCATGCTCTGCGGACGCGGCGAGGCCCCGCAGCTCACCGCCGACGGTGTCACGCAGCGTGATGGCAGAATGCCGATCTGCCCCTCGGGAGGAGCGCTCGGCGTCGGTAACCCGATCGCGGCCACCGGTCTCATGAAGATCATCGAGATATTCCTCCAGCTCCGAGGAGAAGCGGGCAAGAGACAGGTGCCCGGCAGGCCGCGCACCGGTCTCGCGCAGGCGTGGGGAGATCTGATGCAGGTGGGAACGGTTGTCGTAATGAGAAATTAGCCATGCGAGCGGCGGCCATGCCGGATCCTCGAAATCCCCGGCGGGCCGAAGAGGATAGATGAGATTCAAGATGAACAGGAATACGCTTTCAAAGGAGATTGGAAAATGAAGCTGGAAGACTATGAACTCGGAGGAACTCCGCTTAGTGCTTCCGACATCAAAAAGGGAAAGGTTCTCTCGACCTCCTGGGAACCCAACCTCGCCTACGCCTGGGACGACGGCGTGGCGATCGGACGGTACCTTGCCGAGCTCAAAAACGGCCGGATCATAGCGCGGGTCTGCTACAAGTGCAACCGCATCATGCTCCCGCCGCGCATGTTCTGCGAACTGTGCTTCCGTCCTTCCGACGAATGGCTCGAGGTAAAGGATACTGGAATCATCAACACCTGGAGTGTTTGCTGGGTCAACTGGGACGCTTCGCGCCGCAAACCGAGCGAGGGGCCGCTCATTCCGGCCGTCATCGAGATAGACGGCGCTTCGAAGGGCATGGGCATCATGCACATGCTCGGCGAGGTCGATCCCGATGACATCAAGCGCGGCATGAAGGTCAAGGCGGTTTGGAAGAAGCCTGAAGAACGCACAGGCTCCATCATCGATATCCTTTACTTCAAACCGCTTCGCGCACCGGCGAAGAAAAAAGCCAAATCGAAAAAGACGCACAAGCGATAGATGAAAAATCAAAAAAGGAGAACGAGAGATGGCAATTACAGAGAAACTCACGAATACAATGAAACCCACTTACTGGGAAGGAAACATCCCCGTCAACTTCGTCTACACGTACGGGCATGCGGGCGAGAAGTTCTTCAGAACGATCATGGACAAGGGAACCTTTCTCGCGACATACTGCGCGCCGTGTGACGTTTCGTTTGTTCCGCCCAAGATCTACTGCGACCGCTGCATGGCGAAGATCGACAAGTACATCGATGTGGGAACGATGGGCTTTATCGAGAGCTTTACGATCTCGTTCAAGAATATGGACGGCTCGAGCAAGAGCGCGCCCCGCATCCTCGCCATGGTACGGATCGACGGCACCGATGGAGGCCTTATTCACTACATCGAAGGAATAGACCCCGAGGACGTGGCCATCGGCATTCCGGTCGAGGCGATATTCAAACCGAAGGGGAAGCGCACCGGCGGCATAGAGGATATAGTCGGATTCGGACCGATACAGAAGAGATCGCGCAAGCGGTAGGACATGTTTGCTCCCCTCAAACGGTGGCTCCCATTTGCTTCAGAGCATCCGGCCTAGCCCGCTTGCTCAGCGGCCGTGCTGGTTTGAAACGTTGATTTATTGCCGGTTGCGGGGGAAATAATAAAGGGTGGGCGCTGCTATACCCACCCTTAAAGGTCCCGAAGGTTTACTGCTATCTTGCTGCCCATGCCTCCTTCGGATCGCGACGCCGAGCTTTAAGCCTATTCCCTTAACAATGGGGGGGGTCCCCGAACAATAAGGAAAACCGCGGGCTCAAACTTGGCTTCTAAACCCTTATAATAATACAAGTATTATGCCAATGAGAAATCCGGACTTCCCCTGCCCTGAATCCGATTGGAGAAGGCACCGGAAAAATCGTGGATAACAAGCGTAACTTCTGTTAAATAAATATATTCGACGCTCTCACGATTAGGGAGCTTTTCTGCATAAGTGACGGAATATCGCCGGAATCCAACGACACCCCGCATAACACTAACCGTCAAAAAAATTGACGATCCTGTTCGGCGAGTAAAATATTTTAACTCAAATTTCGACTACGTGGGCCGTGTTCGTCGGCTTCTTCTCCTTCGTCGGAATGCCGGCGGTCATCACAATCCTTCCGCTATATCCTGCGGAGCGCATCTTCTCCCTGACAATGGCTATGATCTCTTCAATCTCCCTGATTCTATCGACGGGAATGGCCTCGACACCCCACAAGAGTGACACCTGCTTCGCGGCCGACACAGAATCGGTCAGGGCGAGGATCGGGACACGGGGCCGGTAACGCGACAGCAGGCGCGCCGTCCTGCCCGTATGCGTGAGTGTCGCAATCGCTGATGCTCCGAGCTCATCCGCAACTTTAACCGCCCCCGCGCAAACAGCATCGACAATCGTGCCCGCATCCTGTTCCCCGCGTTCATCCACTCGCCGCGAATCTGGACCCTCTTCGAAGAGCAATGCCGGCCTTCCGCCGTATTCCTCTACCTTTCTTATTATCCTGTCCATTATCCGCACAGCCTCGATCGGGTATCTACCGATGGCCGTTTCCGCGGACAGCATCACGGCATCCGTTCCATCCAGAACGGCATTGGCGACATCGCTCGCCTCCGCTCTCGTCGGCCGCTCCGAGGTCACCATCGATTCGAGCATTTGCGTCGCCGTTATCACCGGTTTTCCCCTGCCGAGACATTTCACGATAATCGACTTTTGCACCAGGGGAACCTCTTCCGTTGATATCTCTACACCGAGGTCACCCCGCGCGATCATAACGGCGTCGGCTGCTTCGATAATCTCGTCGATCTGCTCGAGCGCCTCCCGCTTTTCGATCTTGGCAATGATCCAGGCTGCGGAGCCCTTTTCATCGAGCAGATCCCGCAACACGCCGACTTCGGCTGCGTTTCGAACGAAAGAGAGCGCGACAGCGTCGACGCCGAGCTTCATGCCGAAATCGAGATCGATCCGATCTTTCTCGGTCAATGACGGCGCGCTGAGCGTAACGCCCGGCAGGTTGAGCCCCTTTCGCGAGCTCAAAACACCCCCATTAATGATACGGCACGAGACATCGGCCCCCGTGATGCCCTCCACTTCGAGGTGAATGATCCCGTCGGCGAGGTAAATATTATCGCCGGGTTTCACATCGGACGGCAGCTTATCGTACAACACCTGCACGACCTCGTCCCTCCCGCCCACTTCGCCCGTCGTCAGCGTGAGTGTCCCGCCGTCGACGAGTCTCATTTCCCCGCCGTCTATCTCCCCGACGCGTATCTTGGGGCCGCTCAGATCCTGGATGATAGCCACCCGATCACTGAGCCTCCTGACACGCTCATAGACCTCGCGGTGCTCCTCATGCTCGCCATGAGAGAAGTTCAGGCGCGCCACGTTCATTCCTGCGTCAATCAATTTGACGATCGTCTCTTCGTCCCGCGACGCGGGCCCGATCGTGCAGACGATCTTCGCTCTCCTCATATTTTTTCCTCCCGGTATTAACAGGATTACGGCATTAATAGTCCATGCCGATTGTACCCGCGCCGGCCGTCTGAATCAAAGGGAATTCATTTCACTTCACCCTGCCATTGTGGTATCACTAGCGATTATGCGTGCCATTCTACATGTCATTTATTCACTCTATCGTGGCGGGGCGGAACGTCAGATCGAGACGATCGTTCATCTATCGAAGGGTGAACGGTACCGGCACCTCGTCTGTTCGCTCACCGGCGGAGGTGATCTGATCGAAACGATCGCGGCGGCCGGGGGAAAGGTGTTTCTTCTCGGGAAACGACACCGTGGTGACGTGAGCGCCTTCTGGAAGCTAGCCCGCCTGATCCGCAGGCGACGGATCGATCTCATCCACCTGCATGGAGCGCCCGGGGCGTTCTGGGGAACGCTCGCAGCCGCGCTCGGAGGGATTCGGGTTCCGATCGTTCGCACCGCACATCGCCCGTACCTGCCGGCGCTCATGCCGGGCCTCTACCGCCGCCTCTACCCTTACCTGATGCGACAGGCCCGCAGGGTTATATGCGTCTCAGAGAGTGTAAGGAATTCCTACTTTATGCGTTTCCCCGATCTCGGCCCGCGCTTTATTACGATACCGAACAGCATCCGGACGGCCGAGTACGAGAATCTCCCACCGAAATCCGAATGCCGCTCGCGTTTCGGTCTTCCCGAATCGGGCACGATCATAGGAACGATCGGCCGGCTCGTTCCGGTAAAGAACCATGCGTTGCTCATCGATATGCTTCCCCGCCTGCGTGAGGACGTCCCCGACGCGCACGTCGCAATCCTCGGTGAAGGGAAGCTCGAACAATCGCTGCGCGCACGGATCGGCGAGCTCGGATTGCGTGAAAGAGTATCGATAATCGGCCCGACACCGGATGTGCCGCTCTTCCTCGGGGCTCTCGATCTCTTTGTTCTTTCCTCGGATTCGGAAGGGCTGCCGCTTACGATCCTCGAAGCACAGGCGGCGGCGCTTGCAGTGGTAGCCACCTCGGTTGGAGGGGTTCCCGAAGTGATCACCGACGGCGAGAACGGTTACACCGTACCGCCTGGTTATTCGGCGCAGTTCATAACAAAAATCTCTCGGCTTCTCCTCGATCCCGAGCTAGCAGAGAGAATGGGCGGCAGGGGCCGGGATATGGTCCGGGAGCTCTATGGCGCCGAGAAGATGGTCAACGCGATCGAATCGGTGTACGACGCGGTGCTCTCAGAAGCGCATCTGTAATCAATAATGATTCTATTAATCACGGCAACAATCTGCTATATTACACTCTTATGAAGAAAGTAACACTCGGCAAAACGGATCTCGAGGTTTCGGTGATCGGCTTCGGAGGAATCCCGATACAGGGATTATCCTCTGATGAGGCCGAAGCCGTGCTGCTGAGAGCCGTCGAGCGGGGCATCAATTTCTTCGACAGCGCACGCGGCTACACTGATAGCGAGGAGAAGATCGGCTCGGCCCTCGCAAAGCGCCGCGATGGGATCTATCTCGCGAGCAAGGCTCTGTCGCGCGGCGGTGCGAAGATCACGGAAGAGCTCGAGACGAGCCTGAGGAAATTCAGAACCGAAATGATCGATCTCTACCAGATCCATTCGGTCGGCTCCGAGCAGCAGCTCGAGAAGATTCTCTCCCCCGGCGGCGCCTACAAAGCTCTCGTTCAGGCCCGCGAAGCGGGCAAAATCAGGTGGATCGGGATTACGGGACACTCGATGCCGGTTCTCCTCGCGGCGATCAAAACGGACCTCTTCGATACCGTCCAGTTTCCATTCAATCCGATTGAGGACGAGTGGGAAAGCGAGGTCATCCCGGCGGCAAAGAAAGCGGGAATGGGAACTATCGGCATGAAGCCGCTCGCCGGTGGAGCGATCCGCAATGCGGCGGCCTCGATCAGATTCATTCTCACGCGGGGGATGGACGTATCCATTCCCGGAATGGATACAATCGAGCAGGTAGATGAAAACGCCGCCGTGGGAGAAAGTATGCGGCAGCTCGCCGAAAGCGAGCTCGCCGGGCTGCGAAAGGAAAAGGAGCTCTGGGGGGAGAAGTTCTGCCGCCGCTGCGGCTACTGCATGCCGTGCCCGAACGGCCTCAACATCCCGTTCCTGCTGCTCATCGAAGGATACTACACACGGTACGAGCTCCGGGACTGGGCGCTTGCACGGCTGGGCAACCTCGAGAAAACGTACAAGGATTGCGCGGCCTGCGGTGAGTGCCTCGAAAAGTGCCCCTACCATCTTCCCATACCGGACATGATGGAACAGGCGTCCCATCACGTCATCTGATCCGCCGCTTCAGACTCCTGCGTAACACCCCGCTGTATCTATTCGCGCCGCCCTGCTCCCGCTGAACCATCTTTGCAGAAATCTAATTACTTATTGCACAAATCTTGCACAAAGAGTCTTCTGAAACGGGTCACGCGGGCACACATTTCCGGCGGAGGAATGATGGGTATGGGCAAATCACCTTTAGGTACAACAACTTCCCACAAAAAGTATTATCCTGCGGCTCGCTGCGGGCACGCGCAACAGGCAGGATACCGTCCAGGAAAGTGGTAAATAAAAAGGGGGTAAAAGACAAAATAATCATTGATACAAAGCGAACGAGCACTATACTTCTTCCGGGCTTGAGATCGCGAGGCAAAAATGGCTATAAACGCTTCAAAGGAGGGAACGGTATGAGAAAAGTTCTAATGCTGGTATTAGCTTCTATCCTGCTGTCGAGCGTCGCCGCCGCACAGCCTGTTACGGGATCCCTGGCGTTCTTCAATGATCTTTCCCGCACCACGAACTGCATCTCCGACGCAGACATACCCCCGCCGCCGGGCAATGTGGCTACCCTGTATGTCTTCTGTCTCCCAAGTATCAATGGTCAGAGAGGCGCTACATTCCGAATTGTCTTCCCGGACGATGTTGCACCGATTACAACGGTGCTAAACCCGAATATCAGCCTCAGTTTAGGTGATATCGTAAATGGAATATCACTGGCTATAAACTCCTGTAAAAGAGATTGGAATTGGGTCATCCAGGTTCCCATGTGGGTCACCGGCACGGACCGGTTGACATTGTCGTTCGCCGAGCATTCCACATCCTTTGAGCTGGGATTCCCCAACTGTGAAACAGGATTTCCGGTGGAAGACGTAATATTGCTCAATGAAATGTACTTAAACGTCGCCGCCGATGATCCCTCCTGCGTATTCGGCGCGAAAGAATTAAGCTGGGGCGCGATTAAGAATATATATAAAGATTAAAGAGCCCCGCCCGCTGACCGAAAAAAAGCCTCCTGTTTCTGTTCAGGATTTAAGGCTCCTGGATTAAGCGGGAGGTTTTTTCATCCGGCATTTTGTGCCGAGGAAAACCGAGCCGTTCCCTTACCCCTTACCCCGCGCAGAATCGAGCTTCTTCATCTTTTTCAACGATCCCCCGACTAGTGTGCTCTCGAGTTTCTCCGGGTTCTCGAACCCGGTGACGACGCCGACCCAGCGGCCGTAATCGAACACGAGTATACTCCCCCGGTACTTCTCCTCCCCGCGCGCGAGACGAACGGGCAGGCCATCTATGTCGCGTTCCTCGACTGCCCCCTCGATTTCCCCCGCATACCAGTCGAAGAGTTCTCCCGCCGCCCTCTTCTCCTCGAGCGGGAAGATGAAGAGCTTCCCTTCCTCTTTCGCGAATGTGTACCGGGCTATAAAAGCGGGCGGGAATTTCGCCCGCCCGAGAACCCCCTCGGTTACATACATGATGCTCTTGTCGACAAGGCCCTTCTCTGGAAAACAGGCCGTCTCTCTCGGAAATCCGGGATCAGTGACTATCCCGGCGGAAATGTGCTTTGCAAACTCCATCATCGACTCAACAAGCCGATCCCGTCTCTCGAATACGTTTATCTTGACATAGTAGGAGCCCTGGAAAAACTGGAGCGAGTACTCGTCGCCGAATCCTTCCGTGCCGACATCGACATACGTCAAGCCGGGGCCCCTGAACTGGGAGTAGATGCCGAATGCCATCAGCGGGCTTGCATGCTTGTAGATCTCGACCTTGAGACCCGTGTCACTGATCGAAAGGTAGTCCTGCACGACAACCTTCTCGAATTCGTACACCAGAAATCCCTCCGCAGCGCCGTTGATATACTCCCAGAGATTCTCGGGCAGATAGATGAGACGTTCTCCGTCCTTTCGCCACCCCATAACGTCATCCGCATCGGGAAGAAGCCCCTTCATCGATTGGCTCCCGGATTCGCAGCTCAGCGCGCAGAGGAAACAAATGGATAGTAGAGCTAATAGTAGTTTCGATCTTCGGCCGGTGATCTTCATGCGATTTCACTCCTTCCTTCATTTAAGGATAGCAGTATTATAACTATTTTTGGCTTTGCGCCCCAATCTATTTATAGATACCTTCTGACAGGATATTATCATCACTCAACGGAGAGGCGATATCATGAGAGAAAAGGCGAAAGGTGACCTTCGTGTCACGGTGATCTTAGAAATAGCGAAAGAATAGGCGGCGGCGCTCGATCCGGCTGCAACTTTAATGCATATAACCTGTCAAAACGTGATATATTCCATCTAAAGAGAGGATTCGCATGGGGTTCATCAAGAGATTCCTCGGTCTCGAAACAAAACCGGGGGAGCCGAAGCCGGTGCACGGGGGCTCATTCGACGAAGAGGTACTGACCGGTGAGCTCTCCTCATTCGTCTACTTCTTCCATCTCTGGTGCTCTTCGTGTCAGGTCATGGCAGGACTGCTCAACGAAGTCGGACCCGACTATGCCGACAGAGCGCTATTCTTCAAGATGAATGTGCATAAAGAACCTGCGATTCCCTCGCGGTACAACGTCACCGGCGTTCCAACGGTGATCGTTTTCAAAAAGGGTGAGGAGGCGGACCGGCTCGTCGGCCTGTTTCCCCTTGACGCCCTTCGAGATTGGATCGAGGAACACCTTCAGTAGTGAACACCGCGACAACAGAAAGGGAAGCATATGCATGTATCCTGCTCCGAACGTCCGGGGAGGCGACATTGAAAGAGCTGCGCATAGGAAACAAGCTCCTCACACTCGTGAGGGGGAACATAACGCACGAAACGGTTGACGCGATAGTAAACGCCGCGAATTCCCGCCTCGCGCGAGGGGGCGGGGTCGACGGCGCGATACACCGCGCAGGGGGACCTTCGATCATGCGGGAGTGCGACGAGATCCGCGCGCGCAGGGGAGGCTGCCAGACGGGCGAGGCCGTGTCAACGACGGCGGGCGACCTTCACGCAAAGAGGGTGATCCACACGGTAGGGCCGATCTGGTCGGGAGGAGGCTCCAGAAAGGCGGAGCTACTGGAGAGCTGCTACCGTAACAGCATGAGGCTCGCGGAGGAAGAGGGATTGAGATCGGTTGCTTTTCCGAGCATCAGCACCGGCTTGTACCGGTTCCCCGTTGCGAAAGCCGCTTCGATTGCGCTCGGCGCGGTCGCCGACGAGCTCGAATCGAGAAACATCGATGAGGTCAGATTCGTTCTCTTCAGCGAGTCCGATCTCGCGACGTACGCCGCGGCGCTAGAGGCAATCGCAGAGAGCCTGTAGCATTGATAAAAGCAATCCGATTACCTGAAAGGCCCGGAGATCCATTACATGAATAGAGGTCTGCTTCTCATACCACTCGCCGCCCTGCTCTGCATCTCTCTTGCGCCTGCTCGAGCGGAAAAAGACGTAGAGAGAAAGTACTACCTGAAGGCGGATTTCGGCGTCAGCCTACCCATGCTCGAAAACCTCGACAACGAGCTCGAGGCACAGGGGAATGCTGGCGTCGAGCCCGGTCTCGGATTCGGTGTTTCACTCGGGAGGGCTTTTGCGGATTATAAATGGACCGTAGAGCTCTACTTCTCCATCTCATTTTACCCTGAATTCGCATATCTGAACGAACACGAGGATTTCGCCGGCGACCTCCGTCACAGCGGTTTCGGGGGTTATATCAAGCGGCGGTTCCGCGCCGAGGCTTCATCGTTCATTCCAACGCTCGGCGTCGGATTCGGATACGGCACCACCGAGCTTATCTCGGGCGGCGGAAAGCTCAAGGGCCCCGAGGCGCTTGCGATCTTCGAGATCGAAGCGTGGACATGGGGAAACAAGAGCCTGATATTCAATTGCACCTACACACTGGGGCTTGCCGAAGGGACATTCAAGAATCCGTTCCTCGAGAATGTCGAAGACGATTTGGTACTAGACAGCAACGGGGATCCGCTTAATGACCGGTACTCGTCCCTCGATTTAAAGATCGGCATACTCGTCTGGCTGACACCCCTTGGCTACTGATCTCGACGGCGGCGGCGCATCTTGATGCGGCGCCTCGACGGCGACGCTTCTCCTTCCGTTTGTGATAAATCCTGAGAGAACCACGTGGGCCATAAGCCGCTTTACCGGCTTCCCCTGTTTTTCCCCAAGCAGTCCGGTATGGGTTCCGGGCGGAAGCGCGCGCCGAAGACGATGTCATCACCGGTGACGAGGGCGCGGCGCAGGAAAGGAATATTTACGGCGAGAGACGCGACCGAACGGTGGAAGAGGGTCTGTGGCTTCGTCCATGGGCAGACCGTTTGGCAGATGCCGCACGTATATCCGGAACGGCCCCAGAATTCGAGGCAGGCCTCATCGTCGAGCTTCCACTTGCGAACGCCGCGCACCACCGTTGTCTCACCTTCCGGGATGGCGCCGGCGGGGCAGTTCACCGCGCACTTCTTGCATTTAGCGCAGAAGTCCCGCATGCCGATATCGACGGGGTCGTCGTTCTCGAGCGGCATGTCGGTGGTAACGCATGAGAGCCTGAAATTGGCGCCGAGCGTGCGACTTACGACATAGCCGCAGCGGGCGAGCTCGCCTATTCCCGCATCGATCGCGATCGCCGGGAGAATAACGAGATAATTTCGCAGGTGGTGGGCCCGCGCGCGGTGTCCGAGCGCCCTGATGAAGCGCGCGAGTTGCACGGAGGCGAGAACGCTCTTCGCATACACCCTGCCCACCTCGAAATCGACCGCCTGCGTCGACCCTGTCGCAATGAGGTGCTTATCCTGAGCGAAAGCGAGAGAGACGGCGCTGCGGTGATCGAGCGTTATCGGGTCGCCGTATCTCCGGCCCTGGTAGCCGTCCGGTATCCCCCTGAAGTATGGCGGATTGACGTAACCGTCGCGAAAGAACGGCCGTGACCCCTTGTGCGAGTAGACCCATTCGGGTTTCAAGGGCCCGATGCGTACGTCATCGGCGCCGAGCGTAAGGGCGTACTCCTTGATCCGCCGCGCGGCCTCTCCCGGCGGCCAGGATACTGATTCTTCATCGGGAACACCGTCGACCATATCGGGCAGGGCGAGGGCGGCCGAAGGGACGAAGAGCGATTCATAGATCGCGCGCCCGAGCCGATCGCCGGACTCCGCGGCGTCGCCTCTCTGCTCCTTCGATCGGATGAACCGGCAGAGGTTGCGATCGACATCGATCTTCTCGGGATGTCTCGTGTGATAATCTGCCTCTTCGGGACTTCCGGGCACGAGCCCCTCGCGGCTGAAGACCGTATCCCGCTCATCGAACCTCGTTACTTCTCCCTCGATCCGGTATGTCGGTTGTTTCTCCATCACAGATCCCTCTGCGGGCCAGGCGATAAACGCTCCGTTGAAATAGACTAACTTATTATACTATAAAGGATTCTCGGAAAACTTACCAACAAATCCGCATTTTCGGCAACAAATATTTAGTTGAATTTTTCCGATTTTTCTTTTAACTTAGATGGGCTATGAACATGCCTCATAACCTTAAACGCCACTTAATTACGAATTAATATCCATCGGGAGGATCCTTATCATGGAAATGCTGCTTTCCGGCAACGAGGCTGTTGCCAGGGGCGTCTACGAATATGGAGGTGAGTTCGCCTCAGGTTATCCGGGGACACCGAGCACGGAGATTCTCGAGACGATCGCCCGATTCTTCAAGGACGACGTATACGCCGAGTGGTCGATAAACGAGAAGGTGGCGCTCGAGGTTGCGGTCGGGGCGAGCTACGGCGGGGCGCGTTCGGTCGCCGTGATGAAACACGTGGGCGTCAATGTCGCCGCCGATCCTCTCATGACACTCTCCTATACTGGCGTCGGCGCCGGTCTCGTGCTCATCTGCGCCGACGATCCGAGTCTCCATTCCTCTCAGAACGAACAGGACAACCGGTACTACGGCAAATTCGCCTCTATCCCGGTCCTCGAGCCTTCCGACAGTCAGGAGGCGAAAGACTTCGTCGGGCGCGCCTTCGAAATCAGCGAACGGTTCGATACGCCGGTGATGCTGCGCATAACGACACGCATATCACACGCGAAGGGGATCGTGGAGATCGGCGATCGAAAGACGGTCAAGCATCCCGGTTTCGAGCGGAACATGGCAAAATATGTGATGGTGCCCGCCAATGCGGCCAAACGCCACAAGGTCGTCATCGAGCGTCTCGAACAGCTGGGGGAGTTCGCGGAAGAAACCGACCTCAATACGATAGAGTGGAATGGCAAGGACATCGGGATCGTTACGGGAAGCGTCGCGTACCAGTACGCAAAAGAGGCGATGCCCGCGGCGAGCGTCCTCAAGCTCGGACTCGGTTACCCGCTGCCGATAAAAAAGATCGGGGCGTTCGCGTCAAAGGTGAAAAAACTCTTTGTCGTAGAAGAGCTCGAACCGTTCTACGAAGAACAGATAAAGGCCGCAGGCATCAAGGTGGAGGGGAAAAAATACTTCTCGAACCATCTCGAGCTCAACGTCACCCGCGTACGGGACGGCTTCATCGAGGCGGGTGCCATCAAGGGAGCAAAGAAAAATAAGAAATCCGGCAAGAAGGGGGGCGTGGATCTGCCGCGGCCTCCCGTTCTCTGTCCCGGCTGCCCGCATCGCGGGGTATACGTCTCACTTCGAAAGCTCAATGTTTATGCGACGGGCGATATCGGCTGTTACACGCTCGGCGCTCTCCCGCCTCTCGAGCAGCTCGATACATGTCTCTGCATGGGCGCTTCCATCGGTAACGCGTTCGGCATCGAGAAGGCGGGAAAAACGGAGAAAAAGGCTGTTGCGATAATCGGTGACGGCACGTTTCTCCACAGCGGAATCACTGCGCTCGCGAGCGTCGTGTACAACAAGGGAACACAGACAACGATCATCGTCGATAACCGAATCACCGCCATGACGGGCGGCCAGGATCACCCGGGCACGTCGCGCACGCTGATGGGAGAGGAAACCTTTGCAATCGATCTGCCGAAGCTCTGCGAAGCGCTCGGAGTAGAGCACGTGCGCCTCATCGATCCGTACAATATCGAGGAAATGACGAATATCCTGAAAGAAGAGATTGAACGGGATGCGCCGTCGGTCGTCATAACGACGAGGGCCTGCATGCTCTTCCCCTCTAAGCTCAAGGACACGCCGTACACGGTGAAACTGGATCTCTGCACCGCCTGCGGCGCCTGCTTCCGCGTCGGCTGCCCGGCAATCTCACAGAGCGAGGAAACGAACGAAAAGGAGCGTCGCAAGTCGGAGATCGATCCTGATCTCTGCACCGGCTGCGCGATCTGCGCCCAGGTCTGTCCGACGGAGGCCATTGTCGAAACAGAATCGTAAACGAAAAAAGGCGCGCGCCCGGCCGCGTACGCGGTGTCGCGCTGCGCGTCTTGATAGATTTTAAAGACCATCCCGAAAGGAACGCCAATGAAGAACGGAACGACAAATGTACTGATCGTCGGCGTCGGAGGGCAGGGGGTATTGCTGGCGAGTGAGATCCTGAGCGAGGTCGCGCGCAGCTCAGGGCTCGATGCGAAGAAGAGCGAGGTGCACGGGATGTCCCAGCGGGGAGGTATTGTCACGAGTCATGTCCGTTTCGGAAAGAAAGTTCATTCTCCGCTCATCCCCCACCACGAAGCCGATGTCGTTCTCGCCTTCGAGATAGCGGAGGCTCTCCGGTGGATGGATGAGGTAAAAGAGGGCGGCACGATGATCGTCAACCATCAGGAGATCGTCCCCCCGATAACGATCACCGGCAAGTTCAAGTACCCGGAAAATGCTGAACAACAGGTCGCGGCCGCCATGCCGAACGCGAAGGTCATCGATGCATACGCGATTGCCGCGAAGCTCGGCAACACGCGCCTCGTCAACACTATCCTTCTCGGCGTCCTTTCGCGGCTCATCGACCTCGAGGAATCGAAGTGGCTCGAAGTGATCGAGCGCCGCGCGCCGAAGGGCACCGGCGAGCTCAACAAAAAGGCATTTCTCGAGGGAAAAGCAACGGGCACCTGAGCTCGAGCGAAAAGGAATAGTCGCTTGATCTCGGGGATCGGAGCAACGGCCTCCCGAGTTCAGGGATTGAAGCGCCGAATCTCTGAGCCCAGGCATTAGTCGTTTTATACGCCACACCTCTCCATTTAGTCAAATATTCCATTGAAAATCGGTCTTCCTCAAGCTATTTTTAATGAGGGACTCCGCTGTGTCGATCGGATGGAGGTGCACTCATGAAAAGATTCGCACTACTGATACTCACCGCGTTCATCGCTATCGGGATATCTCATTGCACCGATGATTCGGCTATTCCCACTCCGCCGGGCCCGGACCCGGAGACCTGTGTCGCGGGGGATACCGTCCGGGCCTTCATAGGCGAACAATTCGAAATTTCACTCTACAATGCGGGCTTTGACGGAGGCTACTATTGGAAATTTGTCGATGAATTCAGCGATCGCATCATAGAATATATCGACCATCGCACGGAACTGGTAAATCCGGGCCTGTTCGGCTCGCCGGTATATGATATATGGACATACAAATCAAAAGCCGCGGGAATGACGTGTGCAACGCTGGAATTAAAAAGGCCGTGGCTGGAAGACGAGCCGCCGATCGAAACAAAAAACATAGTCGTTATTGTCGAATAATTATCGTCTCGCTGCATCAGGAGCGCATGCACCGCTTCCGATAACCTATCCGCATTCGATTCAGCACGTTCCGATTATGATGCCGCCTCCATGAGAGTATCGGCCAGCAATCCTACGCCGGCGCGCACCTCTTCGCTCGCGGCCTCGCCGAGCCGCAGGTGTTTCGGCTGGACACCGATGAGTACGGCATCGCCGCTCCACTCGTTCTTGAGGTACTCGATCACATAGTGCAGCGAGAGACGGTGTGTGCTGCTCGCCGAGCGAAGCAGGTCCTCGATCGGGATGATGCGGAGCTCACCCGGCTCGCCGCCGAAATCGACGGCGTCGACATAGACGACCGCGTCGAGCCTCTGCTTCACGACCCAGCCGCCGTAGTTCTCGGGGACCTCGCTCGCGTCGACCATCGGAAGGGTGAACCGCCCCTGGAGCGCCGAGACGACCATCGGTCCGGCGCCGTCGTCACCCTTGAGCACGTTACCGACACCGACAACGCCGAATCGTTTCCCTTTCAGCCGCTCGATCAAGGTTTCCATTGCCTTTTCGTCGGTCATAGCAGTTTCGCACCCAACAAAAAAGGGGCCTTTCCCCCGGCCCCCCGTGACATGTATGAATTGCAGACCGTTCCTAGCTTTCCCCCCACTCGTCGGAGAGTATGTACGAGGAACGGCAGTTCTGGCAGAGCACTCGCATAAAGTCGCTACGCTCGGGCGGCCGTTCCGAGCGTGGAACCGTCTCGTCGACGAGTCCCAGTTTTTTGTGACGCGCAACCACAAACGTCTGGTTGGCGTAGGCAAGCTCTCCGAGGCGGTCCGTCATCCAACGCACATGATCTTCGGCGGTGATAACACCTCCGCAGTGTTCGCAGAAGAGAAGCTCCTTGTCGTGCGTATCGATGAAATCGGCCGGGTCGAGTGTCGACTTGTCGAAATCCTTGTCGAGCTCGATGCCCTTGCCGGTAATGCAATAGACGAAACACTGACTGCAGAAGATGCAGTTGCCCCAGTTGCGCTCGATCCGGCGAACCATGCGTCCGAGGTCTTCGCGATACTCGTCGACGATCGTGATGGCCCCCGCAGGGCAGACCTGCCCGCACGAGCCGCACCCCACACATTCGTCGGGAACGTACGTCGGCGTGCCGCGAAAGTGCTCGGGCACCGTAGGCGCAACCTTCGGAAACTTTGATGTATACGGCCCCTTCACCAGGGCGGTGAACGCCTCTTTCAGCTCTCTCAGTTTCGGCTTTTTCATATTCTACCTCAAACCCTTGATGTCATTCGAGTTACCATGATCAAGCTTTGTCCTCGGCGCCTTCGCGGTCCTCGGCGTACTTGTCCATGATGCTCCCCTCCCAGAGGCGGATTCCGGAACGGTGGGCGGCACGCGCAATGGCGTGCGCTCCCGTCGGCGACGTAATGATAATGAACCAGAGGCAAAGCAGCGCCTTGACGCCGATCGCGCCGAATCCCGTATAGAAGAGAACGCTCAGCAGGATCATGCAGGTTCCGAGCGTGACACACTTCGTTGCCGCCTGGAGACGGTTGTAGATATCGGGGAGGCGCACCAGTCCGATGCAGCCGACAATGTCGAAAACGACACCGATCAGCAGAAGAACAAATCCAATTGTCTCACTCATCGAATCCCCTCCCCTCGAGATACTTTGCCAGCGCGATGGTGCCGATAAAGCTCACGAGCGCCCAGGAAATGCCGATATTCATATAGAGATCCTTCTTCGTCATAATCGAAAGAATCGCGCAGAAACCCACGACGAGGGTTCCGAAGATATCCATCGCCACGGTCCGGTCGGGCGCGGTCGGCCCTTTGCCGATCCGATAGAGGCAGAGGAAGGTACAGAATACCAACAGCGCTATAAATACGCTCACTCGAATATCCTTTCCAGCAGGTTCTCGAAACGTCTCACAATGATCTCGGTCTCTTCCACCGGATCTTCCGAAACGATATTGATCCAGTGTACGTAGATGTGATCGCCGATGATGTCCACGCTCAGCGTTCCCGGTGTCAGGGTGATCGAGTTCGCGAGGAAGGTTCTCGCCATATCCGTCTTGAGTCGCGTTCTGACCTTGACGATACCGGGCCTTATCGGCATGTAGATGTTGAGTACCCGGTAGGCGACGTCGAAGTTCGCCTTGATCACGTAGAAGAAGAAAATCCACGCATAGATAAACAGCCAGAAGAATCTCACCGGATTGAAAACTTTTATAGCTCCCGCGGGGAATATGTCGCCGACCAAAAGCTCCACGATAAGCGCCACGACAGCGCCGACGAGAATATTCTGCCACTGCAGCGACCACGTGAGCATAAGCCAGACCGCAAGCAATATCAAAAAGTGAACTAAGCGTTTCATCTTCAGCCTTTTTCTAACCACCCAGTATAAGTTCTATAAACGCTATCTTGTCCAACAGTGTATCCTTCGCCGCCTCGAGAAGCTGATGCTCGACCATGGGATACACAATGCCTAAAACGATGCAGAGAAGCGCCAGTACCACGAGCGGCAGCGTCATGGCAAATGGGGCTTCCTTGACCTTTGCGAGAGCCTGGGGAACCTTGCCGAAGAGCGCCTCCCGCTGGAGCTTGACGAAATAGATGAGCGTGATGAATCCGACGGCGACCGCAATCGCTCCGTATACGAGGTATCCCGCCTTGAGCAGAGCAAGGATGATTATCAATTTGCTCCAGAAACCGTTGAACGGCGGTATGCCGGAAATCGATAGCGAGCCGATCGAGCAGGTAACGCTGGTTACCGGCATCTTTCGTATCAGTCCGCCGAGCTTGCTGAGATCGCGCGTTCCGGTCCTATATTCGACCGCTCCCGAGCAGAGAAAGAGGAGCGACTTGAAGATGGCGTGGTTCACGAGGTGGAAGAGGCTTCCCAGAAGAGCCATCGCCGCCACGAGTGAATCCACCTCGGGATTGAGCGCCAATCCGAGACCGATGAGCACATACCCCATCTGGCTGATCGACGAGTAGGCGAGCATGCGCTTGAAATCGTTCTGCCCGATCGCAAGCAATCCCGCCACGACCATCGAGAGCGCGCCGAGAAACATAATGATCGACGCGACCATCACATTTGGTCCGATCACATGGAACATGATCCTCATGATCGTGTAGATGCCGAGCGCCTTGATCAATACGCCCGACAGCATCGCCGATACAGGAGCGGGCGCGCTCGGATGCGCGTCGGGCAACCACGCGTGGAACGGAACGGCGGATGCCTTCAGACCGAATCCCATGATAAAGAGCGCGATGACAAACCCGATGGCTCTGTTTATTCCTATAACTTCGAGTTGCTGCGAGAGCTCCGGCATGTTGAGTGTTCCGGTGATCGAGTAGAGGAACGCAATGCCGAACAGAACAGCCGTGCTCGCCACGCCTCCGAGGATCAGGTACTTGAATGAGGCCTCGAGCTCCCTGCGCTCGCATCCGAATCCCACGAGCGCATAGCTGGCAATGGAGGCGATCTCGAGGAAAACGTAGAGGTTGAACATGTCGCCCGTGATAACGACACCGTTCATCCCGCCGATCATGAGAAGAAAGAGGGAGTAGTATTTCGGCTTCGCCGTGTAGGTCGTCATGTATTTCAAAGAGAAAATTATAGCAAGGAAGCTGATGACATTTATCACGACAAGCATCAAAGAGCTCAAACCGTCGGAGACGAGCAGAATCCCCAGCCACGGCAGATCGCCCCAACCGCCGACCTGGTAAATGAAGGCGGGTTCAAACAGCATCCCGACAGCCATTGCCGCCAGCACGCCGGTTGCGATGAAAGCGAGGAAATCGCCCAGCCGCTTGCTCACCTTTGTCACGAGCAGAGTTAAGAACGCCATCCCAAGGGGAATCGCGGTAAATAATGGATAATATTCCTGCATTTACGCTCCCGGCTATCTATCCTTTGAGCTCATTGATCTCCGACATATCGAACGTCTTGTATTTTTCATAGAGACGCAGGCAGATCGCGACCATGAGCGCCAACACTCCTAGCCCGATAACGATAGAGGTCAACACTAGGGCCTGCGGAAGGGGATCCACCGCACTCTCTGCGATTTCACCTTTGGACATTCCTCTGAGCAGAATCGGCGCGATGCCCCCTTTTCTGTACGCGATAAGAATGAGAAAGAGGTTGATCGAGTACTCGATGATGACGATCCCGATGATTTTCTTGATAATGTTCTTTTTGGCGACAAGACAGTAGAGCCCCATTACGAAAAGCACCAGTGAGAGAAAATACAAGATCATCGTTTCACGTAACCTTTCTTACTCCTCTTCCTCTACCAGTTTCGAAATATATCTTCCGAATATCGCGAGCGCGATAAAGATGGCGAAAAGCGACGACATGACCTTTATCCCTATGGCTATATTGCAAAGGGGGATCATGCCCGCGCTGAAAAGCTCGAACAGCTTTCCCTTGTTCATAAAATTCAAGAAGAAATACCCGCCCGTAAAGCCAAGCATCCCGATAGCAAGAAAGGCGAGCGCACCGGTGTTGTCCAGGATCGAAGCGGCCTTATCGCTCATCTTGTTCAGCGCCAGATCCTTGCCAAAGGCGAGCGTCAGCACGATATATCCACAGGCGAGGATCACACCGCCGGCGAATCCGCCGCCTGGTGTCAGATGGCCGTAGATAACGATATACGCGCCGAAGATGATGATGATACCCATCGTGAAGCGGACGATCGTCTTTACGATGGATGTCATACCCTTGGTATCGTCACGCATTTCTTCCGGCAGATTGTCCAACGCTCAAACCCCCTAAAATCCTTCAAAGTCCTTCTTCATATCCTTGTCTTCTAGGATGCCGACCTTTTCCACGTCCGTATCGGCGCTTCGTTTGCGCCCCCTGCGCCTGAGAATTATGAAAGCACCGACGATCGAGGTGAAGAGCACCGTCGCTTCGCCGATCGTGTCGTACGCTCTGAAGTCGAGAAGAATGGCGGTAACGATATTCGTCGCTCCGGTCCGCTCCGGCCCCTCTGCGAGGTAATCACGCGAAACCCTCATCAGCGGCTCGCCGAACTTCGGAAGCTGCTGAACCGCAACATATGCAAAAACCAGAAAGAGGCCGAAGAAAATGAGACTCGATACAAACGAGAATGTATCCCAGTGCCGCTCAATGGCGGTATTGTCTGTCGTGATCGTAGCCCGTATCAAGATCACCAGGATGAGGATCTCCACCACCACCTGTGTTATCGCGATATCAGGAGCGCCGAGAAAGAGAAATGCGATGGAGAGGCTGAATCCGACAACGCCGACCGAGATAACCGCCGATAGGAGATTCTTCGTCTCGATGGCGATCAGCGAGCCGATGATCATGAATATGATCAGTACGAGAAGAAATATTTCCATTCCGTAAAACCCTTCCCTTCCCGTTACCTGAACATCAGGATAAACGCCAAAACTCCCAGCCCGATCATGCACCAGGACAGGTACGTCGACAGTATTCCGTTATGAAGATCTCTGAGAACCTTCACGAGGTTGTCGCCGATGTATCCGCCGATGTTGTAGATATCCATTGCTCCCATCTCGCCGTTCTTGAACGCCTCCGCCACAGCCGGATTGAGTTCGTCGGTTACCGTTTTATAAAAGTGTGTTCCGGGAATACGAATCTCTTCATTGTCCATGATGTTGCCGCCGATCCACACATTCTCATCGACACGCACGCTGCGCATTCTGCTGACCGCGTAAATGATCAAGCCGACGATGCCGCCGACGACGATGAGAGCCGCGGCCATGCCGGGGTTCCAGAATCCTTCAGCGGTCGCAATTTCACCGGCCGCGAGGCTCACGACACTTCCTCCGACGATCGGCAAGATGAACTTGGCGAGCGGATACCACGCAAAAATACCGAACAGCAGGCAGAGGATCGCAAGGAAGATCATGGGGACCTGCATCGTGAAATCGATTTCCTTGACTCCCTCGAGACGCTCCGGCCGCCGCCCGAGGAACAGCGAGTGGAGCACCTTTATAAATGATGCGAGGGTCAGCGCGCTGCCGAATATAGCGACTACGAGAAAGACGATGTAACCCCCATTCAGCATCCCCTGGTAAATGAGCCATTTCGAAACGAAGCCGTTGAGCGGCGGTATGCCGGAAATCGCAAGAGCCGTTATACCCGTTGTAATGAAGGTTACGGGCATGAGCCGGGCTAGTCCGCCGAGCTCGCCGAGCTCCGTCGTTCCGGTGCGCTTTTCCACCGCGCCGGCCGCTAGAAAGAGCCCGCTCTTGTAGATCGCATTGTTCAGCATGTGGAAGAGACCGCCGACGATCGCGATCGGAATCCCGCTCCCGACGCCGAGAATCATGTATCCCACCTGACTGACGGCGTGGAAAGAGAGCAGCTTCTTGAGATCGTGCTGAACGAGCGCCATGAGAACGGCGAATATGATCGTTGCTGATCCAACGATCATCATGGTAAGGGAGAGCGCCGAGCCCGTTTCGATGACAAATACATCGAGTGATATTCTCGCCAGCAGGTATATTCCGAGCAGCTTGTCGAGCGAAGCCGGAAGGAACGCCATAACGGATGCGAGAGACGGTTTGGCCATTGCCGGAACCCAGGAATGGAACGGCATCGCACCGGCTTTCGTGATTGCGCCGATAAAGAAGAGAATGAACGCCAATGTCCCTAACGGGGAGTTCGTCGAGATCGACAACGCCCTCATGCTGAGCGTTCCGTGCTGGATCCATACCATGAGGACACCGAGCATCATCGCAGCATCACTGAAACCGAGTATGTTGAAGACCTTTGACGCAGCCTTCTCGTGGCCCTCCCCACCCATGTTGACGAGATAATAGAGAATAAAGGTGAGCATCTCCCAGAAAATGAGCAGAACGAGTAGATTGTCCGTGAGCACGGCCCCCGCCGCAGTTGCGAGGGTCCAGAGAATGAATGTGTAATACGTGCTCGCGGTATCCTTGCCCCGGAGATATCCGATGGAGTACAGGATGACGAGAACTCCGAATATCGCAATGAAGAGCAATATGAAAGCGCTGAAATGATAGAGCCGCAAGGATAACTCGAAGGTAAAATCACCGCCGAGAGAGAACAGGGCGCCTGTATAGGTAAGCTCTCTAATGGCCCAGAGACGGATTACAAGGTATAGCGCCCAGCCCGCCGCCGCCAGACTGATAATTCCAGCCACAGCTTTCCACTTGCGCGGAACGAAGATGGGAATTATCCCAGCCAGCGCCGGAATGACTATCGGATAGAGCAGTTCGTGCATTGCATTAACTCCGGAGTTGGGAGTCTACCTTCTCCGTCTCCTCTCAAGCAAACCTTTTTCTGATCTCTTCCGTCTTCTCCTGCGATAGCCTTATCAGATCAGCTTCCGTCAGGATCTCTCTCTTTCCCGAATTGACATCGACCACACCGACACGCTCGGTGCATGAGTAGCACGGATCGACTGCGGCGGTAATGAGTCCCGCGTCCGCCACGGTGTAGCCGACGACGCTGTACTCGTTACTCAGGATGTTGTTGAAGCTCGGCGCGCGTATCTTGTGGCGCAGCGGCATGTTTCCACCGTCGGAACGGACGTAGTGCAATACCTCTCCGCGCGGCGCCTCGTACACACCGAGTCCCTCGCCGGGCGGAATCTCGTGTATCTCGGTGCATATCTCGCCGGGCTCCATCTGCTTGAGGCACTGGCGTATGATCTTTATCGCCTCGAAGTTCTCGAGCTGTCTCACGACCGCCTTGTCGAAGACATCGCCGTTCTCGCAGACGATGACATTGAAGTCGACCTTGTCGTATGCGTCGATCGGATGATCACGCCGCGCGTCGGTATTATAGTTGCCCGCGCGCGCCGTCGGCCCGAGGGCCCCGTACTCGCGGCACTTGGCCTGGTTGAGCACGCCGACGCCCTTCAGGCGGGCGTGAATGACGGGATCGTCGAGAATCGCCTTGGTTAGAAAATCGTTCTTCTTTTCAAGCTCATCGAGCATCTTGAGAATATTCGGCACCTCTTCCTGGGGGAGATCGCGCCTCACACCACCTATCCGGTAGGTCGCGTAGTGGTTTCTGTTTCCCGTTACCGCCTCGAGGACATCGAGGAGCGGTTCGCGGTACTTCCACGCCCACATGAATACCGTGTTGTACCCGATAAAGTGCCCGGCGAGCCCCGTCCAGAGGATGTGGCTGTGCAGGCGCTCGAGCTCGGCAACAATGACCCGTATATACTGGGCCCTGAGCGGCACTTCGATCTGGAGAAGATCCTCGACCGCCTTTACATAGGCAAACGGATGCGAGGCGGAGCATATCCCGCACACACGCTCCACTAGGAACGGCACCTGATCCCAGGTCTTGTGCTCACTGAGCAGCTCGATGCCCCGGTGGCTCCACCCGATCGTTATGTCGATACCGATGACCTTTTCCCCGTCCACATGGAGCTCGAAAAACTCGGGCTCTTCGAGAATCGGGTGGTAGGGACCGATCGGAATCTTCTTAACCATGTCGTTTCACCTCTTTATAAACACGGCACCTTTGGCCGTCAATTCCTTATTTCTAAACGCGTTACGGGTTTTCTCCCTTGGGCGGCTCGCCGGCCACCTCATCGGCCCGCCCCTTCCCGTCATCGCGCTGCCGCACCGTTTCGTGATCGCCCTTTACCTCGCGCTTGCCGGGGTAGTAGTCCTTCGGACGCGTGTCGGCGCGAAGAACGGGGCGCAGGTCGGGATGCTGTCTGAAATCGACCTCGTACATCTCGAAGATCTCCTGCTCTATCCATTTCGCGCCGGTGATGAGATTCGATATCGAATCGATAGCCGGATTCGGCTTCTTTGCAAACGTCTTGATAGTGACGAAATAGCCGTCGCTGTCGAACGGGAAGAAGAACATCACCTCGACGCCGTCCCGGTCGTCGACCGCCGCGCCGGTGTCGAACCGGCCGTCCAGGTCGTTGAATATGAAATCGGCGAGCCTTACCCAGATGTCGTTCTCCGCGTAGATAAAAACCCGCTTCGGGGAGCGCTCGGCTATCTGAACCTTTTCGCCGAACCGCTCCGCTATTCTCTTCTTTAGTTCCTCACGTTCCATTGCAAAATCCTTTTACGATCCCTTCCTCAGAAAGCCAACTCATTATAACGTGTTCAGCACCTTGACCACGCCCGAGATTATCGTTTCCGGTTTCGGCGGACACCCGGGTATATAGGCGTCGACCGGAATATATTTGTCGATCGGCCCGACAATATTGTACCCGTCACGGAATATACCGCACTTGCACCCGCAGGAACCGAGTGCGATAACCTTGATCGGTTTCGGCGCCTGCTCGTAGAGGCGCTTTACTCTCGGCAGGCATGCCTTGGTCACGGGACCGCTTATGAGCAACACGTCGGCGTGCCTGATACTGCCGACGAGTATGATGCCGAATCGCTCCAAATCGAACCGCGGTGTAAGGCAGTCGAGAATCTCGATGTCGCAGTTGTTGCATGCCCCCGTGTTCACGTGGAACACCCAGGGTGATTTTTTGAGTGCTTTCAGAGCCAGTGACATTCCTTACGCCTCCGAATACCTAATACCCCACGACCGCCAGTATCATGGCGATAACGGAAAGTATGAACATCGGTCCCCAGAAGAACCGGACCGCCTGATCGATCCGTACCCGGGGATTTGTATTCTTTATCAAAACGATAATGACCACGATCGCCACGTACTTGAGGATCGAGGTCAGGATTCTCCAACCGGTAAATGCGATTCCTCCCCAGAACATCGTTATGAGAAAGATGGGAAGTACAAAGAACATTATCGCCATGTTGAGCCGCACCACGGCAAGCGCCGCGCCCGAGTATTCTATATGCGTCCCTCCCGCAAGCTCGGTCTCGGCCTCGGGAATATCGAACGGAACAAAGGTCAGCTTGGCCTGCACGCAGAGTATCATGACGATGAACGCTATTGCACCGGATACGCTTCCGAGCATGACCCCTTCGGTGGCCTGATGCTCGAGAATGCTCTGGAAGGAAAAGCTTCCTACTTTATATACTGTTGTCAATACGCAAATTACGAGTGGCAGCTCATATGCGAAGAGGAGCTTCATCTCCCGGCTCGCCCCGAGAATGCCGAGCGGATTCGCCGAAGCGCTCGCGCCGAGAATCATGCATATCGCAGGTATCGTCATTATATAAATGAGGACGATCGAATCACCGACGAACGAGCTCTCGGGATTGAGATTGACGAGCCAGAGAATCGTCGAAGCAAGCGTGGCAGCCGCAAGGCCTATGACCGGCATGAGAAGAAAGCCGGTTTTCTGCGCGCCCGCGGGTATGATGACCTCCTTGCCGAGGAGCTTGACCGTATCGGCGAACGGCTGATACCACGGCGGCCCCACACGCCACTGCACTCGCGCGGTTACCTTCCGATCAACCCAGGTCGTCAACAAGCCGACGACGGCGGTAAAGATGAACCCCGGGAAGATCAGGTAACTGAATATGTATTTGGCTGCATCCATCAATTCTCTCCGCTAACGCCACGGGAAGAAGCGCGTGAAATAGCGCCCGCCCTCGACCGCCTTCTTGTGCTTCTTCTCGAGCTCGGTGAGCTCCTCGAGCACGAGGGCGCCCGATGTGCACGTGGCTACGCACCGCGGCTCCTTTCCCTCTTCGAGCCGATCCTGACAGAGATCGCACTTAGGCGATACGTGCCACGTCGAGTAGACGAACATCACACCGAACGGGCATGACATGATACAGGACTTGCATCCGATGCAGAGGTTGCTCATACGGATGATCGTACCGTTTTCGTCCTTCTTGATCGCCTCCTGCGGGCAAACCTCGAGGCAGAGGGGCGTATCGCAATGCCTGCAGTGGAACGGCAGAAGGGCGGTCTCCAGGACCTTGCCGTGCTTGAGCAGACCCTGGTCGTGATGCCCCTGCGCACACGCAGCCGCGCATGATCTGCACCCCGTACAGAGATTCATATTTATAAAGACCCTCTTTTCCATAATCAGCGCTTCTTGCTCGGGCCGCTAATCGCAACCGGGATAGGCGCCAGGCTGATCTCCCCGTATCGATCGTCGAGTTTCCAGGGAAAGAGCTTGCGCACAGAGGGGAAGTGAATCGTCGCTGCGGCGACTTTTCCCTTCAGCCGCTTCGTGGTCTTTACCGTCAGGGTGGCTTCACCGCCGTCGGAGGTTACCGTGACGGTATCGCCATCCTTGAGCTTGAGCTCTTGCGCGAGTTCCTTGGAAATCCTCAGCTCCGGCTCGGGTACCGTTATCTGTGACCATTTCAAGTACCTGCTTATCGCACCATCCGCCACATGAGCGGGCTCGCTCCGAGGAATCAGCACTATTTCAGCGGAGTCGAGCGGCCCCATGGAACTCGCGTACGCGGCCCAATCCTTCGCCAGATCCTTGCAGCTGTTTCCCCTCGTCGTGCTTCGCTTCACATCGCCGGTGCCTGAGAGATCGACTCCCATCTTTTTTGCAAGCGCAACGAGGAATTCCGCATCGGTGACGGTTCCTCCCGGCGGCGGGAGCACATCATCACGAACAAGGTCCTCACCGAATGCCGGCGACACGGTGCCTTTTTTCTCTATCAAACCGGCCGCGGGAATCACCACGTTTGCGCGCGCGGCCGTCTGGTTCCAGAAGAACTGCGTCGTCACGGTAAATTTCTTCTCTCTGAGCGCCTTCTCGACGGGGGCGGCAGGGTACGCCGAGAAGAGATCGAGGCCGAGCAGTACGAGGGCCTTGAAATCTTCACTGCCGAGCTTGGCGAGAACCGTTTCGTTATTCGCTTCGGCAAGAACCGAATAGATCCCCCAGGAGTTCTGATAAACGAACTGAGGCGTAAATTCGACCTCGCCCGGACAGCTCCTTGTTACCGCCTCGGCAAAGAGCGCTGTCAGGCCGGGCGCGCCTATGCGCCCGAAGATATTCGATACAAATGTTACAACCTTCGCTGCCCCCAGCATTGCGGCGGCCGCACCATCGAGACCATCCTTCGCGACTCCGCCGATACGCTCTATCTCGTTCCAGCCGAGCCCATCCACGAGCTTGCTCATCTCAGATGGCAGCGTTGTTCCGCTCGATTCAGAGACAGCCTTGAGCAAACCCGCCGCCACAGCGGCCTCGCCGCCCGGCTTGCACAGCAGGTGCCTGTTAGCAAACCATGCCGAGTGATTAACCTCCGGGCTGACTACGATAACCTCGCTTCCGCGCGTTGCGTGTTTGCTCGCGAGAATCTCTTTGGCCGTGCACGGATGCTCGGCGATCGGATCGCCGATAATAAGAACGGCTTCGCTTTCCCCGGGAGGCTTTGTTGCGGATGATTTGAGCCCCGACAGGTCGCACCCGAGGTGTGCTCTGAAAACCGGTATGTCGTCGGGAGCAAAGAGCGCGACGTTCTCCGTTCCGAGCACTTCACGAGCGAAGCGCAGTGCAAGTGATGCTTCCTCATTCGTAAGATTGTCCCCGATAAGAACGGCTATGCTGCCTGCGCCCGACTCGTTCTTTATTGCGGTGAGGCTCTTCGCCGTTTCTTCCAGGGAGGCCTCTAAGGTTGCCCGCTCACCGAGAATGAAGGGATAGTTGATTCGCTTAGCGTGGGATATAAATTCCACGATAGCATTTCCTCTCGCGCAGAGACTGCCGCCGTACTTCGAATCCTCTCGCGTGTCCCAGTCGAGCGAGAGCAGGCCGCCTTCGCCGAAGATGGGACCCTTCTCTCCACCCCGTATTACCACGGGGCAGGCGAGCGAACAGAAGGAACAGTTGCTCAGAATTTCTCTCATAACCTCTCTTCTTACCGTGATCGGGAGCCTCGACAGAGCGCTCTCGTTACAGCATCATTTATCCAAAAACGTCCGGGACGTCTTTTATCTTGTCGTAGCACATGTCGGGACCATCGACACAGAGGTAATAGTGCCCGACATTGCATCGCCCGCACTTGCCCATACCGCAGGACATTTTTCTGTTCATCGACAGGTATATCTGCGGTGGTTCATAACCGACCTCGAGGAGTTTGAGCGTTACGAACTTGAGCATGATCTCCGGGCCGCACGAGACGGCGATGCTGTTCGGTATATCGACATCGAGACCGTCGAGAAGCGTTGTCACGAGCCCCACTTTCCCGGTCCAGCCGGGAGCGGGAACATCGATAGTGTTCGTGACATCAACGTTCGCGGCCACCGCTCCCCATTCATCGTACTGCCTGCGAAAACAGAGTTCCTCGGGCTGCCGTGCGCCATACTTTATCGAAACCCGTTTGTATTTTTTCACATCCTCGAGGAGCGCATAGATCAGGGATCGGAGCGGCGCCAGGCCCACCCCGCCGCCGACGACGAGAACTTCCTTACCCTCCAGCTTCTCGATCGGGTATCCCTTCCCGAACGGACCTCTCAGCCCGACCGTCGCGCCGGGTTTGAGCTCGTGCAGCGCATCTGTGACCTTCCCTGTTTTCATAATGGTGATTTCCATCTTCTCGGTCACATTGGGCGATGAGCTCGGCGTGAACGGCGCTTCTCCGACACCGGGAACGGTGAGCTGCATGAACTGTCCCGCGCGAAACGGAATCGACTTGACGGGCCTGAGGGTAAACGTCTTGATCGTCGGTGTCTCTGTTACGATACCCTCGACGACGGTATCTATCGGATAGTAGGGATTCTTCATTCTCTGTTCTTTCCTATTGTTACGCCTTCTGCTTTACGTCACGGAAGGCTTCTCTCATATCGATGCTCGCCGAACACGTATCTATGCACCTGCCGCAGCCTGTGCAGTAAACCGCTCCATGGCTGAGGACGAGGTAATCGTACTTATGGTAATAGCGGTGCTTCACGCGATCGGTCAGCCGCGGCCGCGGATTGAGCATACCCGCCATTCTCGCATAACCGGTAACCTGGCACGAATCCCAGGTAGAGATGCGTTGAAAATGCTCTCCGTCTGTATCCTGATCGTAGAGGAGAAAGCAGTAACACGTAGGGCAGATGTTCGTGCAGGCGCCGCACTCGACACAACGCGCCGCAATATCGTCCCAGATCTTATCGGTGAGATGTTCGCGAATGATCTCCGGCAGCCCCTCGGCCTCGGGAAAACCCTTGTTGTTCTCTCTGAGGTCTGCGAGAACCTTCTCCCTGACCTCTTCTCTCGATTTCACCTGTGCTTCACGTGACTCGGTGAAGAGTTCCTCGTTGTTACGTACGATTTCCTCTCCCCGCTCGTTTCCCACCTCCACGAGAAAACCGCCGCCAGCCTTGGCGATAGAGAGATCGAATCCCTTCTCCGGCCACGGCTTGTTGCCCAGCAGCGTACAGAAACAGCTCTTACCGCACTCGGTGCAATCGGCGCCGATAACGAGCATCTTGTCACGCCGCACCTTGTAGAAAGGATCGATGAATTCGCCCTCGACCTGCACCCTGTCTAGAAGCTCCATGGCGTAGATATCACACGCCCGCGCACCCACAATAATATACGTCGGCGTCTTATCTTCTATCTCAAGCTCGTCGAGGTCCTTTGACGGGTAATCGGCAACCGGATATCTCAGCAGCTGTCCGAACGCCTTCAATGACTCTACGGTGCGGTATCCATCGAAGCTCACATTTGCTGGCAGAGGAAATTCCTCCACACGCGAAAGATGGAGCTTTCCGCTCTCTTCGTCGCGCACGGGGACAAACAACTCGCCCTCGCCGGCAAGCTTCTTGAGGAGACGTTCGAAATTTGTCGAGTCGATGAAGTGCATATGTCTCTTTACAGAAAACCGGCCACCGAAGCAACTAACAAGGTTTTCCGTGAGTTACCAACCTCAGTGGCCCAACCGCCCGTGCACAAAATAGTAAATGATAATTATCCACAGCGCGTTGCGAGTGTCAAGAAAAAATTTTCAGAAAAACCGGACAGGCGGACTCCTCGTTTCCGTAGTTATATCCCCTTTACAATAGAACTGTCTATCATTTACCATTCCGCCATTGACAGGAGAGAGGGCCCGTGAAGAGAAAAAGAAGGTCTTGTACTATTTATATCTCTTTTTTTCGTTCCCGTCTGGGACTGTTCGGGCTCGCGTCATCGGAGAAAGGCCTCGTATTCGTACAATTGCCGCCTGCCGTCAAATCCCGTTTCAAAGAACGGCTCGCCCACCGTTTTCGCGGGGCGAGCATCGTAGAGCGGGAATCGCCCAACGCTAAAACCAAGCGACAGTTGGAACAATACTTACGAGGAAAACGGAAAAAATTCGATCTCGCGATGGATCTCAGGGCGCCCCGTTTCCAGCGCAGGGTGCTCGAGGAGGTAACAGCCATACCTTATGGCGAGACAGCCAGTTACGGAGAAATCGCCCGAAGGGCAGGCAATCCACGGGCGGCGCGGGCCGTCGGCGCAGTCATGAGATCGAATCCGCTGCCGATCATCGTTCCGTGCCACCGGGTAATAGGACACGACGGATCTCTCGTCGGTTTCGGCGGAGGATTGGAGCTCAAGGCGGCACTCCTTCGATCCGAGGGCGTAAGAACCTGATTTCTTTGAAATTAAGAGAATGCGCGGATTGCATCCGCACGGCGGGCGGCGCGAGGTGGCGCCGGAATTCGCCGGGGCGGCCCATGAATCGCCGTCACGCGGGATTCACTCGCTCGAAGGCCCCGGCCCCTTGGCAATCAGCTCAGCAACGGCCGTATGTAACTCATCGCCGCGCAAATTCTTATGCCGGATCTTGCCGTCGCGATCGAGAAGAAACGTGGCGGGAATCGAAGTGACGGCGTACATACGGCCGATCCCGCTCATCCAGCCCTTCCCATCGAAAATCTGGGGCCACGCGATACTCTGCTGCCGGACATAATTCTTGAACATCGCCTCGTTATTATCCATCGAGATGCCGATAATTTCGAAGCCCTTCTCGTGGAATTCATTATAAACCTTTTTCACGTTGGGCATTTCCTGCTTGCACGGCATGCACCACGTAGCCCAGAAGTCGATCAGAACCACCTTGCCCTTGTAGTCCTCGAGCCTGATGTCCTCGCCACCCGTTGCCTTTGCCGAAAAGGGGAACGCATCGGCGCCGATTACCAGTCTTCTCAGCGTTCCGAGCCGCGCGAGCTCTCTCGATGCCATCTCGGTAGTCCTCGAGCTCACCTGCTCGTCCGATTCCACGATTTGCTTCAGAATCTTTTCCGCCTCATCGAATTCCTCGCAATCGACGTGGATATTGGCTAGAACATACAGCGCTGTTACTTCCTCCTTGGAGTCTTTTTCGACATCGGCTTGGAGGTACGCCTTCACGTGGCGTGTCGCATCATCATGCTTGCCTATGCTCGAATAGACCTGGCCGAGCATCAGATGAGCGCTCGCCGCCTCGGGAGTGCCGGGGTACTTCTTCAGGAATTCGAGCAGGAGTCTCTCGGCGGTATCGATTACAACCTGTGGCGGGGATGTTTGCCGCTTCGACATTATCTCAGAGATAATTGCCCGGTACTCCGCCGCCTCATCCTGCGCGTTCGACTCGAACGGAGAGAACACAACCGCAAGCAATGCGATCAATGCGATGGTTGCCTTGATTTTCATAGATTTCCCTTTCAATTCAACAATCCGGGGTGAAGCCGCCGCTTGGGGCCCACCCCGGAAAGCAATCCGATAGAATCGGCTGTTATTTCTTGGGAACCCCCGACCTGACGGTCCCCTTGACGAGAAGCCTTATCTTCTCGTACCCCGGGTAGTTGGTGACAATCGTCAGGTACCCTGAATATGGTCCTACATTGCCGTCCGGGCGGACCATAACCGTTCCCCGGTATGCCCTGCCCTTATGGAGCTCTTTGAGATTTACCGTTATCTCTTTGCTATCCGGAATTACCTCGAGCACCTTCAAGGAATCACCGCGGGCGGCAATGACTCTGAATGTTTTTTCGAAGCTCTTGCTCGTTCCCTCCGCAACCCGCATCTCGCCCATGAATATGGCTCTTGGATGAACCTCTACGTCGGGAGTCACGCTTATCCTCACACGAACCGCCTTCTCTTTCATCCCCTTGAAATTCGTCTCGAGAACCAGTTCGCTCATGTAGTGACCGCTTTTCAGTTCTTTCTTCTTCCAGAGCTTGAGACGATATTTTCTTCCTTTCTCTGATTTCGGCGGTTCAAGGATCTCCTCGATTTCTACACCGATGTGATCCTCGAGCATTATCGAATCCTTGTTTTTCTGCGACCAGTGATAGCCCATGATAGTGATGGAATCGTCCAGGAGAACCGTTATGATCGTTTCCAATTTGAAATCCTCATCGACGAATCCCGTCTTCGAGAGCTGTTTCGAGAAATCGAGCACCTTCATTATGTCGCCGTTGATGGTAAGCACGATCTTGGGATTCTCGGGATCATTCGTCGTCGCCGTATAGCTTTTCCGGAAATGTCCCGGATGTACTTTACTGCCCCAGATCTTGACTTCTATCTTCCCCTCCTTCCCGGGAGGTATGACCTTGTCGTAGTCGGCCACTGCGCAGCCTCACCCAGGCCGTACATTGACGATCTCGAGATCCGCCGTGCCGGTGTTGCGAACTTTAAAAACGTACGTTATGTCCTCACCTTCCAGGAATTCGCCGAGCGCAACGCTCTTTTTCTGAAGGTGGAACCGCGGGGCCTTATCGGCGCCCCTCGCGAAGCAGACGGCCGTCGCGAGAAAGGCGACCAGCACCGCGGCGAGAATAATCGAATGTGCCAGTTTCGAATTGCGACTCATGCAAAACCCTCCATACCAGTAATCGTTCGAACGCCCTTTCCTCGGATATTCATCCAGGTCGGACAATTCGGAAGCCCTCTCTTCAGCTGTTCGTCCAGGCCGGGCTATCAGCTCTAAATTAATAGGATCTCGAGCATGTGCACAACACAAATGCTTGAAATCCCTCAATCGAGCCCGCCCGGTCAGGCGATCGGGCAGACATTAATTATAAAATATAGAGGGGTGTTGGTTCCATAGAAAAATGGTGAGTTCAAAGAGGGCGGGAGCGGTCTGTCCGCCGTATGCTACTCGAGCGCCGAAACTTCGTACACCCACCACAGATCGGCAAGCTCCGGCACGCGATTGATATCGACGATAACGCAGTAGCACGAAACATATGGATGGGGAGTCCGCACGAGCGGAATCCCCATCATTTCAAGCTCCCGCACAAACCCGGGACAGCCCTGCTCCATGAGATGGAGGAAGGTCAACTGATACGAATCCCACTCGTCGGGCCTGTATTTGTAGACGCTCCGGTATTCGTCGATCCATCCGACGAGGGGATGATCGATGATATCGTATAGCAATCCCGCAGCAACATGAACAATGAATGCCCTGTCAGTCAGCTTTCGAAGAACTTCGAAATCCTCCAATTCCTCAAAGATCTCATACAGCTCGTAACCTTCGAACGGCCTGGTCATCTGGAGAAGGCAGACGAGCCTATCGTTCCCCAATCCCTCTTCTACGAGCGAATCGATCCTGGCGATGAAAACTGGATCGATCTTTTCGGGGATCAATGCTCCGATGGGGATGAAAATCGGGTGGTAAATAACCTCGTTTATCTCTGTGATCCAGAAATGCTCTTCTATTATTATATCGCAGTAATCGTAATCCCAACAGTCCGGCGCGGGTGGGACGTAGGGGGGCTTTCTTCGATCATGCGGCCTGCGATTAATGGTTGCTCGTCCGTCGCTATCGCCATCCCATCTCCCGTTTCCCCTATCATTGCGATCCTTAGCTTTTATTCTCCTGCTGCTGATGCTGCGTCTTCTCTCGTTCCCGGCATTTCCAGCCCTTCGCCACTCCCTGTCGCTGGTGGTGCGCCGATCACCCGCAGTCCTGGAACTATTACGCGTGTTGCTTGCACCTCCGTCACGCCTCGCAGAATCGCGCTTCGCAGAATCGCGCCAGCCGGATTGATTCGAGGATGACCGGTCGCGAGAATTACGGCTTATCTTAGAGTCGCCGCTCTTATTGCTTCCGGCCGTTCTGTTGCTGGAGCTGTTGGAAGGTGACCGGCGAGATGAATCCGAATTGCCGCGGGAATGCGCACTGCTCGCGCTCTTCGTCTCCCGGCTCTCGCTTTTCGCCTCCCTGCTCTCACTTTTCGCCTCACGGCTCTCGCTTTTCGTTTCCCTGCTCTCGCTTTTTCTCTCCCGCTTCTCTGATTTCTTCTGTGCGGAAATCCCTTCATGGACAAGCAATAATGCGCATGTCACTGCCAAGACGAAAAATCCTCGCTTCGATAACATGAAAGGTCCTCCTTTCGCATTTTTCTGAGATTGATCAATCTCCCAATAATAAGATACTGCGTTTTGGGCATCCTGCAATGCACCGCCGGGTGCCGCCTGCTCGAGCCCATCCGGCAGCTCATTGCCGATCATCTATCTGATGCCGAATCATATGCATGAGTCACCTCATTATTATCCCGGCGCATCCCTGCGCATTACCGATTGATTTTTCTTTCCAATTAAAATATGATATTTTAAATTATTCCTGATGAAACTTATCCGGAGTTGCGCTTCCGGACAAGCGACGGTACATAAGGATCCGGTAAAATCTGGATCCTTTCTGCGCCCCAACGAGGAACGGAAATGCAAGATATGCCGAAAGAGATATATATGGATCACATTGCCGCTTCGCCCGTGCGGACCGAAGCCCTCACAGCGATGATCCCCCTTCTCGAGGGCGGGTCAGGCAATCCCCAGAGCGTGCATGCGAGGGGGCAGGCCGCGGCCGAGGCTCTTGGCAAGGCCCGCGCCCAGGTTGCCGCGCTCATCGGTGCGGATCCCAATGAGCTCATTTTTACCGCGACCGGTTCGGAAGCGAACAACCTCGCCGTCAAGGGCATCGCCCGGGCCCGCAAAAAGAAATCCAACCGCATCATTATCTCGGCGATCGAGCACCACTCGGTGCTCAATGCCGCCAAGACGCTCGAGAAGGAAGAATTCGAGCTCGTCCAGCTTCCCGTCGATCATCACGGTTTCGTCTCCCCGGACGATCTCGAAAAGGCGCTCTCGGGCGGAGCGGCTCTCGTCTCCATCATCCATGCAAGCACCGAAATCGGAACAATCGAACCTATAGATGAGCTCGCCGCAATTTGCCGCGGAGCAAATGTGCCGATGCACACCGATGCGTGGGGCTCGGCGGGGATGATCCCCGTCGACATAGAACAATTGAATGTCAATGCGCTCAGCCTTGCGGGACAGAACTTCGGCGGCCCGCCCGGTGCGGCGGCCCTCGTTCTCCGCAGGGGCGCGCCGGTCAGACCGATCATCACCGGCGGGGTTCAGGAGCGGAACCTGCGCGCGGGACAGGAAAACATCCCGGCGATCGCCGGCATGGGCGCGGCAGCCGAGGCGGCGGCTTCCGAGATCGTAGCAATCGCATCGAAACTCGCACCGGTACGGGACACGCTCATCGCCCGGCTTCCCTCGGAGCTCGAGGATGTCATCCCGACCGGGCATCCGGAGCGGCGTCTCCCGAACCACGCGAGCTTCTGCATCAAGTATATCGAAGGGGAGGGGCTCCTGCTCTTTCTCGATCAGCGCGGAATCATGGCGGCGAGCGGATCGGCCTGCACGTCCAAGGCGCTCAAACACAGCCACGTGCTGGATGCAATAGGTCTCGACGCCGCGACGGCGCAGGGATCCATCGTATTCACCATTGGCGCCGAAAACACTCGTGAGGATGCCGACGCGGTCGTGTCGGCGATAAAACCCGTTGTCTCGCGCCTGCGCGAGATGTCACCCCTTTACAAGAGGAAGCAAAATGGCTCTCTATAGTAACACGGTTATGGACCACTTCATGAATCCGCGAAACGTCGGCGAACTCGAAGATCCCGATGGTATCGGTGAAGTCGGAAATCCGGTGTGCGGTGACATGATGACATTCATGATCAAGGTGAAAGACGATCGCATAGAGGCTGTCAAGTTCAAGACATTCGGCTGCGGCGCGGCGATCGCCGTCTCGAGCATGGTAAGTGAGTTGGCGCTGGGCAAGACGCTCGACGAGGCGATGAAAATAACGAATGCCCAGGTCGCCGAAGAGCTCGGCGGTCTGCCGAAGAACAAGATGCACTGCTCGAACCTCGGCGCCGACGCCCTGCACAATGCCATCGAGGATTACCGCGAGCGGCTGAAAACGGGCGAGCCCGCGAAGAAGAAAGAGGCGCCTCAGGAGCGGATCGAACACGAAATCTGCCCCTACTGCGATCACGAGATCGAGGAGGCGCCGCCGATCTGCAAGGGATGCAGGGTGGCTTTTACGAGATGCGCCGGCTGCGGGAAACTTGTCGGAAAGAAGGAGAAGGCCTGCCCGAGCTGCGGGACGAAGATTGCCGAATAGGAAATGCCCAGGAACGAGTTAATCCGAAAAATCGCGCAGCTCAAGCTGGACAGAGGGGCCGTGATCCTCTGCCATAACTACCAGCCGCCCGATATCCAGGACATCGCCGATTATCTCGGTGATTCCCTCGATCTGAGCAGGCTCGCGCAGCGGCTCGATCATGAGGTCATCATCTTTTGCGGTGTCCATTTCATGGCGGAAACCGCCTCGATACTCTCTCCGGCCAAAACGGTGATACTGCCCGATCCGCGCGCCGGGTGCCCCATGGCGGACATGCTGAGCGCCGACGATCTCCTCGGGCTGAAGGCAAAGCACCCGGGAGCCGCCGTCGTCATGTACGTCAATTCCAGCGCCGAGGTGAAATCCCACACCGACATCTGCTGCACCTCCGCAAACGCATTGAAGGTGATCGAGTCAATTCCTTCCGAACGTGAGATCATATTCGGCCCCGACCAGTACCTCGGCGGTTGGGTCTCATCGCAGATGGAGCGGAAGATGATTCTCTGGAGGGGGTACTGTCCCTCCCATCAAAAGATCTTCGCGGAGCAGATCGAGACGCTTCGCAAGAAGAACCCCGGCGCCTTCGTAATGGTGCACCCGGAGGTCAGGCCCGATGTTGCGGCGGTCGCAGACGCCGTCCTCGGGACAAGCGGCATGATTCGATGCGCCGGTGAGAACGATGCCGAAACCTTCATTGTCGGAACGGAAACGGGCATCTGCTACCGTCTCTCGAAGGAGTACCCCGCGAAACGATTCATCCCGGCATCAAAACAGGCGATCTGCCCGAACATGAAGAAGATCACGCTCGAGAAGATTCTCGCCTCGCTCGAAACGCTCGAGCCCCGCATAACCGTCCCCGAGGCGATAGCCGCACGCGCCCTCGGCGCGATCGAGCGGATGGTCGAGATCGGGTAAGACGAGAATCTCCGTTGCCAGCCTCTATTCCCATTGAGTAGTATTCCCCTTGATGCATTTGCGATCAAATTACGCGCTCTCACGGTGGGACGGAGCCGCATGAAATCGAACCGCAGCATGCTCTTCTGGGTGATCCTCATCCTCCTTTTTGCGTCGCACCTCGTTGTGCTTTCGACGTCGCGGCTCTACCCATTCACCGATCTGCCGAATCACCTGGCCACCGCCACGATCAACAGACATTACGATGAGACGACGAATCGGTTCTCCGAATACTATTCGATCGATCTGTTTCCCAATCCGAATGTCTTTCACACACTCTTTTGCAGCGCGAGGATCTTTCCATCCGTTGAAATCGCGAACAAGATCTTCTTCTGTATTTATGCCGTCCTGCTTCCGCTCTCCGCTCTGTTCGCAATCATGAAGCTCGGCGGCAACCGTTGGCTTTCGCTTCTGTCCTTTCTCTGCATATACAACTACAGCGTAACGTGGGGATTCGTCGGCTTCGCCTTTTCGATCCCGGTTGTGCTGCTGCTTTTCTCGTTCACGATCGAATACCTCGAACGCGGACGTGGCGCTCCACTCGCCGGGGTGGCCATCCTTCTCGCCTCGCTCTTTTTCATTCACATTCTCTCCGGCCTCTTTGCGCTCCTGCTGCTCGTCTTGTGTCTCGTATTCTCCAAACGGAATTCACTCGAGCGCCTCATCGGCATCCTCGCGGCGGCGGCGCCATTCGTTTTTCTTTTTGTCGTATGGTGGACAACAGAGGCGGCGAGCTACGGGGGCGAGGGAGTAAGGGATTATCTCGTTCATTACTATCGTGCGGATTACCTAAAGACATTTGTCGAGCGTAAGAGCTTCCTCTATCTGGACAACGCCCATCTCTTCGAGGGCGGAAAAGGGCTCGTTGCGGGAGTGTTTTTCTCGCTCTGTATCATTGTTCCGGCCGCCGTGCTCTCTCTTCGAAAAAGAGCGGACGCAGGCGGTGTGGAGCGCGGGAGAGGCGATCGTTGCGTTGAGCGCGGGCGGGGGCACCGCACGGAGATGCACGGGCGGAAACAATACGCTTATGCATTTCTTTCCTGCGCTATCATCTGCTTCTTGTTTCTCCCGCGGGAGATTCCACAGCAGTCGATACTGTACCAGCGTTTCTCCGTATTTCTTCTCCTGTCCGCCGCCACGCTCGCCGGTCTGCGGGCGGTCGGGCGCTCATCGCGCCTCGCGGCCCTCTTCATCTGCGCGGTGTGCGCCGCGCACCTCGCCCTGAACGCCTGGTACTTCGTTGCATTCAACAGGGAAAACCGCGCCTTCACGAAGAGCATGCTTCCCGACGGATCGTCCGGCCGCATACTCTCCGGCCTCATGTACGAATTTCGCTTTCGCGGAAACCCCGTCTACATCCATTTTCCGAGCTACTATATAACGTGGTCTCTCGGCGTCGCGTGCACGAAGACGGTCGACTACCGCTTCAGTATCGTTCGAAGAGCGGTGCCGGTGAGCAGGCTGCCGCGCTACCTCGAATGGGCCGGGCGCTTCGAAAAATATGACGGGAGCTACCGAAATGTCGATTACCTGTTGATCCGTGGCGCGGGCTCCGTATCGCATCACACGCGAGGCTTCAGATCAATAGAGAGCGCGGGCGATTGGACGCTGCTCCGAAACGATGCAATGAAATAGCTTGACGCTGTTCCAAAACGAAATCGTTTGACAATCGGGATATTTCTCCATAAATACTTCTCGTACTGTTGTTTCTTTCTGAATTAACTCTGTACCTTCTTTTGCAGGGGAGGAAATCATGAAACGCATCGCTTCGGCTTCTCTTTCCATGCTAGTCATTCTCGTTCTCGCCTCTATCTCCTTCGCCGCGGAGCCGGCGGAAGAAAAAGGAAAAGACGACGGACCATCGTACGGCTTCAAGTTCGGCGGCTACTTCAAAGCGGATTTCGCGTACGACGACGCGAGGGTCCTCTCGGGGAATTTCGCCATCAGGGTGCTCCCCGAAGAGAAAAACGCCGTGACGAGCATCACCGCGAGAGAGACGCG
The DNA here is from genome assembly GCA_965369375.1 of uncultured bacterium. Classification (GTDB taxonomy): domain Bacteria; phylum Krumholzibacteriota; class Krumholzibacteriia; order Krumholzibacteriales; family Krumholzibacteriaceae; genus CBDUQN01. Next base: position 9,628 of record CBDUQN010000009.1, on the reverse strand, counting down.
TTTCGCCGTCGATTTCTGGTGGCTGGACAAGCAGCGGGGTCTCAGGACCGATGCGAAGCTCGAGATCGATTTCCAAGGCCTCGGTGTCCAACCGCTCACCTACAACTCGATGGAGAACAGGGCGGCCCCGATGCTCAGACACGCCTATCTCAAATTCGGCAAGGGTCATTGGTCCGCGCTCGCCGGACAGACGAGCGATGTCCTCTCACCCCTCGTGCCGCAGACGGTAAACTACACCGTCTGCTGGGGAATCGGAAATATCGGCTACCGCAGGCCGCAGTTCCGTTTTTCCACCTGGTACGGAGACAAGAGCGACATGATTCTCAAGGCTGATTTCGCAATCGCCCGGACGATCGGCGCCGATTTCGACGGCGACCTGATAGACGACGGCGCTGACGCGGGTATACCGACATTCCAGTACCGTCTCGGTTTCGATTTTCACTGGGGTGAAAACGGCTTCGCCGCGATCGGCGCGTCGGGACACTTTGCAAAGGAAGCCTACACCGATTCGAACACCACCACAGAGCGGTTCGAGGAGTACGACGTGGAATCGTGGTCGATCTGCGCCGATTTCAAGTCAACGATCACCGAGCACGTCTCGTTCTCCGGCGAGTTCTTTCTCGGGCGAAATCTCGGCACCTACCTCGGCGGCGTGCTTCAGGGCATCAACCCCTATACGGGAGATGCGATCTCGGCGATCGGCGGGTGGGGACAGCTCACCATCAAGCCGAGCGCGCGGCACCTCCTGAACTTCGGCGCCGGCATCGACGATCCGAAGAACGACCATGTGCTCTACCCCGTCGGTGAGGGAAACGGGCCGCTCGTCACGGAGAACACGATCTTCTTCTGGAACTGGATGTACAAGCTGACGGACACCGTGTCCGCCATGCTCGAGCTCTCACAGCTCAAGACGGTTTACGTGGAAGAGCTGCAGTACGGGGATCAGATGTCCCTCGGCGACAGCATTTACAAGGATTTCAGGATCCAGGTCGCGCTGAAGGCCGCTATCAAGTAGAGATCTAGTATTTTCCTTTTGCCTCTAAATCGTTCAGTGCCTGCTCCACCCGTTTGAGCACCCTCTGCGGCGCTCCGAGACGCTTGCACTCGAGAAGCTCCGCGACACCCTCCTCGACTTGATCCCGCTGAATCAGAAGCATCCCGTAGTAGTAGCGAAAGATCGGCTTGTCGGGATGAAGCCGCGCTCCATCCCGCGCCGCATCGAACAGTTCGTCGTAGCGGCGTGCGCGGTTGAGGTATATAACGAGATTGTGAAGCGCCGTCTCGTGTTGCGGGTCCTTCTCGAGAACGGATCTCAGCAGCCGCACCGCGTCATCCACGCGTCCATCCTCCTCGTAGTATTCCCCGAGGAGCACGAGCTGGCGCGGATTGCGTGAATCGGCAACAGCCATCTCGAGCGCCGCGATCGCCTTGCCGATATCTCTCTCGCCGTAATAGTGTTCGGCAAGGATCTCATACGAGTACGGCTGATTCGTCTTGTCGTATTCGAGGATCTTTTCGAAGCGCTGCGTCGATCTCGCGGAATCGGCATTGATGCCGATCCACGCGCACGCGAGAATAACACCCATGACCGCCGCGGGGACGGTGAAGCGCGCGATAGATGACGCCGCCTCCGTTTTGATAACGCGGTTTAGAACGAGCAGCGACGCCGGGAGCGTTCCGACAAGCACGATCGTAAAGAGATCCCAGTCGCGGGCCATGCCGATTTCCGGCTCGAAGACGAGGAGAAACAGGAGCGACGGCACGAGCAGAAGGAGGGCAAAATACCATTCCACCTCGAGGGTGAGCGCTTCACCGGCGTTCGTTCCCGGTTCGCCTGGCTTCGTTCCCACTTCACCGGCGTTCGTTCCCGGTTCGCCTTCTCTCGTTCTCATCGCCTCGGAAGGCTTTCCCGAGAGCGGCCGCTCCTTGCCTTCCGCCTTTCCCGGGGCACCGCTCTTTTGAAATAGAACCGCCGATCCTATAACATCGATCAGAAAAAACAGGGGGAATAACAGCAACAGCTCATTGAAAATATCGAGCAGGTGCGTCCATGAAAAGACCCCGTAGCTATCGCCGCTGCCCCCGAATGCGAGAAAGTGTTCCCCGTACCGCGTGAATGCCCATGCCAGAACGGTGGCGACGATGATCGCATTGCCGATCACGAGCGCCGCGGGTCTGAGCGGGGCGGGCCTCCTCCTCGCTATCACGAACCATACGAACAGCAGGAGGAAGGACGGCGCGAGGAGCGCGCCTTGTATATGTGTGAAAGCGGCGGCGGCCAGGCACAGGAACGTTATTATTATCCATGCCGCCTTCCTGCTGTGTATGCTCTTGAATGCGCACACGACATAAAGGAAAGCAGAGAGCAGCAGCGGCGTATACGTTTCGACATAGCCGAAGAAGAGAGTCATCGAACCGGACGAGAGCACGAGAATCGCCAGCCACATTCGAAGGGCGGAAGCGAGCGGAGCTTTCAGCACAACGAGGAGCAGCACGAAGACGAAGATGCCTCCGAGAAGACAGTTTATGATGCGTATTCTGCCCGCCTCCGTGCGGGCGATCATCTCACCCGTTAATTTCGTCGCTCCGTAATAGAGAAGCATGGCGCCCGGTGCATTCGTTTCCCGTATCGCTTTTCTGCCGTAGAGCGGCGTGGCGTCATCCAGTTCCATCTCATGCGCTGCTTCAAGCGTTCGCGCGATGAGCCTGCCGTCACCGAGCAGCAGTGTGGCGGATTGAAAGCGCATGAATACAAGCACCGAGACAACAGATAATACAATAATTATCAACCAGCGAAGCGCATCCCGCGTCGCGAGCACATCCAGGACGCGCAGCACGATTGCATGGATGGGTCCCGCTGCCACCGGCAGGAACGAGAGAATCATCACGACCAGCGACCCGATGCGTACGGAGAGTGGATAGAATGCGAGGTGATTGACGCCCCACAGCCGCTGGTCCGGCGCGAATGATGCGACCGCGATGATTGCCAGCAGCAAAAGCAGCGGCGCGTAGAAGAGCCATTTCGGTATGCGCCGTTCGCCTTGCTCCGTGCCGCTTTCGGCGTCTCTCGTTCTATCCGGCATGAATATTTTCCTCGTCGGGGAAGTTCGCCCGAGCAAAATACCGCGGTTTCACGGACGGCGCTCAATGTCGTACGTGTATCCGCCTTCGAGTCGCTCGCGAGTCCCTAGAAAATTCATGATATGCTGACCGCAGTTGCTGCCGATGTGATTCTCCTCGAGCTCCCCGATGCTGATAATAACTTCGTACCCCGCCCTCTCGAGCGAGTCGAGCACTTCCCCGTTATCGCCGTCGGGCGTGACCCCCGAATGGATACCGTTTCTTCTCGCTTGAATCGTCGGATTGACCGGCGTGATCTTGATCAGGAATGTATCGGGCGAGAAGTGTCGGCGAAGCTCTTCCGCACTCAGGCGCATTCCACGCGCCAGAGCGAAATTGAGCGTAATTTTTCTATCGCCCGTTCTGTGAAACGATTCTCCGTACGATGCTATTTTCCCGAGCGGCCATCGCTTCACAGGCATGAGCCAATCGCGAAGATCAGGATCCGTTGTATGTATCGAGAACTGGAGTTGAAACCTCCCCTGGTAGACATCCCTCTTGACTGCGAGCAGCCTTTCGAAAAATCCTTCAGCCCCCTCCGGAGCGATCGTCGAGAGCGAGGGCATGAGGCCCGGGGCGTCGTAGAGATCGGGCAATTCCTCGAGAACATCGAGCACATCGCTGTTGAATGCAGGTTCACCCATCCGCGCAAACTGAATCTTGAATTTCTCGACCGGCACGCTTCTTCCGGGATACCGATTCGTCACGAGATAATCGATCTGCGACAGGATCTCCTCGCGCGAGAGCCTGCCCGTGTAGAATTTCCCCGCGTCACAGAAGCGGCACCCGACGGGACAGCCGAAGAGCGTCGATACGATCAGTACCCATTTCTTGTGCCGCGGGATCGGCGGCTCGAGCGATTCGACGAATTCCACGAGCCTTCCATCACCCGTTTCGCCGATATAGACAACGGCCACCTCCTCCGTTCCCACACGCGCAACGACTCTCATAGCTTCTCCATTGTACCATAGCGGCAGATCTCCATCGCCGCCCTCACACCGTCCCCTACGCATATCGCCGTCTGCCTGAAAGTTTCGTTTTTTACGTCCCCGACGAGATAGAGCGCTTTACTCGACGTCAAGGCTCCCATGTCCTCTTTCAATTTCGTATCAACATAATCAAGGCGCGGCTCTCTCCCAACCGCAATCAGCAGATAGTCGGCCTCTATATCCTTTTTATCCGCATCGCCTGCGGAAGCGCAATGCAAAACGATATTTTCTCCCTCACATTCCACCGCATCTACACGCACATTTTCCATGTACGTAATGCTCGGCTCCTTCATGCACCGCTCCCGGAGCAGCGGCAGGCAGCGCGTAGCGCCGCTTCTGTTCAACATGAGAACATCGTTGCCGCTCGACATGCTCAAGGCATAGTCGAAGGCGGCATCCCCCGCTCCGATGATGACCATTTTCTTTTCACGAACATCGAACAGCCCGCACACCTCGTAGAAGATCCTTGGGGCTGCTTCTTCGGAAATGCGCAGCTCAGGAATCGTCTTCGGCACCGTGCCGGTGGCAATCACAACGGTCCTCGCCTTGATGTCACGTTTATCGGTCTTAATATGAAATGAGTCTCCAGCGCGCTCCAGGCGTATCACCTCTTCGGCGTTGATCTCCACACCGGCCGAATGGAGCTGCCGCTCGAACCGCTCCGCCAATGCGGCGCCGCCGATCCCTTCCGGAAAACCGGGATAATTCTCGATCGCGTGAGCATTGCGAACAATGCCTCCGACTTCGCCCTTCTCGATAAGGAGCGGCTCGTGTCCGCTTCTCTTCAACTGTATCGATGCCGACACGCCGGCCGGGCCGGCCCCTATGACAACGATGTCAACGTCTTTCATCGATTTCGATCTCCATTACGAAAGAGCGCCCATCATGCCTTATCGACGGCCTCTTCGATTGCTGCGATCAGATCCGCAACAAGGGGACAAACGGCGAATCCATGCGAGAGGTTCAGCAGGGAGGCCCGATGAAAATCCTCGGTGTATGTCGCCGTGCCGTCGATCGGCATGAAAACCAAGAGCCCGTTTATGAAGGCGGACCGCGCCGTCGTTTCACAGCAGAGGTGTGTCATAACTCCCGTGACGACGAGTTGCCTCGCGCCGCATTTCCGCAGCGAATCGTTCAGACCGGTTTGGAAGAACGCATCGTACTGTGCTTTCTCGATAACCCTTGCCCCCGAAAGATCGAGATCCGCGACGATCTCGCTCATCTCACTCTCCTTGGTTACGAGATCGCGCCACCACCGCTCCATCAGTCCGGCGTTCTCCTTTGTATTGAGATGCCTCGTGACAAAGACCGGCAAATTTCGTTTGCGATACGCTTCAGCCAGCTCTTTTATCTTCGAAACCACCGGCACCGCACTCGGGATAAATGCGTGCGAGTCCGGCTCGAGGAAGTAACGCTGCAAATCGAGGATAATGAGCGCGGAACGTTCCGGCTCGAACTGCTCCTCGGGACGTGCTCTCGATTGGCATATCGCCGCGAGCATCCGCCGCGACTTTTCATCTATGTTTTCCGGTGTAAAGTAACGCTCTTTCATTACGAGCCGATCATCGTGAGGGCCGGCAACTTCTCCATCCCCGCCCGATTTGCCTCCCGTTCCATGAGCTCTACGAGATGTTCCCGGACGGACTCATCGAGAGGCTCGGGCGTATGCTTCCCGAGGAGCTCCGCCACCCTCGTAGACGCCCGTTTCGCGGCATCCATGCTGCCGTCCTTCTCCCACTCTTCGAGCGTGCTCCGGTCGATCACCTCGTGCGGGAAATAGGCTTCCTTGCGGAACCATTTCGACGTGTGGGGAAGTGAAAGAAATTCCTTCTTCTCGAGCCCGGCTCTTATGAGCGGGAGCGCGATCGGGTCATCCCTGAGCTCGATTCCGGAGACGAGACGATGGGCCATCCCGCAGATCTCGTTGTCGAGGACGAGTTTCTCGAGGCTTTGGCAGCTTTCGAAGTCGAGCATGCCCGGGCCCGACACATTGTTGACGCCGCTGAGCGCAGCTATGACGGCGCCCATCGCGCTCTCCATGCCCGCCTGGTAGTCGACGAGCTTGGAATCGCTGAGTGCCATGTAGGCATGTGTCGGCATCCCGATGTGCTTGCCTATCTCTGCATAGGCGCCATCTATCATCATCGTTTCGATGGCACCCATCGGCGTGGTGCCCTTTCGCATATCGAAGCACGCCGGAGAGCCTCCATAAATTATCGGTGATCCGGGAGTTGCGAGCTGGTGTATTACGATACCGCTCAGGTTTTCCGCACAGTGCTGGGTGACGGCGCCGGCAAGCGTCACGGGCGACGTTGCGCCGGTGAGCGGCATCGAAACGAGCTCGGCGGGAAGCCCTGTCCTCGCGCAATCGATCAGTGCCTGTGTCGTGAGATCGCTCCACATGAGCGGCGGCGATGGGCAGCAGTCGAAAATGGCGATCGGCCGCTCCCTGAGTGTGTCCTGGTCTCCCGAGACGGTCGCAAGCATCTCATGCATGACGCGAAACGCTTCCACCTTGAACGTTCCCGTCACAACGGGCTTGATCGAATACTGAAGCGCCACGAAGACACGGTAGCGATCGGCTATCTCTTCGGGAACGTCGCCCGGCACGACACCGGTGCTCTGAGCCGCAAGGTGGGGAAGGGCATCGGTCAGGGCGGCAAACTTTACGAGGTCGCTCGTCACCGGCGGTCTCGCTCTCTTTTTATTGTAGTCGTAGATTCGAAGCGCCGCCGAGCCCGGATTGAAATGGACACGGTCTCCCCCCAGGTCCATCACCACATCTCCGTGGCGGTTGTAAACCTTGATGCTCGGGGGAGCCGTTTCGAGCGCCTTCTCGACGAGAGATGGTGGAATGAACACCCTTCGCTTATCCTTCTCGACCCGCGCACCCGCCCCGTCGAGAAGCGCAACCGCTTCGTCATTCTCGACAAACACGCCGACCGTTTCGAGTAACTGTTTCGCCTCATCGACGATCTTCTGTCTGTCTTCCTCGCTGAACCAAGTGACGCGTGGCTGCATGCCCATCTCTCTCCGCCTTTCTTGCCAAAAACGTAATCTTGTACTATAAAATCTGATCCTTTTACGTCCGACCGCCGCTGCCTCCCGGTGCTTTCATAGGGCTCGGGCGAGCAATCGGCAAGGTGCTTTCCCCACGCTCAGGTGAGCAACCGGTACGGGCAATCCTTTATATCACAATTCCTGCACGAGTTTTCGCTCCTCATTCGCGCAGGTTTCTCGGCTATGTGAATAGCGAACGAGACCGATTTGCGCGGCATCATCATGAAGCTTTCCGAGAGACTCACGCCGACGCTCTCGCCGGGCAGCAGGCGAAATATCGATGCCTGCTCGCGAATGTCCCAATCCCCGTAGCCGGGGCTCGCCCTGCAGGATGTCTTCAATCCTTGCTGCATCGCGAGCGCCTGGATCTGTTCGTCCATATATTCGGCAACGGTCTCCGCCGCAACCGATCCCACCGAGTCGAGCACCACCGCTTCGAGGAGCTCCTCTCTTTTAGAGAGCTCGGAAACCTCTCTCTCGAGAGCCGGCCCTATCGTGCAGATGCAGAAGGCCACCTTTTCGAGATCTGCGAAAACCTGCGAACCGGCAAGATCCTTCCCGGCAGTGACGGCATAGACCCCTTTCGGTGCAATCAGATCAGCCGCGGCGGCGATCGCTCGATCGATTGCCTGCGTGAAGCGTACACTTACATCGCCGGCGCCCTTCTTTCGTCCGAGAAGTCTCGTGACCTCTCTCGGATCGATACGAATGCTGAACCCGTCGACAAGAACAGGTTTCTTATTTTCTTTGCTGCTATGCATTATGGGTCAATCGATCGTGCGCGGAGCGGATAAAATCGGGCGTCGTCCCGCAACACCCGCCAACTGCATTCGCGCCGGCTCGCACCATCTTCTCGATGTCGTCGGCGAACTCCTGCGGCCGCTGCATGTAGACGGGCGCGCCATGCTCCATAACGGGGTTTCCCGCGTTCGGCTGGAAAAGAAGCGGTGCGTCGGTAAGCATCCTGACCTCGGTGACGAGATCGAGCATTTCATCGCTCGACAATGTGCAATTAGCGCCGATCATGTCCGCGCCGCTTTCGAGCAGTACTTCGACCATCTTTTCCGGCGTATCGCCGACGAGCGTGAAGTATCCCTTCGGCTTTTTTTCAAATGTCAATTCGACCACGACGGGCCTGTTCGAACAATCCTTGATCGCGCGCAGCGCTTCTATCGCCTCGCGTATGTCGTACATCGTTTCGACGAGAAATAGATCTACGCCCACACGTTCGAAAACCAGCGCCTGTTCCTTGAACGCCTTTCTCGCCTCCTCACCGGTAAGTTGACCAACGGGAGGGAAAAAGAGTCCCGTCGGCCCGATTTCGCCGGCCAGAAAACGGTCGGTGGCGTTGTAATCGTCGAGCGCCTTGCGCGCGTTCTCCGCGGCCTTCTCGTTAACCTCCGTGACGTCGAGCGAGCGCCCCGCTTCGGATGCGTGCAACTTCAAGCTGTTCGCTCCGAACGTGTTCGTTTGTATGATCTCGGCGCCCGCCTCGAGGAATGCCGTATGTATCTCGACGAGCTTTTCCCTGTTCGATACGTTCCACGATTCGGGAACGTCCTTCCTGCCGAGCCCCGCTGCGATCAGCATGGCGCCCATGCCGCCGTCGCAGAGAACGACCTTCCGCTTAATTGTTTCCAGAACATCTTTCTGTTTCATTCACATCACCCGCCCTCAGCCTCCCGCGAGACTCATCGCGAGCGCCACCGCCGCCACCGCGTCCCCCGCATACCCGTCGGCGCCGATCTGCTTTGACCAGTCTTCGCTGCACGGAGCGCCGCCGACCATGACCTTGATCCTTTCCCTGAGCGACCGCTTCTCGAGCTCTTTGATCACACGTTCCTGGCCGTGCATCGTCGTCGTCAGCAGCGCCGATATGGCGATGCAATCGGCGCCTCTCGCATCCGCCTCTTCGATGAACCTATCTACCGGCACATCCGCGCCGAGGTCGGTGATCTCGAATCCGTTCGCAGAGAGCATCGTTGCAACGAGGGTCTTCCCGATATCGTGTATGTCTCCCTCTATCGTTCCGATCACGACATGCCCGAGTGTGCTCTGGGATTCCTTGCCCCTGTCGAGTTCCGGTTGAAGCACCGTCATCGCCTTCTTCATCGCCTCGGCGCCAACAACGAGCTCGGGGAGAAAGAGCGTTCCCTCTTCCCAGAGACGCCCGACTTCTCTTATGCCTGCAACGAAGCCTTTCTCGATGACCTCCACCACAGGGTAACTCTCCTCCAGCGCTTTCCGGGCGAGCTCTTCGGCGCGATCGCCGTCACCGTCGATAACCGACTGCGTACAATCTTGTAAAAAGGCCTCCATCTAGTACGCTCCTTCCCTCAATTCATTATCATGCTGATACCGTCGTTATCCTGGCTTCGTGAGCCGAGTTATCAGGAATAGATCTGATCTATCAGTCTATGCGAAAAATCATTTATATCATAATCTGCCCCTTTTGTCAC
>CBDUQN010000008.1:0-65301 GCA_965369375.1 uncultured bacterium | reverse complement strand
ATCGGCGCCTGAGGAACGCCCTCGGCCCGGGGCCCCCTGGGCTGATCCAGCCCTACCTGTTCCACGTCGACACTGCCGCCGGCAACGACACCACTCTCCTCGCCGGTTCCGTCTCTATCAAAGAGCCCGACATGGGGGGGATACGATAGTGTATCCGGGACCTGAGGCGCCTCTTCAGAAGCAACAATACTATCGGTTTCGGTTGTTCCCCAATCCTTTCTCACAACGGCGAGGCGGTCATAACCGGTCCATTTGTCCTCTCCGCCCCCCCCGGCGATGTCCCCGTCCCCGAACGTGCTGCCCGTTGAATACGAGTTCTTTGATTTCTCCGAGAAGCCTTCCATAATGAAGAGATCGTAGCCCGCTGTATTGAATGCGCTGAAGACGAGCCGATCCTTGGATTTGCTGTACGCCGGAGAGAATAATCCACCGAGGATATCAGTGAAGCGATGATAGCTGCCGACCTCCAGGCTCCCCCGGTAGATATTGGTATAGCCGTTTTCGTTGGAAGTAAAGATTATCTCCCTGCCTTCGGCTATCACGATCGGATCATTGTCAGAACCTTCCGTGGCGAGAAGCAACCTTTTCTCTCCGGTTTCGACATTGACTTCCCAGATATCGCTGTCGGCTTTCATTACATTTTCTTTATCGCGAAAATCGACGCCGGCGATACGCTGGAGTCCATGTTCGTCCGTGTGGAATTCCGGCTGAAGCGCGATCTGGGATGAACGGCTGTACGCGATTCTCACACCGTCGGGAAACCAGTCGGGATTCTCCTCGTCGTCTATGTCATTGGTGACCTGCATCAACTCACCCGTATCGACATCGTAGAGATATATATCCGTTTGTCCCCACATCGTTCCGACGAGAGCGATCCGGTCGCCGGTTGGAGACCACACCGGGCTGTAGAAGAAATCGAGCTCGAGATCGATCTCCTCGATAATGCGCCCCTTTGGAACCGTCATGATTAAGAACCTGTCACGTCCTCCTTTCTCCGCGACGAACGCGATCTTCGTGCCGTCGGCATTGAATGTGAGACTCGATTTCATCGTGCGGATCGATTCGAAACGGGAAGTCATATGACCTTCCAGAAGCTTCTTTTCGATCTTTCCCGTGAGCGCATTCAGCAGATAGATGCCGTCGAAACCTCCCCGGTTGGAGAAGAAGAGGATGAGCTCCCCGTCCGGCGTGAAGACCGGCTTCGTGTTCATGTAACTGCGGTCTTTCACGTGATCGGTGAGCCGCCTGCCGTAGTATTCAGGCTCCCGCTTGTCCGTATAGAGCGGCCAGTACTTGCGGCGCATGAATTTTTTCCAATCGCGGCTCAATTCCTGCGTCGAGACGCCGAGCGCGGAATTGAGAGCAAGATCCATCGAATGCTGGTGCCGCAGGTGATCCATGATCTCGAGGACCTTTCCCGGTCCGTACGTCTCGTTCACATAATAGATCGCCGCCTGCCCCGCCTTGTACGTGTAATACCCTCCGACCTCATTGAGCCCGTAGAGGTAGTCGAAGATCGTCGCATCCCTCATGAACATCTCTACTTCCGCGTCGTACCCGACCGAGTAGTACTCGGCGAGCCCCTCGGCAAACCAGCCCGGAATATTGAACAGCATCGTACGCGAGAAGGCGGATTTCATGAGCCCGTGATAGACGATGTCAAAGGTGAATATATGAACGAGCTCGTGAACGGTCGTATGCACGTAGTCCTCGTTCGAGCCGGGGAAATGGAGAACCATTCGCCTTCTCAAAGGCTCGGCGAAGGCCTGAACCCCCTCTGGAAGCAGAAACTGCGTAATATTCGTCGACTGAAAATCTGAATGGGTCCCGTAGATGATTACCGGAACACGCCAGGAGATATGGTGCGAGAAATCTACCGATAGCTTGTCGTAACCGTACTCGAGAATCACGGCGGTGCGGCCGGCGAGATCCTTGTACCCTTCGGTGAAGTGCACATCGAAATGGGGGGTCTTGAGAACCCTCCATTTGAAATCCTTGTACTGTATCTTGTTTTTCCCGAACCAGTACGTCTGCGCGTGCACCTGCGAGACGGCGGAAAGCAGAAAGAGGAGCGCGACGAAAAGAATCAAGAAGGCTCGATGAAACGAGTCACGCATGGCAAATCTACTCCCGTGCTTCATGAAACCTAGCATAAAAATGATACTTTGTTCCGGCCATATCAAGGTTTTTTATCATGCTAGAACTCCAGTCGAATCTTGATATCGAGGTTGATCTCGTCGGTGCTCGAACGGCTCTTTCCGCGCAGCACCTCCTCTGATAGCCGTATGAATTGCGAGCGTATCAGAAAGAGCCTGCTGATCCGGTACTCGACCTCTATCTGCCTCGCAGTCGAGATCGAAAGTCCTTGTTTGTACTTCACATACAAGCCTTCGGAGAGATATTTGCCGACGGCTATCTTCGTCTGCTGCTCCCATGAGGACGCGCTCGAGGCGCCGGAGAGACTGCCCGACTCGAATTCGATCGTAACACCCTCCATCTGTGAATTGAGAGCCCTCTCGATATAATTAGCTGCCAGCGACTGAGCCGTGCCGACCGCATCCCAGCTCTGGCTCTCGCTTCCCGTGTACCCGATCACGCTCCCGCCGAGCATCCGCCAGGTATCGGTTTCGCTGTAGCCGGGATCTTCATGGCGCAGAGCCAGCTTCGGCTCTATATCATCCTGGTGCCAGGTCAATGTCAGATAAATTCGTTTCCCTTCCGGATCCTTTGTTTCCGCCTCGACAAAAACCACCGGCCTGAAGCTATCTGCATGGACAAACTCGAGCTTGCCTGATCTCAAGTGAAACTTGTTGCCGTATACGGAATACGATCCTCGTATCAAATCGAGGACCCCACGAAAATACATCCCCCTGTGGTCCCGGTAGAAGGTGATATCGCCCTGGAGCTCAATGCTCGCGTCGGGAGTCTTGATCCACGTATTGCCCGGTATCTCGAGATCGATGACGGCGACCCACGACGGAGAAGACATCGTGCTCCTCGGCTCGGCCGAGGCCAAATCTCCGAACTCGAAGTAGACTTCCGCCTTTTTGACTTCGAGTGAGCCGTTCAGCACCGGTATGACCCTCCCTCCCTCGAAATTGGTATCAACGGCCAGATCGCCGTTCAAAATGGCGGTAACATCAGGTATGCTTGCGAGCAAGAAGTTATCCAAATGAATTTTTAAATCGTATCTAGCGGGTTTCCATCCCTCGAGTGCGATCGTCCCCTCACAGGTAAACTCGCCTTTGCCACCCTCTCCACCCTTCAAATCAACAACCGTAATGAGTGAATCCTCGAAATTGATGGTAGAACTCACATCGAAAAATCGCTCCTCCATCCCGGCGAGTCTGAAGTCCGCATCAGAGACACTCAACAGCCCATGCAACTTCGGATGCTCCGTTGTTCCAGTCACGCTGAAATTCCATGAAAACCTCCCCTCAGCCTCGGCGAACAGATCCGTCACATTCATGATATCGGCGAAGTCGCCTTCGGGCATTGAAATCTCGTACGAGACGGGGCGCTTTCCATCGACCGAATAGAACCACTCCCCTCGGGCAAGCGGGACGATGCCCCTGAATGCTCCAGTGTGACCATTACCGATAGAAATGGTTCCATCGACGGAGAGCTCTCCCCCTCCCACCCTGACACCGACATCTATCGATGGAATCCTGAATATCGATCCGGCGAGGCTGTCTATGCGCCCGTCGAAAGCCACGATTGGATGCGCGAAGGGACCGTTCAGGGAAACGGTGCCGTTGAGCCACCCTCCGGTGAACGGCAGTCTTCCGATCAGCACGAGAAACGGCTGCAGATACATATCCCGGCTGTACGATTGAAGGTTTATAACCGATCTCTTGAGCGCGGGTTTCCAGTCCCGGTAGAGATGCTCGATCGGCGCATTCTCGATCGTTCCCCGTATCTCCACGTAACCGGTCGGAGCGGTGATAACGAGTGAATCGATTTGAAACTTCCCCCGCGAATATGCCGCATTCAGCATAAGTAAATCCACCGCGAGGGTATCCAGCAATCCGTCAGCCATTTCGAGATCGACTCGAATATCCGGATCCGATCGCCTGCCCGAAAACACGACCGTACCCTTTACCCTGCCCGCGAGGGGCGTTTCGATGATCCCGAGCCGATTGAGGAGCTCGAGTCCCACCCGCTCCATCGCGAGCTCGCCCTCGACATAATCACCGGAGCGATCCACCATGCCGCTTGCGTAGAGTGCGCCGTGTCTCGCGTGCAGTTGCAGATCTCTAAACCGCACCGCCGAGTCTTCGATGACGACCTCGAAGGCGCCGCCGCCGATCCATCGTTCATCGAATGCAAGGAGCGAAACCTCTCCAAAGCGTATCAAAACGCTATCGTCACTGACACTGATATCGGCCCGGATCTCAGCGTCGAGGTCGGGTTTCGACAAGCGCAGCTTCTTGATACTCGTTATCTCATCGATATATTCGAGTGAAAACTCTATCGATTCGAAACCGATCGGATCGACGTAGCAGCTATCCCCCTCGAGATTGAAGTAGACCTCGTACGCATCGTTCTTGATAATCGCAAGATTCATATACCCCTCGGGAACAACAAATCTCTCATAGACAACCTGCTTACACACGCCGCTCGCCCGGAGATTCCAGGCATCCGCCGTACCTTCGCAGATACCGTTTACATCCAATCCCGCCCGGTAGCGCTCTATATCGAGGTACGCGAATATCGTATCGTCGGGAGCGCACAGCAAATCGAAATAAAATCTCAAGGTCCCATCCGATGAGATGGCGCCGTGTGAGTTGATCGTATGGCCGGTGGCGTTCAGAAAGATCCTGGAAAATGTCAAACTGTCGGCGGCATACCGGCCGATGATGGAGGCCTCGTCGAACGGAAATTCCCCGATGTGGCCGGGGCCGAGCTCGCACTGGAAAAAGATGTTTCCATCCGGCACAAAGTAGGTAAACCTGACATGCCCGTTGAAGAGCGTCTCCGGGATTGTCCTACCCGGAATAAAACCTTTCGCAACATTCAAATCACGCACCATGATGTCCAGATCGAGGTTATCAGGTTCTTCGAAGGAATAGCGCCCCTTCCCCTCGACATGCGCGCCATTGAACTCACCCTTGCAGTAGTTGATCGTGATCCCATCCCGCTCGAACGTCGCATCGGCCCTGAAACCGCTCAGGGCATAGCCGGAAAAAATCCCGTTGAACAGCCCGTTCACATGGAGGCTGTCCGGGACGCCTCTCACGATAAATGTACCCTGGAGATCTCCGAAGTGCGAGGTCTCGATACCCAGCGTATGCGTGATTTCCTCTATATCGAGTGGCTCGGCGCCTACCTTTACCTGAAATGTCATGGAATCGGGATTGACGATCCCGTCGAGCGTGAGGTGGGATTGATCGAGCCCGATATCGAGTTTGTGAAGCAGGAGACGATTAGTCTTTATAACCCTACCCCGTTTGAGGGTGCTTTCCTGTATCCACCTGATATCTCCGCTTAGCGTTGTCAGACACACCTGTCTGCCGATATCCTCACAGCCACCCTCATCAAGCTTCAGAAATACCTCATTCTGGAATATATGCACCGTTCCCGTGAGATTTATGTTTCGCAGCGCATTTGCACTTTCCGGCCCTTGAAGAATCACCTGACCGTTCTGAATCTCGAAGGAGCGTATCGAGAGCTGCGGCAGATCGCCGCGCGAGCCCCCTCCCCCGCCGGGAAGGATATTCACTCCCGAGGAATCAGGTTTTATCCAGAGATGAGGGCGTATCAAAACAAGCTCATCGATCAACGGTTCCCTGCTTATCAACGAAAGCATGTTGTATCTGAGAGCCACTTCGTCTACGCGGATGATGTCGAATGAAAAATCCTCGCTCTCATAGCGGACCGTCAGTCCCTTGACTTTCATCCCCTTGAATGGATTGCCTTCGAGTTGATCCACCCGGAGACTGAACGGAGTTCCGCTGAAGAGATACCGGGAAAACATCCTGCTTGCATTGTGAGCGAAGAAATCCGTATTGAGCACGATGACGAGAACGATAACCATCGTCAGGAACAGCCCGATCATGAGCGATACCCAGGACATGATTCTCGATTTCAAGATCCGTTTAACCAACTGTCCCGACCTCCATGATCAGAATATCTGCCCCAGACTGATATGAACAAGATAATCGTAATCGATATCCGTCGTCTTCTTGAGCGGGTACCCGAAATCGAGCCGTATCGGTCCGACCGGTGTATTGTATCGAAGACCGAAGCCGATTCCCCACCGGTAATCGAGGTAGGTTGTCTCGTTTTCATCGGATATCAAATCGAATTGATCCACGCTCACGTCTTCCATGCTCTCCCAGACGTTTCCTCCGTCGAGAAATACGACCGCGCCGAAATTATACTTGGCCAGATACGGTATGGGGAATCTGAGCTCGAAGTTTGTGAGAAGCTGATAGTTCCCTCCGAGCGGATCGCCGATTACATTGACGGGGCCGAGCGAATTCTCCTTGTAGCCACGAACCGAGTTCGTGCCCCCCGCGAAGAAGTGATCCTCGATCGGCACGCCGGTATCCTTGCTGTCACCGTACGCCTCGGCGTATCCTCCCCGCAACCGATAGGCAAACACCGTCTGTTTCCCAATCCTAATATACCTTCTGAATGCCACAACAAATGAATAAAAGTCATCCTCACCGCCGAAGATGCCGCCCGCCAGTTTCCCCTTGGCCGAAAAGTAATGCCCCTGCATCGGATTGAAATAAAAATCCCGCGTATCCCTCGTGAACAACGCTTCTATATAGCGTTTTTCCGATTGGCTTCGTTCTTTGCCGTATTCATAACGCTTGACATACTCGAGGGCATAGCCGAAAACGAGCGAGATCCTCCGAGTGAACCGGCGGGACACGGAAGCCGATAAATTCCAGGCCCTTACAACTATGGGATCCACCGTCGCGTCATACTCGTGGAAGAGCCGGAAAGACAAGGTATTCCACGTGTCGACAACGTGGGGAAACCAGATCGTGCCCTGGTTCCGCAGGTACTTCGTCTTGAAATCGAGCCGCGTGAGATCATAATCGTTTTGGTCGAACAGCCAGAAGGCAAAGGAACTCTTGAGATTGAGCCCGTAACCTCTTCCGAGAAGGTTGCGCTGCCCCCACTCGGCGAACACCCTGTTACCGGTGATGTTGCCGACGCCTACCCCGGCCTCTATATACCCCATGCTCCTCTCGCGCACCTCTATGCCGAGATCCGCCTTGCGGCTCTCCATATCGAGATTCGTCGGCTCGATATTCACCAATGTGAAATACCCGGTATCGTAGAGGTTCTGCTTGCTCTCGACGACCCGTTTCAGATCGAAATACTCCCCCGTCCCGAATATCAATTCACGTTCGATCAAACGCGTCTTGACCTTTTGGTTCCCTCCGATAGTTATCGAATCGATCCTGACAGGCTCCTCCGGCGAGATCTTCCAGGAAAGGTCGACCTCGATCGAATCGATGTTAAGATCGTAATAGACCTTCGCGCCGAGGTACCCTTTCTCGAAAAATTTGCTGAAAATCGTGTAGTGATCGACTTCCAGCAGATTCGGGTTATACGGCTTACCCTCGGTGAGCTGGAGACCCTTGCGCAGAACCTTTTCTTCCAGCATTTCCTGCCCGGAAAACTCGAGACTCCTCACGACCGTTTGCGGCCCTTCGTTGACCATTATCCGGATATGGACCTTGTTGGCCTTCTCTTCCCGTTCGACCGCTTCGACGGTAACCTTGACGCTGAAAAAGCCATTCTTGTGGTAATAGGATTTGAGCGTCTCCACGTCGCGTCTGAGAAAGTCTTCCCGGAATTTGGGTTTTTTCAATATATGGTAGAAGCGCGCCTCCTTGGTGCGCATGCGTTTTTTCAGCTTTCCATCGTCTATGCTCCTGTTTCCGAGAATCTCGATCTTGCTGACCGTGGGGAGATCGATTCCGAAATCAGTTGCACATATAGTGGAAAACGAGCAGATGAGCAGAATGAGGCCGGCGGCACAAACCGAGAGGCAGCGGAGGACACATCTTGATGAGGGGAAACTCATCGAGATTGACAATCGATCGATGGACGTGTAGTTTCCACCATGGATGAAGACAAAAGCATCAATACACTTCCGACGTACCAAGAAGACCACTCCACTAAAGCGAAAGCACGCGAGCGCGTCCCTCCACCCTCATATCATTATAAACCGCTCTACAGCGATACTGCTTTTTTTCCTCGTATCGCTCCTGTTGCTCAACTGCCGGCCCCCGGAGCAGGTTCAAAGACAGAAAGAGCGAACACTGACTCCGGACGAACGTTACATCGTCGAACTCTATATGAAAATAAACGAAATAGAGAAAAATCTCCAAGATAATCCGGAAGAGGCTGATAAAAAATGGGAGGAGCTCCGCGGCAAAATCGATGTCGGGCGCGTGCGCCGGATTCTGAAGGAGCTCGAGGCGGACCCCGAACGATGGCTCGCCATCTACAACAGGATAAACGAACTCCTCGAACGCACCAAATGAAACGCCGCCTATCTGAAAATGTTGAATATATCAACGAGAAAAATAAAGACCATGAGTGCAATGAGAATGAAGAATCCGATTTGCATCAGCACGTTTTGCACCCTCTGATTGATCCTCCTTCTCGTGACAAGCTCGATACCGTACAGAACAAAATGCCCTCCGTCAAACGGCACTATCGGCAGTAGATTGACGATTGCAAGGTTCAGGGATATAAATGCGAGCAGCGTTACCAGATGGTTGAAACCCCATCGAATCATATCTCCCGCCATAATGCCGATGCGCAAGGGACCTCCGACGGCCCTGATCGTAACCTTGCCGGTAATATATTTTCCGAGAAAGGAAATAATGGATTCCAATACGATGTACACCATGCGGCTCCCGTACTTGACGGCGTCTATAAAAGAGACGTCCAGCTTCTCGTAGTACGGCAGGATACCGATCTGACCTACCTCCACTATATCGAGACGTTCCCCCTCCTTGGGCGCGTCAGAGGATTCGGGTGTGATAATTGCCGAATGCATCGTGCCTTCGACTTTCCAGTCTATCTTGAGCGGCACTCCCGGCTGAGCATGGATGATTTCAGCGAGCTCTTCGAACGTCTGCACCGTGGTATCATTGACGGCGATAATCAACGCCCCCCGCTCTATTCCGGCCTTATCGGCGGGGCCGCCACGCTGAACGCTCCCGACTTTCGACGGCAACGGCGAATAGATTCCCAACGTCCAGGCTTCAGAGTCCTGATCGAATTCCGGGCCGCATGAGATATTGAGTGTGTCGGAACCTCTCAGGACGAGGAAGTCGGAAGTAACACCCTCCTCGAATACCACCAGCTCGTAGAGCTGTCCCCAGTACTCGAAAGATCGTCCATTGATTGCAACGAGCCTGTCCCCGACCTCAAATCCCGCCACCGCCGCCGGACTGCCGTCATGGACCTCTTTTACGACGGTGCTCGGATTGATATAAATGCCTTCGAAGTAGAAGCTGCAGATATACACAACGAGGGCGAGCACCGCGTTCATAAAAGGGCCCGCGAGCACCACGGACATCCGCTGCAGGGGGCTTTTATTGCGGAAGAATTTATCCTTGGGGATCTCTCGATCTTCGAAATCCTTTTCGACTTCACCGGACCCGTCTTCGGGATTTTCACCTGCAAATTTCACGTAACCGCCGAAAGGAAGAATCCTGATGAAATACTCCGTTTCGCCGAAACGCCTGCTGAGCAGCTTCGGACCGAACCCGAAGGAATAACTGATTACAAAAACACCATTGAGCTTGGCAACAACGAAATGCCCCAGCTCGTGCACGAAAACAACAACGCCCAGCACAAAAAGAAACGCAATGATGGTAAGAAACATTGATCCTCCATTATTTCGGTGCAGCTTCACGATGCCGCGATGTGAGAAAATCACGCGCCCAACGGTCGGCTTCGAATACATCCCCCAAGCTCTCGATAGCAGCCTCCCGGTGCGCCGCGAGCACCTCTTCGATCCAGTCGACAATCGTTAAAAATCCGATCTCCCCGGCGAGAAACGCCGCCACGGCCACTTCGTCGGCCGCATTCAATGCAGCAGGAACCGTGCCGCCCCGGCGTGCCGCTTCCAGAGCGAGGCGAAACGCGGGATACCGGCTCTTCTCGAGCGGCGAAAATTCCAGGGCTCCCAGATCCTCCGGTTGGAGGGATTTCCATGGAAACTCCCTCATTTCGGGGTAGTACAGGGCATTCATGATCGAAAGCCTCATATCAGTGGGCCCGAGATGAGCGAGCAGAGAGCCGTCGCTCAAGCGTATGATCGAATGAACAACGGATTGGGGGTGTATCACGACCTTGATCCTCTCGTAGGGGAAACCAAAGAGCCAGTGCGCCTCGACGACCTCCAAACCCTTGTTGAACAGGTGAGCCGAGTCGACCGTAACTCTCTTTCCCATTTTCCATGTCGGGTGATCGAGCACTTCATCGACCCGTACCGCTGCCAGGCTGGAAAAATCCCTTCCGAAAAACGGTCCGCCGGAGGCGGTCAGAATGATCTCCGACGTTCTGTCCCGGTATCCCCTCAGGCACCTCGACAGCGAGAAGTGCTCACTGTCCAACGGTATGATCCTGTCCGGCCGATCTGCGATCATGCCGGCAATCAATTCTCCGGCGGTAAAGAGAGATTCCTTGTTTGCCAGCGCCAGGCGGCAGCCCGACTCGAGAGCCGTTACCGTCGGCATCAGCCCCGCAATGCCAACGATCGCATTGATAACGAGCTCCGGACGTGCCGCTGCAATCAGCTCCCGCAGCCCGTCATCGCCATACCCGGCCGCCCTATCCCGAAGAGACGCATCTCCCTCTATAAGCGCATCGAGTGATGCTGCATCCTTCACCGCAAACCGGGCATCGGGGAAAAAGGCGAGCTGCCGTTTCAGCTCATCGATGTTCTGCCCGGCGGAGAGGCCGAGAACGTCGAAATCACCCGGATTCTTTTCGATTATCTCAATGGTTGATCTTCCGATGGAACCCGTCGATCCAGCCACTACGATACTCTTCACGTTGATTGCGCTCCTCACACGAGTATGAAATATTTGAAATAGTAGTAGATCAATGGTGCCGTAAAGAGAAGTGAATCGAAACGGTCGAGCACGCCGCCATGGCCGGGGATCGTGCTCGAAGCATCCTTGATCTTGACATCCCTCTTGATCATCGATTCGACGAGGTCGCCGACCTGGCCTACCAGGGAGGCGCCTACGGTGAGAATCACACACTGAACGATCGATATGTAGGGCGCGACCGTCAGCCGCGTTATCAATATTCCAATGAACGAGAACAGGATCCCGCCGAAAACCCCCTCGATCGTTTTCCGTGCCGAAATGCTCTTGAATATCCGGGTACGCCCGAACCTGCTTCCGATGAAATAGGCGCCCGTATCGTAGCACCATGTCAGGACAAAAGCGACGATGACAAATGAAAAGCCCAACGAGTAATCTAGTCCTTTCAGATGGGGGAGTTCCCGCAGCAGTATCAGATGGCTGCCGAACCATGCTACATAGAACACGCCGAATATCGTTACCGACGTGTGGTAAACGGCGAGACCTTTCTCCTTTCTCATTAGCTCGAGCGCCATGATGCCCATGAAGATAATGCTCAGGAAGAAGTTTGCGTAGATTCCCTGCCTGAAGAAGATGTACCACGAGAGGGCGAGCCCGCTGAGGATTCCAAGCATCTTGTAGGGTTTGAGGCCCTTGGCTTCCATCATCTTGTAGAATTCCCACAACCCGATGAGAATCATGATATCGATCAGCGCGAGATAATAGAATCCGCCGCGTCGTGCGATTATCAAAAGACACGGCAGAAAAACGATTGATGCGAGAACGCGCTTCGCCGTTGATCCGAGCTCTCTCTGATTCTTATTTAAATTCTCTTCGGGCACGGACGCGACCACCTTATCAATCATGTTGACGCTTCTTTACGGCGCCGAAGCGACGCTCGCGACTGAGATACTTTTGAATCGCCTCGAGGAGATGTTCCTCTCTGAAATCAGGCCAGAGAACATCCATGACCACGATCTCGGTGTAGGCAAGCTGCCAGAGGAGGAAATTGCTGATACGCAGCTCGCCGCTCGTTCGTATCAGAAGATCGGGATCGGGCAATTCCGGTGAATAGAGATAACGGGAGAATGCCTCCTCGTCGAGCGATTCCGCCTTCAGGCGCCCGCTCATGACCTCCCCGATCATCTTTTTCGCTGCATCAACGATTTCCGCCCTGCCACTGTAGCTGAGACACAAATTCAATATCATCCCGGTATTGCCCGAAAGCTTCTCGATGCTCTCTTGAAGCGTATCGTACGTTCCCCGCGGAAGCATGCCGAGTCTTCCGCTCGCCTGCAAACGAATGTTGTTCTCATTCAGCTCCAGGTATTCCGAATGCAGCACGTTTTTGAGAAATCGCATCAGTCCCTGCACTTCCGCCTTGGAACGTTTCCAGTTCTCCAAAGAAAATGTATAGAGGGAAAGTGCGGATATCCCCAGCTTCGCGCAGCCCCGCACGGACGAACGGACCGCCTCCCTGCCCGCTCGATGCCCCGCCAGCCTCGGCAGCATCCGTTTTCGCGCCCAGCGACCGTTTCCATCCATGATGATGGCGATGTGCTGCGGCAGGTTCTGTTCGTTTTTGAGCCTCTCTATGGCCTTCTCAGTCTTTTCACTCATAACAGCAAAACGCGGGCTGCATCCAGGAAGTCGGTGTCGGGCCGATCATAACAGGATGCGCCGCCTAAAATTCGGTTATCTCCTTTTCCTTGGCAGCGAGCACCTCTTCGAGCTCTTTTATCGATTCATCGGTAAGCTCCTGGATCTCCTTGTGGTAGCGATGGTAATCGTCCTCGGATATTTCGTTGCTCTTCTCGATATTCTTGAGTTTTTCATTGGCATCCCTTCGGACATTCCTCAGCGCCACCTTGGCCTCCTCAATCATGTGCCTGACCGTCTTCACCAGCTCGAATCTCCGCTCTTCGGTAAGCGCCGGCAGAGGTATGCGGATAAAGTTGCCGTCGCTCTGCGGAGTGAGACCAAGGTTGGAAGACTGAATAGCTTTTACGATCTCGCCGACGAGTGGCTTTTCCCAAGGCTGAACAGTTATCAATTTCGGGTCGGGCACCGCTATATTGGCTATCTGCTTGAGCGGCACTTTCGTTCCGTAGTAATCCACCTTGATGCTGTCGAGCAAAGTGGGCGTAGCTTTCCCCGTTCTGATGGTTATCAGCTCCGACTCCGCCATTTCGATAGATCTCTTCATGTGCTCTTCAGCAACCTGGAAAATCTCATCAACAGGATCCATCATCAACCTCCTCACTGTACTATGCTTCCAAGGCCTTCACCCTCTAAGACCTTCTTCAAGTTCCCTTTCTCGAACACGTTGAACACAATGATCGGAATGCCATTATCCCTGCAGAGAGCGATTGCCGTGGCATCCATGACGCCGAGCCCCTCTTTCAATGCGTCGGTATGACTCATCTTTTCAATCAAGGTGGCATCCCTGTTCTCCGCCGGATCCTTGTCGTACACGCCATCGACCTTCGTAGCCTTTAGCAAGGCATCTGCTTTGATCTCGACGGCCCTGAGCGCCGCCGCCGTGTCCGTTGTAAAGTAGGGACTCCCGGTTCCCCCAGCCAACAGGAGCAGACATCCTTTCTCGAGTAACTCGAGCGCCCTTCTTCTGACGTAAAGATCGGCGTACTGCTCCATCTGAATCGATGTCATAACACAGGCATCGACGCCGGTCTGATCGAGAGCGCTCTTGAGAGCAAGAGCATTGATAATAGTGCCGAGCATCCCCATGTAATCACCGATAACCCTGTCGACTCCCTTTCGGCTCGCCTTAGCCCCCCTTACAATGTTTCCACCGCCGATAACGACGCCTATCTCGGCTCCCGTCTCTTTGGCCTCCTTCAGCTCAACCGCGAAGTTTTCCACCGCGCTGAAATCAATACTCGCATTCTCGCCGCCGAGAACCTCGCCACTGACTTTGAGCAATGCCCGCTTGATTCTCGGACGCTTGGTCATCTAAGAATCCTCCTTGATAAGCGTTCCGCCGCTCGAGTGAGGAATCATCATATGAAGTGCCGCTCTCACGCTCTGAAGCGCGATGCTAAAACAAGGCGCAGGAGAGCGTATCTCCTGCGCCGATTCCATTTTTGCAATCCGCAGCCTGGTATCGCCTACATCACCGCTCAGGATGATTCCTCCCCCAATTGAAAACGGGCGAAGCGCCTGACCACGATATTTTCTCCTAACTTCGCAATTGCCGATTTTACAAGCTCTTCCACCGTCTCTTTGTCGCTTCGGACGAAAGGCTGTTCCAAGAGACACGTTTCATCGTAGAACTTTTCGAGTTTTCCTTCAACAATTTTATCCACTACCTTTTCGGGTTTTCCCGAGGATAGCGCCTGTTTGCGGAATATTTCACGCTCGCGCTCGACGAGATCAGGATCGAGATCCTCACGCCTTACCACGAGCGGAGAGGCGGCCGCGACCTGCATTGCGAGATTTTTTCCCAATCCTATGAATTCATCCGTGCGAGCGACGAAATCGGTCTCGCAATTGATTTCCACGAGAACTCCCAGCTGGGAACCGGGGTGGACATACGAAAAGATGCATCCCTCCTTTGCCGTCTTTCCCGCGCGTTTCGCCGCCGATGACAGCCCCTTCTCGCGAAGAAACCGGATTGCCTTTTCCATATCGCCCTTCGTCTCCTGCAAGGCTTTCTTGCAATTCATCATTCCAGCGCCCGTTCTTCCACGCAATTCCTTGACAAGTTGAGGTGTTACATCCATTCGGAATCCTCCAGTATAAATCTCAATCCAACGATTTCTTGTCCTTACCGTCCTTGCGTGCCCCTTCGGTTCCGCCTTTCGGCTTTGCTTTGGGCTTATCCGCTTGTCCGGGACCGGACTGCTTCGCTTTATCTTTATCTTTCTCTTCCAGGAATTCCTTGTTCTTCGAATACTTGGCTCTTCCCTCGAGAATCGCATCGGCAAACACTTTGGTAAACAGCTTTATGGAGCGAATTGCATCGTCGTTGGCCGGAATAGAGTGATCGAGTTCATCCGGATCGCTGTTCGTATCTACTAGGCCGATAAGGGGGATGTTGAGCTTGCGGGCTTCCCTGATGGCGATTGCATCCTTCTTCGTATCTATGATGATGATGCACGAAGGCATTTTGTTCATGCCGCGGATGCCGGAAAGAACCTTGAGCAATTTTTTCTTCTGTTTGTCGTTATAGAGCCGCTCCTTCTTGGAGAGCTGCTCAACTCGCCCGTCCTCTTCCATCTTTTCCATATCCTCGAGGCGATCCATGCTCTGCCGTATCGTTTTGAAATTCGTTAATGTCCCGCCGAGCCATCGCTCGTTTACGTAGAACATGTTGCATCGCTGCGCGTCCTCTCGAACGCTCTCCTTCGCCTGACGCTTCGTGCCCACGAAGATGACGGTTTTCCCCTCCGCGGCGATGTCCACGAGCATCCGGTAGGCTTTCTCGAGCTGTTCGATTGTCTTCTGGAGATTGATTATATAGATGCCACTCTGCTCTTTATAAATATAGGGCTTCATCTTGGGATCCCAGCGTCGGGTCTGATGCCCAAAATGAACGCCCGCTTCGAGCAGGTCCTTGATGGTGACGTTCACCGTTTTCTCCTTCGGTTAATCCTCCATCCCTTCGCTTGATCGGTTCCAATCCGAAATTTCGGACACCATGGACCGCAAAAGAGATGTGTGTCGTTTCGTTACTATCGTTTGGAGAACTGGAACTTTTTCCTTCGTCCGGGCTGACCGTACTTCTTCCGTTCCTTCTCCCTTGGATCTCTCGTAAGAAATCCTCCGGCCTTGAGAACCTTCTTCTGCGTTTCGTCACGTAAAAGGATGGCCCTCGCAATGCCGAGACGCAGGGCTCCGGCCTGACCTGCGATTCCGCCGCCCTTCACCGTGGCCTTGATATCGAAACTCGAATCGGTATGCGTGACCTCGAGAGGCTGCCGAACGACCATTGCCAGACTTTCTCTTTTTATATAATCGATAAGGGCTTTCCCGTTTACCGTTATATTGCCGGTTCCTTCCTTGAGAAATACACGGGCGACTGAGGATTTCCTTCTGCCGACCGTATGGTTGGTTTCCTTTGCCAACTTCTCACCTCCCTTCAGGCACTCATCGTACCAATCGCTTTGTATTTCACACTGTCCAAATCAGTTCGTTACAGCTCGAGCGGCGCCGGTTTCTGGGCCTTGTGGGGATGCTCGGGACCCGGATACACCTTGAGCTTCTTGATCAGCTTCCTCCCCAGCCGGTTATGCGGCAGCATGCCTTTGACGGCGTGCTTGATGACGAATGTGGGGTCCTTCGCTAATGCGTCCTTGAATTTCGTGAGCCGCATCCCCCCCGGATAACCGGTGTAACGCCAATATGTTTTGCTTTCCCGTTTCCTGCCGGTTACGTGTATCTTCGATGCATTGACGACAATTACGAAATCGCCGTTATCCATGAACGGCACGAAGCAGGCCTTGTTCTTTCCGCGGATCACGGTCGCAATCCGCGTGGCGAGGCGGCCGAGCGTCTTTCCGTTCGCATCGACAATGTGCCAGTTCCTTGTTACCTCTCCCTGTTTTAATATGGTCGTTTTTTGCATTTTCGCTTCTCCTCAATAAATCACTATTATTCAAGGGAATCAAACATCGAAATATATACTGAATAGAGGATTATGTCAAGTTTGAATAATCAAATTCCAGAATGATCAAATTCCAGACGGCCGGATTATCCGCTTCCAGCCCCCCCCATGACCCTCCGAATTCCATCCGCATCCGGATGCTCGATGATCCCCCTCTCGGTTATGATCGCCGCTATCAGCCGGGCCGGGGTCACATCGAAGGCCGGATTATAGACATCGATATTATCAGGCGCCGTTGGATTGCCGGCGAAACAGGAGACTTCACTGCTCGAACGCTCCTCGATCGGTATATCGTCACCCGTATCCAGGCTGAGATCAAACGTCGACCATGGCGCGGCGACATAGAATGGTCTGGCGAACGAATCACAGAGCACGGCGAGGCCCAGGGTACCTATCTTGTTTGCCGTGTCGCCGTTGGCGGCGATACGGTCGGCGCCCACGACCACTGCGTCGATGCGTCCCGCCTTGAAGAGCGAGGCCGCCGCCGCGTCGCAGAGTAACGTCGCCTCTATTCCCCTGCGCCCGAGCTCCCAAGCGGTGAGCCGCGCCCCCTGAAGTAGCGGCCGGGTCTCGCCGGCATAGACGCGCACCTGTTTCCCTTCCTCGAATGCGCGGTATATGACACCGAGCGCCGTCCCGTAACCGGCGGTGGCCAAACCACCTGCATTACAATGGGTTAGAATGTTCATTCCGTCCTCGATAAGGTGCGAGCCGTTCTCACCAATTGCAATTTCGATCTCGAGCTCCTCCTCGTGTATATGAAACGCTTCGGCCGCCAGACGCTTGCATAGATCCGCCGCATCGCCGTCCGTGTCGTCAAATACCGAGGCCATCCTGTCGAGCGCCCAGAAGAGGTTGGCCGCCGTCGGCCTCGTCTGAGCTATCGCCTTGCGCGCCGCGTCGAATCTCTTTCGAACCATGCAAGGATCGACGGCGCCGATTGCGAGCCCGCGAACGCCTCTCTTTCGGTCGAAAAGGTACGGCGGAGAGCCGGCCTCCTCCTCGAGCGCATTCTCGACCTCGAGCAGCACACCGTAAGCAGCCGCGATCCCGATGGCGGGGGCGCCCCGAACCCGGAGCGACCTGATCGCCTCGGCGACCTGCTCGTATCTCTCTAATTTCAAGATTTTCAGCTCAGCGGGAAGCAGGGTCTGATCGATGATTTCGACCTTCCCTTCTACGAAATCGATCGTCGGAAAGATCATCCGTTCCATGCCCTTTCCAGAATCCAACGGGAACTCCTCCCTTTATGAGATCAAACACCGAGGATGCTGATCTGTATTGTCCTCTTCCTCGGCCTGTTATCGAATTCGAGGAAGACAATCTGCTGCCACGTTCCGAGTGTCAACCCGCCTCCGGAAACCGGTACGGTCAGTGACGGTCCGACAAGAGATGCCCGCAAATGGGAAAATCCGTTCCCGTCACCCCATGTAGCATCATGCCGGTACATCGTCCCGCTGGGAATCAGGTTTTCGAAGAGCTCGGGAAGATCGCCGATCAATCCGGGCTCGTACTCCACCGTCGTAACGGCCCCCGTGGAACCGGGAACGAATACCGTCATCTGTCCGTTCGAAACACCGCTCTCCGTCAATGCAGCTTGAACCGCGTTCGTCAGATCGACGATGGTCCCGTCGCCATCCGTCGAAAATCGGTGTTCCTGCTCAAACACTTTCATGCAGCGCCTCCAGGATTGCAGCCATTACATACTATCCTCAAGTCTCCTGAACATACTGAACAGACGGTGCACCGGCAATCCCACGACATTGAAATAGCACCCATCTACACGCTCGATAAAGAGCGATGCATAACCTTGAATCGCGTACGCACCCGCCTTGTCGAAGGGTTCGCCTGTCTCGATATATCGTTCTATTTCAATATCAGCGATCTCACGAAAAAAGACCCTCGTCGTTTCCGCTTCGATTATCCGCCGATTTGGCGGCTGGACGATCACCACACCCGTTATGACTTCGTGCGCGCGGCCCGACAGAGCCCCGAGCATCCGTGCCGCATCCGCCGCATCCGCCGGCTTACCCATAATCTCTCCGCGGCATATCACGACGGTATCAGCGGCTATGATCGTCTTGCGGGGACGATGGCTCAGCGCCTCGACGGCCTTCAGCTCGGCGACTAGCTTTACGCCGGTCTCCGGGTCTTTCCACGGCACAACGCTCTCATCCACGTGGCAAGGAATAATCTCGAACTCGAAACCGAGTCTTTCCAGAAGCTCCCTGCGGCGCGGCGAGGCGGATCCGAGAACGAGATTGCCCTGAACCTCCAATGTCAAAAACGGATTCATAGTCCAAGTCCTTGAAACGCGCTGACCCGGCACGCTCCCGGTCGATGATTAGTGTCACGGGGCCGTCGTTGAGGAGTCTCACCCGCATCCTCGCCCCGAACACTCCTTCGGCAACCCGCGGGTAATGCGAACCGATAATCTCCACGAATGCTCTGTACAGTTCCTGCGCCGCCGGTGCCGGCGCACTATCGGTGTACGCGGGGCGCCTTCCCTTCCGGCAGTTGCCATACAGGGTGAACTGGGATACGACGAGCACCTCACCCTCCACTTCCATCACCGATCTGTTCATCTTGCCGTTTTCATCCTCGAAGATTCTGAGCTCGAGGCACTTGCGTGCTATCCAGTCGAGCTCGCTTTCAGAATCCCCGTTCTTGAAAGCCACGAGCACGAGTATCCCCCCGCCGATGTGAGAAACATCCGTTCCTTCGACTTCGACGCTCGCTTCGGCCACTCTTTGAATCACAACGCGCAACGGAGTTCCTCCCTACACTGCTCTGTAGACGTTCATCACGCTTTCGATACTCTTGATCTCCGCTATCACCCTGTTGAGATGCTTGAGGTCACTGATGCTCATGACGAGAACGAGCTGAAGCTCCCCTTCGTGAATCTCGAAACGACCGGAGTGGACGTCCGTATTCATATCCCCGATCTTTCTGCTGATTTCCGAAACGAGCCCCGATCTGTCCCGGGCGACGACAATTAGTGAAACAAGAAATTTCCGGCCCGGATAGGTATCCCAATCCACACTGACGATTCTGCCCGGCTCGTCGAATTTCTTTACGTTGCTGCAATCGACACGGTGAACGGAAAGGCCTCGTCCCCTCGTGATGATACCGACCACCGAATCGCCGGGGACCGGCTGACAGCATTTGGCGAATCTCACGAGAATATTATCCATACCGTCCATTCTGATTCCCTTTATCGGCCTCCGAACGATTTCTCTCAGCCGTTCCCGCTGTTTGATTTCATCGCTTGCTTCACGATCATTTGTTTTCGGGTAGAGTTTGGCGGCAAGCGTATTCGGTGACACTTTTCCTCTCCCCAGATCGGCAAAAAGCCTCCCGATAGTGTCTCTTCCGAACGATTTGAGCAGCTTGCGCAATTGATTTTCCTTCGGAAAAGCAAGTTTCCTGCGCCGGAGTTCGCTCTTGAGCAACTCCCTGCCTATTTTTTCTTCTTGCTCCTTCGTTCTCACCCGTTGCCATTGCCGTATCTTCATTCGAGCACGTGACGTTTTAACGCTCTTGAGCCACTTCTCGTGGGGTTGGGCCTTCGACGATGTCATGATCTCCGCCCTGTCACCGCTCTTGAGATGATAATCGAGCGGCACGAGACGGCCGTTGACCTTTGCGCCGGTACAGTGATTGCCGACATCCGAATGAATCGCGTATGCAAAATCGATGGGAGTAGAACCGGATGGGAGTTGCTTGAGTTCCCCTGCCGGTGTGAAAACATAGATCTCATTCTGAAAGAGATCGGTTTTCAGGAATTTCATGAACTCGGACGGGTCGGAGAGCTCGAGCTGATAGTCCACCGCCTGTTTGAACCACTCGAGCCACCGGTCCCATCCCGCAACTGCTTTGCCGTGTTCCTTGTAGAGCCAATGAGCGGAAATGCCGTACTCGGCCGCTTTATTCATCAATTCGGTTCTGATCTGGATTTCGAACTTCCTTCCACTTTCATCCATGACGGTTGTATGAATTGATTGGTAGAGATTCGATTTGGGAGCGGCGATGAAATCTTTGAACCGCCCGTGTATCGGTCTGAACAGGCTGTGTACGATCTCGAGAGAATGATAGCAATCCCTGACATTTTTCGTCACGATCCTCATCGAGAGAATATCGTATATGTCCTCGACTTTTACACCCTTGCGGATCATTTTCTGGTAAGTGCCGTACCTGTGTTTCACCCGACTCGTTATCTTCGCCTCGATACCGGATTCCGAGAGGTGTTCCTCGATCGGTCCTCTGAAATCCTCGAAAACGGCCCCGCCGTCGGTCACGATACCGTTGACGAGATTTTCCACCTCACTAAAGCGATCCGGTTCGAGGAACCGAAATCCGAGATCCTCGAGTTCCACCTTTATCTTTCCCACCCCGAGGCGGTGCGCGACCGGCGCATATATCTCGAGTGTCTCCCGTGCAATGCTGCGGATCCGATCCTCGGGAAGATACTCGAGTGTTCGCATATTATGAAGCCGGTCGGCGAGCTTTATGAAGATGACCCTGATATCTTTGACCATCGAAACGAGCATTCTGCGCGCGGACTCGATCTGCTTTTCTTCAGGCGAGAGGAACGAGAGTTTGTCGAGCTCGGTCAGGCCGTCGACGAGCTGCGCCACCTCCTCACCGAACTCCCGTGCAAGATCTTTATTCGTTACACCGGTATCTTCAACCACATCATGAAGAAACGCAGCGGCAATCGCTGAAGCGTCGAGACCGAGCTCCGCCAGTATCCTTGCGACCTCGAGCCCGTGAACGATGAACGGATCCCCGGAGAGCCGGTACTGCCCGTCATGAGCCTGAGCAGCGAAACGGTATGCCCGCTCGATGAGGTCGCGCGAGGCTTCGTTCAATCCGTTCGTAAGGTTCAGAACTGCCTTCAGCCCTTCATGGTGCTCTTTGTCGACGGCCTTTTCCCCGACCACGTAATCTCCGCCTTTTGAACGAAGTAACCAGCTGATTCAGCGAGATTAAACTCTGAACTCAAGCTTTTCAGTCACTCTGTGAAAATCGAATAGCAACCACTTGCAGCTGGCTTTCCGTCTTGCCCATGTAGCTGTTTTTGCGCAGATGAGCCAGAACATCGAGATTTCTGTTCGCGATATCGGTTAGATTCCAGGTTCGGGCAAGCGAGAAACCGATCAATTCCCGCCCGACGCCGTCCGGATCGCGCACGGCGAGTTTGAGGTGGTCCTGTCCCACAATCCTGCTCTCCGGCAAGACCGTGAGATCCCGAAGAAGAAAAACCGTTTCGTGATTCCCCGGGCCAAAGGGCGCGAGACGTTCGATATAGGAAACAAATTCAAGAGTGCACTCTTCGAGTGTGACTTCGGCGTCTACGCGCCATTCTGCGGGATTCATTCCCTTCTCGGCAAGATCTTCGACCGCCCCTTCGAACATGCGCTGAAAATCCGGGATTTTCTCTTCCGGTATGCTGAATCCACCCGCCTCCCTGTGTCCGCCGAATTCCATCAGGGAACTCGAACACTGATCCAGTACCGCTTTGATATTTACCATCCCGGCGGATCTCGCCGATCCCTTCCCGACACCGTCCTTGACGGCGATAAGCACCGAGGGCAGGTTGTAACGCTCGGCGAGACGCGCCGCCCCGATCCCGACAACTCCTTCATGCCAAGAAGAGGATGAGAAAACAAAGGCGCTCGGTTCCGCTCTTCTCAGTATGATATCCGCCAGATAACAGGCCTCTTCGGTCACGCGCCTATCGTACAATTTGCGTTTTCTGTTTTTTTCTTCTATCTCGCGCGCGATCCTGTTGGCCTCACCGCCGTCATCGGAGACGAGCAGCTCCACAACATTGCGGGCGCTGCCGATACGCCCCGGTGAATTGAGCCTTGGCACAATCGTAAAACATATCTGCCGTGCGGTGAATCTTGATTTCGACAGGCCGCTCACCGATCTGAGTGATCTTAAGCCCGGTCTCCTCCATTCCCCGAGCATCTCGAGCCCGAGGTAGACGAGCGTCCTGTTTTCGTCTTGCAGCATCGTGTAGTCCCCAAGGGTTCCGATAGCGACGAGATCGAGCGATCCTTCGAGAGAAAGCTCGATCCCCATTGTTTTTTCCAGTCCCTGAAGCAGCTTGAATGCGACACCGGCTCCCGCCAGCTCCTTGAAGGGATACGTTTCACCCGGCAATTTGGGATTGATAAACGCGGCGACCTCCGGTATCCGTTCCCGCGTTTCATGATGATCGGTGACGATAACTTTCACACCCTCTCGCGCGAGACGTGAAATGACGCGGCGATCACTCGAACCGCAGTCGACTGTCACCACGAGTTTGAGTCCGGCATCGAGTCCGCGCTCGACGACCCTCTCGGCGAGTCCGTAGCCATCCTTTGCGCGGTCAGGAATAAAATAGTGAACATCGGCCCCGAGTTTTCGCAACGTCTCATAGAGGAGCGCCGCGCCGCATACGCCATCGGCATCATAGTCACCGTGAACGAGTATTCGTTCACCGCTCGTTATCGCTTCGTGCAGGATTGCAGCGGCGTTTTCCATTTCCTTGAAGAGAAATGGATTATGAAGATGCTCCATTGACGGGGAAAGAAAACGGGCTGCTTCATCACTTGTTTCGACTCCACGGGCGCAGAGTAATCGGGATTCAAGCGCGGAGAGAAGCAGTGAGCGGGAAAGATTGCCCATCACATTCTCATCAACAGGTTGGATTATCCAGGAAGACATTGATTATCCGCTTCTTGATGTTAAACGAATGAATATAACCATGACGGCAAAGCTGATCTGTAAGCCGAGTTCTGTACCCTTTTAAATAAAAGAATCGGTGATCATTTATCTGGGACCGGCGTTGCCACCGGCCACAATCGACCTACCCGAGAGTCAAATGAAGCGGGCCGCTTCTCCTCTTCTATTTGGTCTTTCTCCGGGTGGGGTTTACCGAGCTGCCGCCGTCACCGGCGGCACTGGTGAGCTCTTACCTCACCTTTTCACCCTTACCCCCGCGTTAGCGGGGGCGGTATATTTTCTGTGGCACTTTCCTTGGGGTCACCCCCACTGGGAGTTACCCAGCACCCTGCCCTGTGGAGCCCGGACTTTCCTCGAACGCGTGTTACCGCGGCCGCGATCACCCGATCTGCTTTGCCGTCATGATCAGATTACAGTCTCAAACTCGCGATCTAATATAACACAGGAATTTTGAAAGGTCAAAGCTATCGAGTGTGCCGATCGGAGAGTGAAAACGTTACGTCATTCACGCCTGCAAGAGATGCTATGCGGTCCCGATCGAGGACATACATCCGCGCATCAATCAGCGTCGAGACACTTGTTTGCGAGTCGATCCGCCTTCCTGTTCTCTTCACGCGGGACATGCTCGAAGACGCAGCTTCCGAGAGAGGACGCCTCGAGCACCACCCGTCCGGCGAGCTCACGAAGCTTTGCGTTCTTTATCTTATACTGTCCGCGGAGTTGCCTCACCACGAGTTCGCTGTCGAGACGCATGATAACATCACCCGCTCCGAGCCGCCGTGCGAGGGTCAATCCCTCGAGAACGGCCATGTACTCGGCGACATTGTTAGTGGCCTCACCGATCGTTCTCGAGCTGTCACTCAATATTTCACCGGATGGCAGAAATGCCACCGCCGCCACCGCCGAGGGACCCGGATTTCCTCGCGACGCGCCGTCGGCATGGATAATGATCCGATTCGCGCCTCCTGCCTTTTGCTTTCCGCACGACTGCATCGACGAAGCGCGCCGAGTCGATTCATCCCGACGCCTGCTCCCGCCGCGATCAGCTCCATCCCGATGAATTACGATCTCGACGAGGCCCCGTATCGCCGCCCGCGCTTCTTCGAGCGAATCATACCCGGCCTCTTTCCATACATCCTTCACTCTATTGTCATCGGATATCAAATAAAGAAGCCGCTTTAACTTGTTCATAGACCCCTGCCGAAACGCCGCCTATCAATCCACCGGATAATAGACCAGTATCCTCCCGCATACCTCACATGTGAGTATCTGGTCGTTTTTCCTGATTTCGTGCCCCTTCTGCGGCGGCAACCGCGAATAACACCCCTGACATATGTCTTCTGCGAGATTCGCCACCCCCGAATCGCCCTTTGCCTCCAGGATCCTGTTGTAGAGCCTTCGGATCGTATCCGAGATATGCGGCAGTGTTCGGATCTTTTCATCCTCGAGGATCTTCAACGACCCCACACTCTCCTCCATCCCCTTCTCGAGATTTTCCCTGGCTGCGAGCAGGGCGCCTTTCTCCTTTTCAACTCTTTCCGATATCGCCTCTATTTCCTTTTTCAGCTTTTCCGTCAGTTCCATGATGACAAGGATGCGTTCCTCTTCCTTGTCGATCTGCTTTGTGAGATATTCGATCTCAGCTTTGAACGCCTTGAACTCCTTGTTATTCTTCACAGTGATCTGTTCGATCTTCTTGGTGATGAGCTTGGCACTGTTGGATTCGACCTCCCCCTCAAGATGTCTGCGCTCTTTGCTGAGCTTCTCGAGCTGATCCCGGCTTTCCTGCAGCTCCTCGTCCATTATCGCGATCTTCTTGTCGATCATTCTTATGCGCAAGGGTGAGTCTTCGAGAAATTTTCTCCTCTCATGAATCTCGAGATCCTTCTTGACGATCTGAATGAGATACTGGATGTCTTCAGAAACTTCAGGCATGATACCTCACTGCTAAAAAAAAGCCTCCCTGCGAGGGGAAGCACTCATGTTACGTCCAGGTGCCCGTTTGACCTTGGATTAGATGGGGACCGCTTTCGCCGCAATTGATTCGATCCGATCCTTTCAAACATTTCCTGTGTTTTCAGCCAGCGTTAATCCTGCAATAAAAGGGGGATTTTACGCGAAAGAAACAATACGGTCAAGCCTTTTTTATCGGTACCAGGATTCCGTCTCCTCCATGTTATAATCGGTATAGTCGAATGCAAAATCATTGATATTCCAAGTCTTACCGGAATCCTTCGTATTAAGAACAACCGAGTATCGATAGATTCTCTGCTCGATTCGCTCTTCGTTTCCCCTGCCGACGATCCACCCGCTCGTCTCATTGATGAAAGAAATGCCCCTCAGGTCCGCGATCCGATCGTCCGGCGGCAGCATATCATCCCAGGTGGCGCCACCGTTTGTAGTGCGCAGGATTCGCCGGCCGCCAATGGCAAAGCCGTTATCAACATCAAAGAAATAGAACTTTCTGACCGTCGCCTCTTCGAGCTGTGTGATCCATGTCCTTCCCCCGTCGGTAGTCTTCATGATCATACCACCACCCGCCCAGCCGATCTGCTCATCGACAAACTCGATTGTCATCACCGGTCGTAGAATCGAATACCTCGATTCTACGACCGGCTGCCAGCTCAGTCCGCCGTCGTCCGTTCTGTAGATCATGACCGGATCGGCCTCCATCCACTGACTTCCGAGCAGATACCCCGTCCGGTCGTTTAACAAGCTCATCCCCCAGGCACCTCTGTCGGGAATGACGGGCAGCCAGTTATTCTCCCATGTCGCGCCATTATCCTCCGTACGATACACACCGTAGTACCCGAGCACGAATGCGAGGGAATCGTTCATGAATTGCACTTTATAGAAATCGACATCGTGAGGATAACCCGAAAAAGGCATCTTATCCCAGATATCACCTCCATTGCTCGTTGCATAGATCGCTCCTTCCCTCCCTACCACCCAGCCCCTGTCGTGATCGATAAAGCTCACGTTATTGAGTCTGCCCTCGTTGACGGTCAGCCCGCGCCACGTTTCTCCGCTATCGTCGGTATACATCATCGTGCCGAGTGAACCGACAACCCATCCGGAGTGTTCGTCCGTGAAGTGAACATCGTTTGCAAAGTAGATCAGATTCGCGGCCTCAGGCACAGGATTTCCCGGATCGGTGATCGCGTTATCCGAGCAGGAGTGAATCTCGAGGTAAATAAAGAGAATTATGCATATCGCCAGTAAAATGCTTCTGCGAAGTTGCATTTTAACCTCCGCTAGTGCAAAAATATTGTGTCGCCGGTGGCCTCGACGCGGGTGAAAAAAGCCGATACGCGCCTCTAATCTATTGTATACAAAAAAGATGCTCTCGCCCACGCATGTCACTGCGAGCGATGAAAATTCACAAGTTGCGTAACAGCAGGGAAGTAACCGCAAGCTTCGGGCCTGTTTAGCCCGTATTGACCTTCAGGTATCAATATAGCCAAATATGTGAGGCCGCGCCAGAGAGTCTTTATCTATCTATCAAACAAGAAGTTATGTTGTACCGATGTTGTACCGTCAAGGTCGTACCGTCAAGGTTGTTGACTATCACGTTGGCAATCTGGTATAATAAACGCTCTGGTAGGGTATGAGATAACAGCAAATGATACCACTTCAAGCGATCAGGGGGGGGTGCCGAGTAGAGGGAAAACTGCTAAGATTCCCTATTCACATCGATGAAATCCGACTCTCACGGATCCCGCAGGATTGCGATCCTTCTGGCACTTGCGTTATGTGTGCATGTGATCTTTCTCATATCGCTCCACTCCCAGTTTCTCAATCCGCTCTTCTACATTACGACACACGCAAAAGGTCAGGGTGGTCCCTTTTTCGGTATTTATCAGGCCGGAGTGAACCTGAACAACGGCGAAAGCATTTACGCTAATCAGAACTATAAAGCCCCGAATTCGGTCGTCGTCCCCTACTACCACTTCTACCGGTACCTTCCATTCACTTCATACATCTCTTCGATCGTCGCGCGGGTGATCAAACCATGGCCCGCATACTGGTTATGGATTGTGATAAATGAGATCCTGCTCGCAATCTGCGTCGTCCTGACGGTGCGGCTGAGATACATGTTCGGCTCGCTTGCCATAGCAGTCTCCGCATTCTGGCTCCTCTACTCTCCGCTCTACATCGAGCTCTATATGGGCCAGTTCTGTTTCACGATGTCGTTCTTTATCTTTCTCATTCTCTACCCGTATCTCAAACAGGAATCATACCCGGAGGACGCGCCGGTTACCCGGCGATCGTCCGTTTCTTGGGTTTTCAGCATTTTGCTCAAAAGCTTTACCGCAATATATACGTTGACCTTTTTCAAGATGGGAAAGAAAAAACTCGCCCTGGCCGGTATCGGGACGGCCGTGCTGACTTCAATGCCCTATTTCCTCTACCATCCCAAGGATTTCAGATGGTTCCTTCATCTGAACTTCCGTCCCCTCCCTTCACACGTGACCGGAGGAACATTCGGGTTCAACGGTCTCTTGCGCGAAACATACAATCATTTGCTGCCCTTCCTAAAAACCGATTTGGTGCAGGTTGGGTTTTTCGACGTGGCGCCGAGAAACCTTCCGCTGCTCCTGTCCCTCGCCATGATCGTCCTGGTGACCTTTCTGATCACGATCAGGCAGAAGCGAATCGATCCCCTGGCAAATATAACACTCTGGACTCTGACCTTTTTCCTCGTCTTCAAGGACATCTGGGAGTATCACTACGTGATGCTCATTCCGCTCTTCGTCGCCCACTATCTGCGGACACGATCGAAGATCGTTCTTGTACTCTTCGTCCTCTGCGCCGTTCCGACGCCTTTCTATCTCTACGATATCCCGGCGAGCTCCAATCCGCAGGAGTTCTGGTCGACGCCGCTCACTATTCTGCACCACTCTTTTAAAGCGGTGCCGACGTTCCTCTTCTACCTCTGGATTGTCGACCGGGAGTTCCGCAAGATCGGTGGGATACGCAGACTCATCTTACGGTAAAACGGCGATCCACGGAATGTTCACAGTTTCAGCTCGAAATAGAGGGCCCCTTCGATGGGATTGAGCCGGTACGCCTCGATCTCGCAGAAACCGAGCGAGCGATACAGTTCGGTTGCCGCGATCATGCCGGGAACGGTATCGAGCCTCATCGATCGATATCCGATTCGGCGCGCTTCATCTATGACGGTCTCGGCGAGCCCTTTCCCTATCCCCTTCCCGCGGTGCGATTGCCTTACATAGAGCCGCTTCATCTCACATATACGGCTCTCGATCTTTCTCAGCGCCACACACCCGGCAATCGCCCCATCGGAAATTGCTATAAGCAGGACACCTTCGGGCTGCTCATAATCGCCCGGCAGCCCTTCAAGTTCTCTATCGAAATCCTGAAAACAGAGATCGAAGTCGAGTGATTCGGCGTACTCCTCAAAGAGCTTTTTCGCCTCAGCGAGATCGGGTTCGGTTTCCGCGTTATGAATACTCAACATGGCGATCAACGGTTGGTGATTCGAAACATATACATACTCGATCTAGGGGAGAATCTGCGGCACGACCATCCAGTGCAAAAACCATTTTCCCGATTCGAATCTTTCGAGACACGCTGCGGCCGCAGGAACAAAAGCCAGTACCGGATTATCATCATCTATATCCAGAAGCCGGCAGAAGAGACGGTTCAGAAAGGGAAGGTGCCCGACGAGCATGACATCCTCTTCCATCTCTTTGATCCGCCCCGCCCAAATTTCCGGATTGTCGAGGGGATTGAGATTTCCCGTCTCTTCGAAACCATCCGGCGGCTTCAGGAACTCCGACATCGCCTCCGCCGTTTGCAGCGCCCTCGTTTTACCGCTGTGCAGTATCCTCCCAATCGATAGATCCTGCTGACTTGCGATAAATGCGGCGACCTTGCGGACTTCCGCCCAAGCATGCTCGGCAAGCGGCCGCTCGGGATCCGCCTCCTTCGATACGGCCTCTCCATGCCTTACGAGTACCAGAAACATGAATCCCCCTTGCTCCTTTGTTCTGCAAGACGAGTGAAAGTAAGCGATACGTTACCTGTGAAATGAGAATCGCTGGTGGGCCCACCAGGATTCGAACCTGGGACCGACCGGTTATGAGCCGGGAGCTCTACCACTGAGCTATGGGCCCACTCGCACTGTCAGTGTTTTCGGTGCAGATCGAATTTCCGGCCGCGACCGTACCACGTGCCGGTCGTCGGCTTCAATGATTTTATATATCTATGTAGCCTTTCAGCTTTCTACTTCTGCTCGGATGCATAAGCTTACGCAACGCCTTTGCCTCGATCTGCCGGACCCTTTCGCGCGTCACGTTGAAGATCGTGCCGACCTCCTCGAGTGTTCGCGGCGTTCCGTCGCCGAGACCGAAGCGGAGCCGCACAACCTTCTCCTCGCGTTTCGTGAGCGTTGCGAGAACCTTCGACACCTGGTCCTTGAGAATCGAATGGGCGGCGGTCTGATCGGGTGAAGAGGCCGAGGTGTCTTCGATGAAATCGCTCAGGTTGCTGTCGTCGTCCTCGCCGATCGGGCGGTCGAGCGAGATCGGCTCCATACTAGCCTTCATCACACTCTTCACTTTCCCGACGGGATAGTCCAAACGACGGGCGACTTCCTCCGGGGTCGGCTCCCTGCCGAACTCCTGGATCAGTTTCCGCTGTGTGCGTGACACCTTGTTGATCGCTTCGATCATGTGAACGGGCACCCTGATCGTTCTCGCCTGATCCGCGATCGCCCGCGTTATCGCCTGTCTGATCCACCAGGTGGCATAGGTGCTGAATTTGTATCCTTTTCTATAATCGAACTTGTCCACCGCCCGCATAAGGCCGCTGTTGCCCTCCTGGATGAGGTCGAGAAACTCGAGCCCCCGGTTCGTATATCGCTTGGCGATGGAAATCACGAGGCGAACATTCGCCTCGATCATCTCCTGCTTCGCCCTCTGCGAGCTTCTCTCGCCGTGCTGGATATCCTGAACGATCACCGTGACCGAATCGTACTTCACGCCCTCCTTTGTCTCTATCCCGCTGCAGGTTTTCTCGAGCGTCTTGATCTTGGCGGAAAAATCCTTGAGATTCTGAGCCGACCACTTGAGCTTTTTCTTGAGCTTCGCCTTTTCCTTGCTCCGGCCGCTCAGGATCTTTATCGCATTGTTGATCTCATCCGCATTCATCCCGATAAAGCTCTCATATTCCGCGATTTGCTTCTTGTGTTTTTCGATCCTCGCCAGGATCTCCTTGATCTTGTCGACAAGGTTTTCGAGCTGGCCCGGATGCAGTTTTATCTTCCGGTATTCCTCCTGGAGCTTCTTGGCCCTGCGCGAAATCTGGCGTTGAACGAGAGCCCCGTTCTTTTTGCTCAATTTCTTTCTCGCTCTTCCTTGGAGCTCGAATATATTCTCTCGAAGCTTGATCATTCGCTTCAGAATGTTGATATACTTCTTGATCTCTTTCTTTCCCGAGTAATGGGGATGAAGCCCGCCTCCCTCGATCTGTATCAGATCTTCGAGGCGCATCGTTCCCATCTCGAGTTTCTCGAGGTATCGCTTCAGCTCCCTGGTAGTCGCATTGAGACTGAATACCGCCTGCGAAATCTGCAGATGCCCCGACTCGATCCGCTTGGCGATACTGATCTCGCCCTCGCGATTGAGCAGCGGCACTTTGCCCATCTCTCTCAGGTACATTCGAACGGGATCGTCATACCTGATCGACGTCGCAATCATCTCTTCCGATTTCTTCGCCTCTTTTTGCTCTCTCTTTTTCAGCGCTTCCATCTTCATGCGTGCTTTTTCCGCAGAATCGAAGTAATCGATCTTCTCATCGCTGAGGCGGTTGTAGAGCTGAACGATGTCATCGGCCTCGAACTCATCCCCGATGAGCTCATCTATCTCCTCATTGAGAATATAGCCCTTGTCATCGGACCGCTTCTTGATGTCGATTAGAACCTCTTCGATCTTATCGAGATCCATCAGGCTGGTTGACCTCCTTGAGACCCAATTTCTTGAGTTCCCTGGCTACCTTCCGGTATGCCTCCGCGATCTCAACCTCCTCCCTGTCCCGTTCACCCTTTCGCTGCGACTCGAGCTCGATGAGCCGTTTTTTCATGAGACTCATCTCGGCCTTGAGCGCGGCCTTTTTGAGCCAAATCAGGGTGTCGGCCAAAAACCGATCGGTCGGGCCCGGAGGCGCTTCCATCAACGCGATTTCCGAAGCCAGATTGCACAAATCGGGATCCGATTGGGACCCTATGAAATCCTGACTTTTTATATCAATGTTGTTTTTTAACGCCAAGTCAAGCGCTTTGTAATATTGTCTATAGAGCGAACCTTTGATATCCGCCTCGATGAGATTGTCCAGGATCATCCGGGCATACCTGTTATCGTCCAAGCCTATGCGGAAAACCTGCTTCTGGAATTTTTCCCTCTGGCTGTCATGGAGTTTCTCTGGCGGTGCGGGCCGCTTGGAGCGCTTCGGTTCCTTGAGCCCGGAGCGCAGAGTTCCGACCGGGACCTCGAAGAGCCTGGAAATTTCCTGCAGATACAGCTCTCTGCCGACACCATCCGGGACTCTGGAAACAGTCTCGAGCAAGTGTTTGATAACCTGGCCCTTCCGGTACGTCCTCCTCGTGCCGGAATCCGCCTCGGCTCTCAGATATTCAAAATAGGAAGGAGCAGCGTTCATCATCTCGATTAAACCATCTGCTCCTTTTTTTCGTACGTAACTGTCAGGGTCATCACCTTCAGGCAAAACAACGATCTGAGCATCCACTCCCTCGACGAGGAACTGATCCGCCGCCCGGACGGCCGCTCTCATACCAGCCCTGTCTCCATCATTGATAATATATACACGATTTGCATATCGTGCAAGGAGTCGGGCCTGATCTTCTGTCAGCGATGTCCCACAAACGGCAGATAGATTGGTCAATCCCTTGCGCCATAACATCAAGTAATCCATGTATCCTTCTACTATTATAGCCGTTTCGCTCTTTCTGATATGGTCTTTGGCGTGATTCAAACCGTAAAGGATTCTTCCTTTTGAGTATATAGGGCTCTCCATCGTATTCAAATATTTCGGTTCCGCCTTATCGAGAACCCGGCCGGCGAGCCCAACGGTACGGTTTGAAAGGGTCGCTATCGGAAAAATTATTCTATTCCTGAAGTAGTCACGATAGCCACTCCCGCTGCGGCTCCGCATTATGAGATTCAGCTCGGAGAGTATGTCACGCGATATTCCCGCATCCGTTGCCGCACGGTAGAAGTTATCCCACCCCGATGGGGCGAATCCGAGACCGAACCGCTCGATGAGATCATCGTCTATCTCCCTGTCCCGCAGATACCTCAACGCCCGCTGCGCTGCGCTGCTCGATTTGAGCACGTTCGAGTAGTACCGGGCCGCCCATTCCATTGCGCGGTAGTATGGGTCGAGCTTCTCTCTGGTTTCGCCGCCCTTGATATAGCGGTCGACCTCGATCCCCAGCTCTTTTCCCAGCCGCCTGACCGTTTCGACGAAGCTTACCCCTTCGAATTCCATAAGGAAGTGAAATACATTCCCTCCCTTGCCACACCCGAAGCAGTGATAGATCTGCTTCTCGGGACTCACGATGAAACTGGGAGTTTTCTCGCCATGAAAGGGACAGAGAGCCTTGAAGTTCCTCCCCGCCTTCTTCAAATCGATCAGCGAACCGATCACTTGCGCGATATCGGTTCGATCCCGTATATCATCTATTACCTTCTCTGGAATCATACCGGCCCTCTCCTACTTCAGCGTCACGACCACCACACCATCTCCGCCGCGCGCCGGCTCGCCCGGTCGAACACTTTCGACACGCGGATCCTTTTTCAACATGTCGTATATTGCTCGTTTGAGAATTCCCTTGCCCACGCCATGGATAATGGTCACCGTCCGCAATTCCTGCAAAACCGCCCTGTCTATGAACGCATCGGTCTTCTCGAGCGCTTCCTGACGTTCCAGCCCCCTCACCATGAGCTCTCCGAGAACGGGTTCATAAGACGGAGTCGACCAAGTTACGCCGCCGCTGGATCTTTTCTTCCCGGCATTCTCAGCCGGCGCGAGATCTTCGACTTTCGTTTCAACACGCAATCCGCCCTCGAGTTCCAGAAAGACACGGGAATCGCTATCGATGGACAGTACTTTGCCGATCTTGCCGATACTCGTTATCTCCGCATAGACTCCCGGTCTCAGATCCTCGGGCCTCACGCGCGCTCTTGGCTTCTCCGCTTCGAGCTTCTCCTCGATATCCTCCTTGCTGCTTTTTATTCGCTCATGGGCCTCCCGTATCGCCCGGCGCTCGGCCTGTGTCGAACGAATCTCCCGGATGAGATTCTCCATCTCCCTTCTCGTTGAAGAGACGATATCCAGCGCTTCCTTCCTCGCCGTCTCGACCATCTCGTCGCGATTCCTGCTGAAGCGATCCATCTTGCCCTGATACCGCTCGATGAGGCTCGACAGAAGATCTTCTTTCTCTACGAGCTCGTCGCGCTTATCATTCACGATCCGCTCCGTCTTCTCCAGATGAGCGAGCAGCTCTTCGAGCCTCAGCGCGCTCTTTCCCATTCCGCTTCGCGCCTTCTCGACGAGGTCCGCGTCGAGACCGAACCGTCCGGCCATCTCGATACCCCAGCTTCTGCCGGGAACCCCCATTCTCAGTTCGTAGAGCGGCTCGAGCCGGTCGGGATCGAATGCTAGTGTCGCGTTTCTCGCCCCCGCTCTCTCGTGCGCCCACCCTTTGAGCGAACGCAGGTGTGTGGTCACGATCGTTCTGCCGCCTGCCGCAGTCAGTCGGTCGAGGATCGCTTCGGCAAGCGCGGCGCCTTCCTCGGGATCCGTACCGTCCCCGATTTCGTCCACGAGTACGAGTGACTTTCCGTCGACGAGGCCGAGAATCTTCTTCATTCTAACAATGCGGGATGAAAAGGTGCTGAGCGATTTCTCTATCGATTGGTCGTCACCAATGTCAACGAACACCTTGTCGTAATCGGGGATAACGGTTCCATCCCGGCAGGGGACGAGAAAGCCTGCGCGGTCCATCATGATGAAGAGACCGATCGTTTTGATCGTTACCGTCTTGCCTCCCGCATTCGGACCCGATATGACGAGCGCCTTGAGCTCCGGTTCACACCGTATATTGAGCGGTTCGATTCTCTGCTGCTGCTCTGCGAGTTTCCTTTCGAGCAGGGGATGCCTCGCATCTTTGAGGACAAGCGTCCCGTCGCTGCTGTGAGCGGGCCGAATGCAATTGAAGCGCGCGGCGAACGATGCCTTGGCCGCCACGCAATCGAGCAGGAGAAGCGTATCCTGGTTGGCGAGAAGTTCTTCTCTCCGCTCGAAAATCAGAGCAGTCAGTTCCGCAAGTATCCGCTCCACCTCTCTGCGTTCTTCTTCGTGGTACGATTCGAGCCTGTTATTTTCCTCAACGAATTCGAGGGGCTCGACATAGAGCGAGGCGCCACTGGCGCTCTCCTGATGAACGATGCCCTTGATGCGGGCCGCTTCGCTGCGAGGGAGAGAGACAACGTAGCGCTCTCCCCTCACCGTAACGAACTCGTACCCTTTCCCGCTTCCCATTCTAGAGGCGAACCGCGAGAACTGTCCCCGCAATCTGTCCCTCAATGCGTTGCTCTGCTTTCGAATCCGGGCCAGCTCCCTGCTCGCGGAATCGAGGATCTCGAAATCGGAACCTATCGCCCCGGAGACTCTGCGTACGAGCTCTTCGTGAATCGTGAATTCATCGAGGTGGCGTGAA
Source organism: uncultured bacterium (assembly GCA_965369375.1). Classification (GTDB taxonomy): domain Bacteria; phylum Krumholzibacteriota; class Krumholzibacteriia; order Krumholzibacteriales; family Krumholzibacteriaceae; genus CBDUQN01. The sequence goes on along the minus strand of CBDUQN010000008.1, from coordinate 30,098 downwards.
AGAAGGGGCATGAGCTCGGGCCGTTTCGTCAGGAACCGACAAGCATCGCGAGCCGTTTTTTCCCCGGCCGCAATGCGGTATATCTCCTCACTCGCGGCAACCATGCCCGCTGCATTGATCCTCTCGATGAGCGAAAAGCTGTCAAACCACCCCGAGAGCGGCAGATCCTCCCCCCCCTCCCGCACGGCGATAAGCTCGGAAATCTCCCCCTGGCTCATTTCAACCTCGTCGGTGTCATAATGCCTGTTGATCGAGAAAAGCCGCTGTGCCGCTCTTTCGGACTTCAGGAAACCGGCGATGAGGCCGAGCACCGAATCGAATTCCAGTTTGCGCGCTGCATGCTCGAACTCGGCGACAAGAGCGGGAAACGATTCTTCCGTCATACGTGCTTTCATAGGATTATTAAACGGTTCGAAATGTTACGGTCACCGGATTCCCATCATCCCGGAACTCACGCTTCCCGCTGCCCTTCTCTGAGCTGCCCTTCGACATTCTTGATGTGATCCTTGGCTTTCTTGATATCCCTCACCCGCCCCGACCAGTAATCGAGATCAACACGGGTGCGTGAAAGAATGAAATCGAAAACCCTCGGAAGAACAGGATAGATCACGGCGACGAGACGGTCGCGGCGCAGTTCGGCCTTGAACTTATCAGGTAACGGTATATTCAGGAGAATCACGAGGAAGAGGCTCACGAGCAGCACGCCCTTGAAAGCGCCGAAGAGCCCCCCGCCGAATCGATCGAGAGGGCTGAGAAGAGTGACCTTCGAAATCTTCTGAAACGAGATGCCGAGCAGATTGAACAGGAGCAATATGCCGACGAATATGATGATCGCCGAAATGACCAAAGCGGCCTGGTGCGGCACGTTGAACCTCTGATCGAAGTATGTCGCCAGGTGTCCCGCGAAGTAGAACGCCCCGATAAAAGCCGCTATGATCCCGACGATATCGAGGACCTGACGGATCAAGCCCCTTCGTGTCCCGGAAATAAAGTAGAAGACGATTAAAATAACGATCACTGCATCGATGATGATATTCATAATCTTATCACCTACCCGTTCTGCAGCAGTTTGGAAACGATCGTGTTGACGGCGCGCCCGTCGACACGACCCTTGAACCGCTTCATCATCTCTCCCATAACGCGTCCCATGTCCCTCGGTCCTGATGCTCCGAGCTCTTCTATGATTTTTTCCACCTCGCCTTCGATCTCGTCTTCACCGAATTGCTCCGGCATGTACGCGGTGACGACTTCGAGTTCGGCCCGCGTCTTCGCTACGAGGTCTTCCCTTCCCCCCTTCCCGAACTCCTCGACCGATTCCTTGCAGCGGCGGACGTAACTCGAGAGCACCGCTATCTCCTTTTCCCTCTCGAGCTCCTCACCCTGGGCAATCTGGGCGTTCTTGAGCTCGCTGATAAGCATCCTCAAGGTGATAACCTTTTCCTTCTCACCGGCCTTCATGGCCGATTTCATATCGTCATAGATCTTCTTCGTGATGACGTTTCTTTCCATCGAGCCCTCTTTTCTTCAGCGATCTGAAATGATACGGGCAGTATACGCACCCCTTGCTATCGATGTCAACGCCGTCTCGCTCCGCAGCCGTGAGGCGCCCACGCGATCAGCCACCGGCGAGGATCCGGTAGAGCATGCATATCGCCGCCGTCTCGCTCCGCAGCCGTGAGGCGCCCACGCGATCAGCCACCGGCGAGGATCCGGTAGAGCATGCATATCGCCGCCGTCTCGCTCCGCAGCCGTGAGGCACCGAGGGAGACCGCCACCGCGCCCGCTTCGATAAGGCGACTTCGTTCCGCGGGACTCAAACCTCCTTCAGGTCCCACAATGCCGAGTATCGAACCGGTACCCTTAAGCCCGAGTTTTTCCGATGGGTCCACGCCGCCGATATCGGCGACGAGGATGCTGGTATACGACGGCATCATCTCGAGCAGCGATTCGAACAGAACCGGTTTCGAGACCGCCGGGAAGTTCGCCTGTCCCGATTGCTTACATGCCGCGCGAATTTTTCTCATTATCCGGCCCCGCTTCCGCTCGGCTTCCTCCCCGCCGCCCCGCCACACGCACCGCTCGCAAAGATACGGAATAAAGGATCTGAGTCCGAGCTCGGAGCACTTCTCGACGGCGATGTCGAACCTCGATGCTTTGAACAAGGCAAGCGCCATGTCGATCGGCGGCGGTCCGGATTGTTTCTCATGCGAAAGAATTCGTAGAACGGTTTCATGCTCGCTCATACGCTCGACGCGCGCCTCATACAATCCGCCCTTCCCGTCTAGAAGCCTCACCGATTCGCCAACCTTGACACGCGAGACGCGGACGATATGATGATACTCGGGTCCGGTCATCCGGAACGTATCCCCCGACGGCGTCAGTTCAGAGACATCGAAGTGCTTTTTATCCGTCACCTTGATACCCCGGTTTGAATCTTCTTCCCCTCGTCCATTGTGCGAGTTACCGTGCAGCGATCGCGAACGGCGCGTGTACGTCTGAGGCCGGAGTCGGAGAAACTGTCAGTTGGAGTAGATCTTCTTGCCGGCCGGAGGCGGCTTTTCCGTGCCCTTTTCATCGAGCTCTTTGAAGATTTCCTTCTCGGTCTTGCTGAGTTGCTGCGGCGTCCATGCAACGAGCCGAACGAGCTGGTCACCCCGGCCATGCGAGTGAAGACGCGGGATTCCTTTTCCCCGCAGCCGAAAGATCTTGTGCGAATGGGTCCCCGCCGGGATCGTCAGTGCGGCCTTGCCGTCAAGTGTCGGAATCTCGATTCGGCCTCCGAGCGCGAGCCGAGAAAAACTCACCGGCATGTCGCAGATGATATCGTAACCGTGCCGTTCGAAAACCTCGTCCTCGAGCTCCTCGATGAGAATGATGAGATCACCCGGCGGCCCTCCCCGCGGACCGGCATCCCCCTGCCCCTCCAGCGTAATGTAATTCCCCGTCGTCACCCCGACTGGAATCTTCACCTCAACGCTCTTGCTCCCCTTCTTCCTTCCCTCACCGCTGCAATCGGAGCAGGGATCCTTGATAATGCTCCCCTCCCCGTTGCATGTCGGACATATGGTGATGTTCATGAACTGTCCGAAGAGCGATCTCGAAACCTGCCGCAATTCGCCCGTGCCGTGACATGCGGGACACGTCTCCTTCGACGATCCCTCTTTCACGCCCGACCCAACGCACCCGGAGCAGGAGACCATCCGGTGAATCCGGATCGTTTTTTTCGTTCCTTTCGCGACTTCCTTGAGCGTCAGCTTGACACGCACCTGGAGGTCGTTACCCCGAACCACTGTCCGGCCGCCTCTTCTGCGCGACCGGCCGCCGAAGATGTCCTCGAAGCCGCCGAAATCCCTCATGAACGCCCGCAGGGCATCACTGATGTCGAATCCGGCGCCGCCGAATCCGTCGAATCCGCCCGCACCCGTGCCCGGGACACCCGCGTGGCCGAACTGATCGTACCGGGAACGTTTCTCACTGTCGCGGAGAACCTCGTAAGCCTCGGTGGCTTCCTTGAACTTCTCCTCCGCTTCCTTGTCTCCCGGATTCCTGTCAGGGTGAAACTTCAGCGCAAGCTTGCGGTAGGCCTTTTTGATCTCGTCGACCGAGGCGCCGCGCTCCACGCCGAGCACCTCGTAATAGTTCCTCTTTGCCATGCCCCGTTTAACTCACCATGCAGTGTCGAACAAACCCCAGATTGAGATATCTCTATTTATTCCCGCCCTCTAAAAAGTCTTCCCGTGCCGACGTACTGTACATGATTTCCGCGATCTTGTACACGCTAACGGAGAGTGTTTCCGTCTTTTTCTTGACCTCTTTGACATCAGGATCTTTGGATTTCATCAATTCCTTGAGCTCAGCCAGCGCCGTGTCTATTTTCACACGGTCCTCTTCAGCGATCTCCTTTGAATGTTCCTTCAATGTCTGCTCGGTAGTGTATATGAGGATTTCCGCCTCGTTTCTTACCCGTACAACCTGCCGTCTCTCCTCGTCCTCTACCGCATGCTCTTCAGCGTCATGAATCATTTTATCGATTTCTTCCCGCGAAAGGCCACTCGAAATCTTCACTTCGATCTGTTGCTCCTTGCCCGTCCCGAGATCCTTTGCAGAAACACTGACGATGCCGTTGGCGTCGATATCGAAGGCCACCTCGATCTGCGGAATACCCCGCGGAGCGGGAGGCATGCCTATGAGATCGAACCTCGCAAGCGTGCGGTTGTCTTTCGAGAGCTCACGCTCTCCCTGGAGAACATGGATGCTCACCGCCGGCTGGTTATCCATCGCCGTCGAGAAGATCTGACTCTTTCTGCAGGGAATCGTCGTATTGCGCTCGATAAGCGTCGTCATGAGACCGCCGAGCGTTTCGATACCGAGGCTCAGCGGCGTCACGTCGAGGAGCAGAATCTCTTCGACCTCGCCGGAGAGAACACCCGCCTGAATGGCGGCACCCAGTGCAACGACCTCATCGGGATTGACGCCCTTGTGGGGCTCCTTCTTGAAGAAGTCGTTTACGAGCTTGCGCACCGCGGGAATTCTCGTGGAGCCACCGACAAGGATCACCTCATCGATATCCTTGGCCGTAAGACCCGCGTCTTTGAGCGCAGACTTGCATGGTCCGACGGTCTTCTGAACGAGTGGGAGAACCAGCATCTCCATCTTCGCGCGGTCGAGAACCATATCGAGATGTCTCGGACCGCTGTCATCGGCGCAGATAAAGGGCAGGTTGATATTCGTCTCGTGAACGGTGCTCAGCTCGCACTTGGCCTTCTCGGCCGCCTCGCGAATCCGCTGCATCGCCATTTTGTCCTTGGCGAGATCTATGTCTTCGGCCTTTTTGAACTCTTCGACGATCCAATCCATGATCACGCGATCGAAATCATCTCCGCCGAGCAACGTATCTCCGCTCGTCGATTTCACCTGATAAACGCCGTCACTGAGCTCGAGAATCGATATATCGAACGTGCCGCCGCCGAGATCATAGACGGCGATTTTGCCGACTTTTTCCTTTTCGAGCCCGTATGCGAGCGCGGCCGCCGTCGGCTCGTTTACTATCCGCAGAACCTCGAGGCCCGCTATCTTGCCCGCATCCTTCGTCGCCTGCCGCTGTCCGTCGTTGAAGTAGGCGGGAACGGTGATAACGGCCCGCGTCACTTCTTCCCCGATATATTCCTCGCTATACTGCTTGACAGCGCGAAGGATCATCGCGGAAATCTCCGCGGGACGGTAGCTCTTTTCCTTGAGCCTGATCAGTATCTCGTCGTTTTTCCCCTTCTCGGTTCTGTATGCAACCCTTTCCACCTCATCCTTGATCTCCGAAAACCGCCTGCCCATGAACCGCTTTATCGAATATATCGTGTCATCGGGGTTGGTGATCGCCTGCCGCTTCGCGAGCTGTCCAACGAGTCTCTCGTTGTTCTTGGCGAATGCGACGATCGAGGGAGTGGTCCTGCCACCTTCGGCGTTCGGAACAATGACCGGCTCGCCACCTTCGATAATTGCGACACACGAGTTTGTTGTTCCGAGATCTATTCCGATTACTTTTCCCATTCCTGATCCCCTTGTAGAATTTTCTCCAAGTGAATTAATCCTGCTTCTTTTTTGCAACTACCACTCTCGAAGGCCTCAGCAGATGTTCGTTGAGCAAATACCCTTTTCGAACGACATGTGCCACGTGACCATCTTCGATCTCCTCACTCTCCACCTCACTGATCGCCTCATGAAACTGCGGATCGAAAGGACGGTTGTGCGCCTCTATCTCCTTCAATCCGTTACGCCTGAGCACTTCGAGGAATCCATTGTAGATCAATCTTACACCGCTTGCGAAATGACCTTCCTCATCTTCGCCCGCTTCGAGCGCCCGATCGAAATCATCCAGGACAATGAGAATATCTTCGATAATCCCCGCGTTCGCTTTCTGTTGAAGCAATTCCCATTCCCGTCTCGTGCGCTTCTTGTAATTTTCAAACTCAGCAGCCATGCGGAGAAGCCTATCTTCTTGAATTTCAAAAGCTTTCTGAACTTCTTTCGCCTTTTTTTTCATTTCCAGAAGCTTGTCGTTCTTCCGCTGTATGAGTTCGAGCAACTGCTTTCGACCGGCCCGCTTTGTGCGTTTTTGCACGTGTTCCTTCTCTGCTTCCACATCACTCTTCTTCTGGATTTTCTCTTCAGTCACTTTATTCCCATCCGTTGTTTTGCCGCCCTCCGCTGCATTTCCATTCCGCAGAGGAGGTTCCTCCAGTGGCGAGTTGGACACTTTTCTTTCATTTTCGTCATTAACGACAGATTCCGATCTATCGCCGAGGGATAATCCGACCGAATCGGAAGGTGTGCGTTTCTCATCGGCCGACTCCACGGCTTCCTCATCATATTTGTTTTCAAAGCCTCTATCATTCTCAGGAATATAAATTCTCCTCACGCGGGCTTCAAAGCGTTTCGCTACGATCCTTTAAGCTCGAGCTGTTGCAACTCTTCTGCCATTCGCTTCAAAATGGATAAAACCATGCGATAACTCATACGCGTCGGCCCCAGTATTCCGAGGATACCGCCGCACATGCCGGCATCGAATCTCCTCGTTACCAAGGAGAAATCTTCGAGTCCTTCTTCTTCATTCTCGTGGCCGATCGTAACCGAAACATCATCTTCGAATCGGCTCTTGAGCACCTTCAGCATGATGTTCCTCTCGCCCATTATCCGCACGAGATTCTGGAGGGTTTTCGTATTGTTAAGTTCTGGAATTGCAGTCTGTTCCTCGAATCCTTTAAAATGATACTTTAGATCATATACCCAGTCGAAGAGATACTCCGCCTCGGCCGATATGATCTCTGCTATCTCACGCTCGACACCCCCGCCGCTACGCAGGTATTCATCGAGCCGCTCCTGGGCCTCCCCGAGTGGATAGCTCGCAATCCTTTCGTTTATGATCTGAACGGAGCGGTCGATCACGGAAGCGGGATACCGTTTCGGAAAATCGATGATCAGTTTTCTCTCTTCATGGGGAATGAGCGTCAAAACGGCAAGTCCCTTTCCACCTTCGAGCTGAATAATTTGCAGCCGCCTGACGACCCACTGCGAATCGAATATGCCCATGATGATACCCATATAACTCGTAAGCTCCCCGAGAATCCGTGAGGTCCGGTACATAACGTCCCTCACATCACTCCAGTCACGGCGTATCTTGCTCTGTATCTCTTCTACAATCCTTGCATTGAGAGGCTTGAAAGTCCTGATTTCATCCACGTAGAACCGGTAGCCGATGTCGGTCGGAATGCGGCCCGCCGAGACGTGCGGCTTTTGCAGATACCCCTTTTCCTCGAGTCTATGCATGATCTTGCGTATCCCCGCCGTACTCTCTCCGAGCCGGAATGATGTCTTGAGCGAACTCGAACTGACCGGCCCGCCGGTCTGTATATAGAGATCGACGATATTCTTCAAAAATCCTATTTCAGAAGGAGTTATGTCTCTCTCTCGTTTCATGGTCAACATTCTCCCTGTTCGACTGCTGCATATCTAGTCTAGTGAAATGTAGAAATAAATGGCTACCTTGTCAAGCACGCTGATGCGCCCCGAGGAATTGATCGGCTCGCTTTTAGAGGAAAGAACGGGATCGCGGGAGTGATCCCCTACCGTATCAGATCTCCGATCCTGTTGAATCGAAGCCATTTCTTGCCGTAATCGATGGAAAAATATATGAACAGAGCCTGCCCTCTCAGATACTTCTTGTTCAGCGGCCCCCAGAATCGGGAGTCGTAACTGTTATCGCGGTTATCCCCCATAACGAAGATATGATCCTCTGGAACCACGAACGGTCCGTAATCCCTCCCACGTCTATCGCCATGAACATATTTGGCGTATTCCTCTTTGACTTCCTCGCCCTCGACGTAGAGCTTCGTCCCACGCAGCTCTACGGTCTGACCCTCGACCGCCACGCAGCGCTTGATATAATCGGTCTTTCCATCACCGGGAAACTTGAATATAACAATGTCCCCTTCTTTCGGCTCTCTGACTGCCGGGAATCGCCAATCGACGATAGGCACCCTGGCGCCATAGATGAATTTGTTCGCGAAAAGGAAGTCGCCCTTCAGCAGGGTGTTTTCCATTGATTCCGACGGGATATGATAACTCTGGACTATCAGCGCGCGAACGATGAGGGCGAGAACGACCGCGGTTACGACTATCTCTACATATTCCCGGAACTTGGATTTCCTCTTTTTCGATTGCGCGGAGCTCATGAACACCTCCGATTCTCCCTCATGTCTCTTTGATACGCATCAATATACACAAAGGTTCCTTCATTTCCAATTAATTCAAGAGGGGAATTCAAATTTCGTGCGACTCCTTTCAAACCGCTGCATCCGCTCAAAATTTGAAGGTAAACATCACCGCGACTTCGTCCTGCTGGGGCCTCTTTCCCACCTCTATCCTCATGTCGTGCATATGAGCATCTATATATGCATCGAGAACAATGAGAGCGATAATCCCCACCGACCACCAGATCCAGTCCTGCGCGCGTTCATCATGCTCGGTGGCCCATATATCATGAAATGTCCACTGGTTCCGTTCATCGGGATCTTCATAATCGTACTGATCGCGGAGATTTCTCTGCCGCTCCGCATACCGTTTATTCAATGCTATCTGGCTGAGGTAAAACGTTTCGACGCCGAACGCAATCATGGCCTTGAAGGGACGTTCATTGTATATCTGACCCAGGCCGGGCACGAGAAGAGCGCAGAGCATGGCCGTCTTGGGACTTTTCGTGTTCTTCCATGTCTCCTCCCCTTCAGCGATGATACCTGATTGCCGTTCGATCGCGTCTTTCAGTTCCTCCTTCGTCCACATAGGCTCGTGCGCACCGGTCATTGAGTCTTCAATGCGCATGGTATCGATCGAGGCGTCTGTATCGGAAACACCGGAAGCTTGTGGCGGGAAAGCACCGCTTGTGTCGCTCGCCGCCGTTGTATCCGAATCGACCGCATGTGGCTTGGATGCGGCTAGCGGCGGCGCCAACCCTGACAGGATGATCATCGAATAGACGGTTAAAAGCGCCGGAAACCGGTTTGTCAGTACCCAGAGGTGATGCAGCTTTCTCGCCGGGCGGCCGTATCGCATAGAGAGGACCCTACATGCCGGTGGAGCCTTGCCCAGGCTCACACCCATAAATTAATAACAAAGTGGCGGGAATGTGTGGGAATCGAACCCACCCCGGATGGTTTTAGCACCCAGCGGAAGGATTTGAAGTCCTCGAGGTCCACCAGAACCTATCCACTCCCGTTAGTATAGATAATAATTTGTGCGGCAAACGCTGTAAAGAAGTTACTTAACCGAAGTACGCGACCGCCTCGATCTCGACGAGGGCTCCCAGCGGCAGCCGGCCGACTTCGAAAGCGGCTCGAGCAGGGTAATCTCCGTCGAAGTATTGTTTGTATATTTCGTTGACCGCCTTGAAATCGTCTATCGACTGAAGGTATACGGTCGCCTTGATGACGGCCCCCATGTCGAGACCGCCCGCGGCGAGAATGGCCTTCAGATTATCGAGCACCTTCCTGCACTGCTCTTCGACTCCGCCGCCGACCATCGTGCCCGTATTCGGATCGAGCCCGATCTGGCCTGAGACAAAGAGAAAATCACCGGCCCTCACAGCCTGACTGTACGGTCCGACGGCGGCCGGAGATGCATCCGTACTGATAACTTCTTTCACCGGTACCTCCTTGTTTGAAAAGCAATGCTATTGTTGTTTAAGCAGCAAGCGATCGACTCTACTCCACCGTTACACTCTTCGCGAGGTTGCGCGGTTGATCGACGTCACATCCCCTGATAACCGCAATTTGATAGGCCATGAGCTGCAGGGGAATAGCGGCGAGGATCGGATAGAGAAAATCAAGCGTGCGGGGAATAAAGATCACATGATCCGCCATGTCAATGACCTCATCGTTGCCTTCATTTGTAATGGCGATGATCTTGCCCTTCCGCGCCCGAACCTCGTTTATATTACCGACGATCTTCTGGTACGCGTTGTCCTTCGGGCAAATAAAGACGACCGGCATATTTTCATCGATCAGGGCGATCGGGCCATGTTTCATCTCAGCCGCCGGATACCCCTCCGCGTGCACGTACGATATTTCCTTGAGTTTCAGGGCGCCCTCGAGCGCAACGGGATAGTTCGCTCCTCTGCCGAGATAGAGGAAATTATTATGATGAGCGTAAATCTCCGATATCTTCTTGATCTCCTCGTTCGACTCCAGAATCTGCCGCACCTGTCCCGGCAACGCCTGCATCGATTCTATCATCTCCATTCCTTCGGCTGCTGAGATATCTCTCATGCGGCCCAGCAGAAGGGCGAGAAGGCCGAGAACCGTTATCTGCGAGGTAAAAGCCTTTGTCGATGCAACACCGATCTCCGGTCCGGCGTGTATGTATACGCCCGCTTCCGACTCACGCGCGATGGTGCTCCCCACGACGTTGCATATCCCCATGCACGGGGCGCCGCGTTTGGTCGCTTCCCTGAGCGCGGCGAGCGTATCGACCGTCTCGCCGGATTGACTGATGACGAATACGAGGGTTCCCTCATCCATGATGGGATTTCGATACCTGAATTCGCTCGCGTACTCGACTTCTACGGGCAATCGCGCCTTTTCCTCTATCAGATACTCACCGATCAGTGCGGCGTGCCAACTCGTGCCGCATCCGATCAGAACGATTCTTTTCGCCGCTCTGAGCTTATCTTTCACCTCCTCGAGACCCCCGAGCCGCGCATCGCCGATTGATGGGATAAATCGGCCTCTCATCGAATCCTTGATCGTCTCGGGTTGCTCGAAAATCTCCTTGAGCATGAAATGCGGGAATCCTTTCTTTTCGATCATGTCGAGATCCCAATCGACCTCCTGGACCTCACACTCGACCTCTTCGTTCTCGATCGTCATCGTCGTGAATCCATCCGGCGTCGCAACGATCATCTGGTGATCTTCGAGATAGATCACCTGGCGCGTATGCTTGAGTATCGCTGCGACGTCGCTCGCGATGAAGTATTCGTCCTCCCCGATGCCGACGACAACCGGCGATCCATTGCGGGCGCCGACGATCTTCCCGGGCTCGGCGGATGAGATGACGAGCAAGCCATACGTTCCTTCGACGAGCTGCAGGGATTTCTGAACGGCGTCCTCGAGGTTGCTGCCGTTGTAATACTTTTCGATCAAATGAGCGAGGACCTCGGTATCCGTTTCCGTGATGAACGTATGATTCTCGACTGAGAGAGATTTCTTCAATGTCTGATAATTTTCTATGATCCCGTTATGAACGAGAGCGATCCGCTCCGAACAATCGAAATGCGGATGCGCGTTCGTCCGGTTCGGCTCTCCGTGGGTAGCCCATCGTGTGTGCGCTATGCCGAGGCTCCCGGAAATATCGATATCCCTCAGCCTCTCCTCCAACTGTTTGATCTTGCCCTCTGTCTTCTCCCAAACCAGCGAGCCGCCCCTCACAATGCTGATACCCGCGGAATCGTATCCCCGGTACTCCAGACGTTTGAGTCCCTCGATCAGAATATCGCCCACTTCATCGCTTTTCCCTATATATCCGATAATCCCGCACATAAGAGCACCTCTCTACCAGTGGAGTTGTTCACCGCTGCTTCGCCTCGGCAATCGGCGAATCCGCCGCCTCATCTCAGAGTTTCGAAAATTCTACGCACATCCCGCGCCAGCCTGCCGGCGTCTTCGTGCGTGCCTGATTCTGCAATTATTCTCACAACGGGTTCCGTGTTGGATCTCCTCAGGTGTATCCAACCCTCATCCATATCAATTCTAATGCCATCAATTGTACTAATCGTGCCGGGGAACTTTTTTTTCAATTGCTCTTCCACTCCCACAATAGGCTTCTCGAACGGTACTTTTTCCTTCACGATGCTGTATTGAGGCAGTATGGAAACCTTTTCCTTGAGCGTGCAATTCTCTTCGGCGAGCAATTGCAGCACGAGCGCAATTCCAACCATCGCGTCGCGCCCATAATGAAGGGGCGGGTACATGACACCCCCGTTTCCCTCTCCACCGATGACCGCCCCCGCCTTCTTCATCGCCTCGATCACATTCGCCTCGCCCACTTTCGATCGCTCCACCGGACAATCGTGCATGCGGCCGATATCGTCCAGGAGCCTGCTCGAGGAGAGGTTGGCGACGAGCGGCCCTTTATCGTGCGTGAGCACAAAATCGGCGCATACCGCGAGTGTCAACTCCTCGCTGCACACCGTTCCATCTTCATCGACGAGCACCAGTCTGTCCGCATCCGGGTCGCAGGCAAAACCGATATCGGCGCCCTCCCGCCTGACGAGCTCCGAGAGTTCCTTCAGGTTCTCCGGCCGCGGTTCCGGCTCGTGCGGAAACGGCGCATCAACGTCCGTGTAGAGCTCGACGACCGAAACGCCGAGGCTGCGCAGCAGAGCGGGTATGATGCGGCTCCCCGCGCCGTTCACGCAGTCGACCGCCGCCTTGAAACCCCTCGCTGAAATCAGCTCCTTGTCGATACGCTCGAGCTCGAGGATCTTGCGTATGTGCACGGCATCCCCCGAATCATTCCTGGTAAGCTCGCCGATTCTCTCTAACATGCCGAAGAAGCCAACGCCGCTCTCGGCCTTCAGCTCGACTTCTTCCATCTCCTCGGCGGAGAGAAACTCCCCGTCGCTTCGAAGAAACTTGAGCGCATTCCACTCCGGACCGTTGTGGCTTGCCGTAATGATAATCCCGCCATCCGCCCCGATTTCCTCGACCATGATCTCGACGGTCGGCGTCGATGCCACTCCAAGATCTATTACATCTATCCCATTGAAGCGCAATGTGGAAAAAACGGCCGAAGCGAGCAGAGGGCCCGACGCCCTCGTATCACGGCCGACCACAACGAGCCCGTTCCTCTTGCGGTATGAGAAGGCGGCTGTGTACCGGGTCGCAACGTCCGGATTCATTCCCGTCCCGAGAATGCCTCTCACGCCGGAAACACTGACCATCAACACTCCATCTCTTCGCACAAGCCACCCCACATGAAATGAAAAGTAACCTACAACATTATTTAAGTTTAGTCCAAATGCTCCCCGTTGTCAACGTTCTCTCCACCCCGATCGCCACCCCGATCGCTGCCACCCCGACCCCTCTCTCCACCCCGACCCTTCCGGCGGTTTGCCTCCCAAGAATTTTTGCTCGACTTTCAGAATAAAAACATTAAACTTATCTGAGAGTATATCCTCGTTCATCCTCACGGCAAGGATTGTATGTGAGAGGATATAAGGGATATGCTCTATTTCTTTGTTAACAAGGAGCGCTAACCGATAGCTTTGCACAGCCGGAGGAGACAAGTATGGCGAGAGAGAAAGCGATGATCGACGGCAATGAAGCCACTACATATTCAGCTCACAAAATCAGTGAGGTCATTGCAATTTATCCAATTACACCATCGTCATCCATGGGTGAGCTGGCCGATGAATGGTCGGCGAAGGGCAGGACCAATATCTGGGGCGTTATCCCCCTCGTGCAGGAGATGCAGAGCGAGGGTGGCGCATCGGCTGCGGTGCACGGTTCGCTGCAGCGCGGAGGCCTCACGACGACCTTTACCGCCTCGCAGGGGCTTCTGCTCATGATACCGAGCATGTTCAAGATGGCCGGCGAGCTCTCGCCGGTTCTCATCAATGTCTCCGCCCGCACCGTTGCGACACACGCCCTCTCCATTTTCGGTGACCACAGCGATGTGATGGCCGTTCGGTCCACCGGTTTCGGGCTCATTGCATCGAACTCCGTTCAGGAGGCGATGGATATCGCGCTCATCGCCGGCGCCTCGACCCTCGAATCTAGAGTGCCGTTTCTGCATTTCTTCGACGGCTTCCGTACCTCTCACGAGGTCGCCAAGGTCGAGCTTCTCGAAGACGATGATTTCCGCGCGATGATCGATGACGATCTGGTTCGGGCGCACCGGGAACGGGCGCTCAGCCCCGACGCGCCGGTTATTAGGGGGACGGCCCAGAATCCCGATACATTCTTCCAGGCGCGTGAAACGATCAATCCTTTCTACGATGCCTGTCCCGGCATCGTCGAGAGTGTTATGAAACGGTTTGAAAAGGTAGTAGGCCGAAGATACGAGCTCTTCCAGTACGAGGGAGCTCCCGACGCCGAGTACGTGATCGTCATCATGGGTTCCGGCACCGAGACGGTCAGTGAGACGGTCGAGCACCTCGTGAAGCAGGGAGAGAAGGTCGGCCTCGTAAAGGTTCGTCTCTACCGCCCCTTCTCTATCGAGCACTTTATCGGCGCCCTTCCCAAGACAGTCAAGCTTATCTGCGCCCTCGACCGCACGAAGGAACCGGGCGCCATCGGCGAACCGCTCTACGAAGATATTATCGCGGCACTCTACGAGCATATCGAAGCGGACGGCTCAAAGTTCGGAAAAATGGTGAAGGTCATCGGCGGACGGTACGGTCTCTCGTCGAAGGAATTCACTCCGGGGATGGTCGTCGGCGTACTCGACAACATGAAACTGAAGGAGCCGAAGAATCACTTCACCGTCGGCATCATCGACGATGTTACCAACACGAGCCTTGCGTACGATCCCGCCTATGCCCTCGAAAAACCCGGTGAAACCCGCGCGGTCTTTTTCGGTCTCGGCGCCGACGGCACAGTGAGCGCAAACAAGAGCTCGATCAAAATCATCGGCGAGGAAACGGACAACTACGCGCAGGGCTATTTCGTCTATGACTCGAAAAAAGCCGGGTCGCTCACCGTTTCCCACCTGCGTTTCGGTCCCGATCCGATTCCATCGCCCTATCTCATCGGGAAGGCGACCTTCGTTGCATGCCACCAGTTCCCGTTCATGGAACGCTTCAATGCCCTCAAGGTCGCCGAGCCCGGCGCGACATTCCTGCTCAACAGCCCCTTCCCCACCGACGAAACGTGGGATCGGCTGCCGAAAGAGGTACAAAAGGAAATCATCGATAAACAGCTGCGCTTCTATGTCATTGACGCCTACAAGATCGCGAATGAAATAGGCCTCGGTACACGAATCAATACGATCATGCAGGCCTGTTTCTTCATTCTCAGCGGTATTCTCCCGAAGGAAGAAGCTATCGAACGGATCAAGCACTTCACCAAGAAGACGTACGGCAGCAGGGGCGAAAAAATCATCAAGATGAATTATGAAGCGGTTGACAGGGCTCCCGGCCATCTCCACGAGATCAAGTATCCGAAGAAAGTAACGAGCAAACGGGAGATGCTCCCGCCGGTAGCAGAAGAGGCGCCCGAGTATGTCCGTGAGGTGCTCGGCAAGATGATCGCCAAGGAAGGCGACGATCTGCCGGTCAGCGCCTTCGAGCCCGACGGCACCTTCCCGAGCGGCACGACGAAATGGGAGAAGCGCAACATCGCGCTCGAGATCCCCGTCTGGGACCCCGATGTCTGTATCCAGTGCGGTCGCTGTGTTCTCGTCTGTCCGCACGCGGTGATCAGATCGAAAGTCTATGAACCGGGAGCTCTCGGGCACGCGCCGTCGACTTTCAAATCAGCGGACGCGAAGGCCAAGGATTACAAGGGAATGAAATACACCGTCCAGGTATCCCCCGAAGACTGCACGCAGTGTTCCCTCTGCGTTGTGACATGCCCCGCGAAGAACAAGAAAAAGGCGGACAGGAAAGCGCTCAACATGGAGGAGCAGCCGCCGATCCGGGAACGGGAGAAGGAGAGCTGGGAGTTCTTCCTCACCATCCCCTACATCGGCCGCGAAAAGGTCAACCGCACGGTAACACGCGGCGTGCAGTTTCTAGAGCCCCTCTTCGAATTCAGCGGCGCGTGCGCCGGCTGCGGCGAGACACCGTACGTCAAGCTCCTCAGCCAGCTCTTCGGCGACCGTGCTTTGATCGGAAACGCCACCGGCTGCAGTTCGATCTACGGCGGAAATCTCCCGGCCACGCCCTGGGCGAAGAATGCCGACGGACGCGGAGTCGCCTGGAACAACTCCCTCTTCGAGGATGTCGCGGAGTTCGGTTTCGGCATGCGTCTCGCCCTCGACAAGCAGATCGATTACGCCCACCTGCTCCTCGGCAAGCTCTCGGCGAAGATCGGGAAAAAACTCGTTGCGGAGCTATCCGGAACCGACCAGTCGAGCGAAAGCGGCATCAAGGAGCAGCGCTCCCGCGTGGAGAAGCTAAAGAACAAACTCTCCGGACTCGAGCAGTCGGAAGCGAAGGACCTGCTCGGGATCGCCGACGTGCTCGTGAAAAAGAGCGTATGGATTCTCGGAGGTGACGGATGGGCGTACGATATCGGATACGGCGGACTCGATCACGTTATCGCACAGAAACGAAACGTAAACATCCTCGTCTTGGACACCGAGACCTACTCGAATACCGGGGGGCAGATGTCCAAGGCGACGCCGCTCGGCGCCGTGGCCAAATTCGCCGCGGCGGGAAAGCGGACACCGAAGAAGGATCTCGCATGGATGGCCATGTCATACGGCAGCGTCTACGTCGCACGCATCGCCATGGGAGCAAGCGAAGGCCAGACGATAAAGGCATTTCTCGAGGCGGAAGCCTACGACGGCCCATCGATCATCATCGCCTACAGCCACTGCATCGGGCATGGATTCAACCTGATCAATGGATTCGAGCAGCAGAAGCGTGCCGTGAATTCCGGGTACTGGCCGTTGATTCGATTCAATCCCGAGCTCATCAAGGAGGGGAAAAACCCTCTGCAGCTCGACTCAAAAGCACCGAGCATCCCTCTCGAAGAGTACATCTATAAAGAGAACCGTTACAACATATTACGTCATACGATTCCCGATGAGGCCGCGGAGCTTCTCAAGGAGGCCCAAGCGGATGTCAATAGGCGCTGGAAGAACTATGAGCATATGGCCTCCCTTCAGTACGACGAAAACGAGTAGCCGGAAAGGGGCATGACATGGCAAATCTCTCGACAACATACTCGGGGCTGACACTCGAGAATCCCATCGTGGCCTCCTCCTCTTCGCTCATGAGGGATATCGGCAAGATCAAGGAGATGGAAGACAACGGGGCCGCGGCGGTGATCCTTCATTCGCTCTTCGAGGAGCAGGTCACGATAGAGGAAGAGATGCTCAACGAGAATCTTTTGCAGGGCACCGAGACTTTCGCCGAAGCCCTGAATTACTTTCCGGCGTTCGAAAAATTCCGGTTCGCCCCCGATGAATACGTCGAACACTTGCGGAAGGTGAAGGAAGCGGTCGGGATTCCCGTTATCGGCAGCCTGAACGGTATATCCGCGGGAGGCTGGATCAGGTACGCGAAGGAAATCGAGCAGGCCGGCGCCGACGGCCTCGAGCTCAATATCTACTTCCTCCCTACCGACGCCGGCGTGGCCGGCGACGCGATAGAGGAGAACTATGTCGAGCTCGTGAAAGAGATAAAGAAAGACCTGAACATCCCCGTCTCTGTCAAGCTCAGCCCGTTCTTCAGCTCAATTCCGAATATAGCCACGCGTCTCGCCGAGGCGGGCGCCGGCGGACTCGCTCTCTTCAACCGTTTCTACCAGCCCGACATCGATCCCGAAAAGCTCGAGGTGATTTCCCGCCTCAAGCTCAGCACCCCGGACGAGTTATTGCTGAGAATCCGCTGGGTGGCGATACTCTTCGGACGCCTTAAGACCGATCTCTCGGTGACGGGCGGCGTGCACACTGCAGAGGACACCATCAAATGTATTCTTGCCGGCGCGAGCGCCGTCATGACGACCTCCGCCCTGCTCAAGAATGGAATTCCGTATCTCGCAGAGCTACGGTCGGGACTTCTCGCGTGGATGGACGAGAAGGGATATGATTCCATCTCTCAGATGCAGGGTGTGATGAGCCAGGAGTCGATTGCCGAGCCCGCCGCATTCGAAAGGGCGAATTACATGAAAGTGATAAGCGGTTAGGCTGCCGGCTTTCCCGCGGCGGCCAGAACACCACGATCCGCCTCGGATTGTCAATAAAAAAAGGGTGGGAGCTATGGCTTCCACCCTTTTTACGTTTTATACCAGTATTATCGTTTTACAGACGCTCTTCGAGAAGATGATGAACAACCGTCGGATCCGCCAACGTCGTCGTGTCACCAACATCCTCGTTGCCCGCGGCGATGCTCTTGAGGATTCTCCTCATGATCTTGCCGCTTCGCGTCTTGGGCAGCGCGTCGGCGAACTGGATCTTATCCGGCTTTGCGATCGGACCGATCTCCTTGCCGACGTGCTCCCGCAGCTCCTTCTTGAGCTCATCGGTCTTGTCCACGCCGCCGATGAGCGTCACAAACGCATAGAGGCCCTGACCCTTGATCTCGTGCGGCATGGGTACGATGGCCGCCTCGGCGACTACCTCGTGGCTTACGAGCGCGCTCTCGACCTCCATCGTACCGATCCGGTGACCCGAGACGTTGATCACGTCATCGACGCGCCCCATGATCCAGAAGTAGCCGTCCTCGTCCTGGCGCGCACCGTCTCCGGTGAAGTAGACATCCTTGAAGCGGCTGAAGTACTGGTCCTTGTACCGCTGTTCGTCGCCCCATACCGTTCTCAGCATGCCGGGCCACGGCCGGCGAATGACGAGGTAGCCTCCCTCGTTGGTTTCGCACGGGGAACCGTCCTCACGCACGACCTGGGGGAAGACACCGGGGAAAGGAAGCGTCGCCGAACCGGGCTTGGTATCCCAGGCGCCGGGAAGCGGTGTAATGAGGATTCCTCCCGTCTCTGTCTGCCACCACGTATCGACGATCGGGCAGCGCTCGCCGCCGATAAACTTATGGTACCACATCCACGCCTCGGGATTGATCGGTTCGCCGACGGTGCCGAGCAGGCGCAGACTAGAGAGGTCGCGCTTCGCGGGCCATTCATTACCATCTCGGGCGATGGCCCTGATCGCGGTCGGCGCCGTGTAGAATATGCTGACTTTGTACTTCTCGACGATCTCCCAGAAGCGGTCCGGTTCCGGGTAGTTGGGCACGCCTTCGAACATGAGTGTCGTCGCGCCGAGACTCAAGGGACCATAAATAATGTAGGAATGACCGGTGATCCAGCCGATATCGGCGGTGCACCAGTAGATATCCTCGTCCTTGATATCGAAGACGAGCTTCGAGGTCATCGTGACAAACAGGAGATATCCCGCCGTTGTGTGCACGACCCCCTTCGGCTTACCCGTCGTTCCGCTCGTATACAGAATAAACGACACATCCTCCGAATCCAACCACTCGACAGGGCAATCGGGGCTCGCGTCTTTCATCTCGTCGTGCCACCAGGTATCCCGGCCGTCTTCCATGCTTATCTCGTTGTTCGTTCTCTTGACGACGATGACTTTCTCGATCGACGGAGAACCCTTGAGCGCCGTGTCCGCATTGTCCTTGAGCGGGAACACTTTGCCGCGGCGCCACGAACCGTCGGCGGTGATGAGCATCTTGGCCTCGGCGTCATTGTTCCGGCCCTTGAGCGACTCGGCGCTGAATCCGCCGAAGACGATGCTGTGAATGGCGCCGATCCTGACACAGGCGAGCATCGCGATAGCGAGCTCGGGAACCATCGGAAGGTAGAGACAGACCCTGTCGCCCTTCTTGATCCCATGCTTTTTAAGGACATTCGCGAACTTGCTGACCTCGGCGTGGAGCTCGCGAAAGGTGTACTTCTTCGTCTCACCCTCGGGCTCGCCCTCCCAGATAATAGCAATCTTGTCGGCACGCCCGTCCTCTAGATGCCTGTCGAGACAGTTATACGCAATATTCGTCTTGCCGCCGATAAACCACTTGGAGAAGGGCGGTTGCCACTCGAGCACCCGGTCCCACTTCTTGTCCCAGTGAATGAGCTCGGCCTGCTCCGCCCAGAAATCCTCAAGATTATCCTCGGACTTTTTGTAGAGCTTCAGATAATCGTCCTTGCTCTTGATGTACGCCTTCTTCGCGAATTCCTCCGGCGGAGAGAATTTTCTCTTCTCGTCGAGCATGGACGTAATTGTCTTTTTTTCTTCCGGCATGCGTTACCTCCTCCAAGGTTTCTCGCTCCGCCCTGCAGGTGCGAGGGGCGGAATTATCGACGAACGCGATAGGAATCTGTAATGTAATGAACAAAAATCTCGTAGTCAATACCTAATATATTAAGGTATCATTAAATTTAATCTTACGGTAAATCTATTTTTTTCCGACGAGACAGATTTCATTGACAAACGGGAACGCAGGTGTTATCTACTAATTTTAATGTTTGGAATGTAACTATTTTAGCGGAAAGGCGTGGGCATGAGTGGCCAATCCACCGTATCCATCGTCCGGATACATGATTCTATTGACCGGGGAGTGCGGGAAGCCATCGAGCTGCTCGGGGAATTCCCCTTCTCCATAACGCCCGGAATGAACATTCTCATAAAGCCGAATGTCATCAGGGCCGAAACGGCCTCTGTCGGCACCACCACGAACATCGAAATCATTCGCACGACGGCCAATTTCTTCCTCGAAAAGGGGGCGAAAGTGGTCATCGGTGAGGCATCGGGTAACCAGTACAACACCGAAGCGATCTACTCATTGTTGCGTTTCCGTGAAGAGCTGCCCGATCTCGAGATCAGGGATCTCGACCGGGACAAAATCATCCAAAGGGAGATCGAAGGCGCACTGGCGCTGAAGCGGGTGGGGATCTCGGAAACGGTTCACAATGCGGATCTCATTGTATCCCTGCCGGTTATGAAAACCCACAACTGCACCCTCTTTACCGGCGGCATGAAGAATATGATGGGGACCCTGCCTCAGCGCGAGAAGTGGAACATGCACCTATCGGGGATCCATCAGGCGCTCGTCGACTTGAACCGGCTCGTAAAACCGCACCTCATCGTCATGGATGCGATATATGCAATGGAGGGCTGGGGGCCGGCCATGGGATACCCCGTCGGCATGAATCTCGTCCTTGCCTCCACCGATGTCGTCGCGATCGATTGTGTGGCCGCAGCCATCATGGAGATCGACGTGAGCGAAGTCAAGCACCTCACGCTTGCCGGGGAGCAGGAGGTCGGCGCCGCCGACGTGTCGCGGATAGAAGTCAGGGGAGTGCCGATCAATGATGTCAAGAGACCGTTCAGAAGGCCGCAGGGCTTCAAAATATTCGAGGTGTATGGAAAAACCCAGTACGTATTGGGCAATTTCTTTCTCAATCGCTTCAACTACGATATCAGGCCCATTATCAGAGCGGCCTCTCTCTTTCATCTTCCAAAGCCGAAGCTGAACCGGCACGTCTGCACCGACTGTGGAGAATGCGTTACAGCGTGTCCGGAAAATGCCATCGCGCTTGCGAGCCCGCCGAAAATCGATTACTCCAAATGCACACGATGCATGATCTGCTACGACGCGTGCAACGATGCCGCGATCCTGATATCGCGGCTCCCTATGTGGATGCTCAAAGTGAGAAATTCATGGGCCTCTCGACCCAATAAAAAATAGTGGAACACGATGACTTCATAGTTCGCACTCCCGAAAAGAGAGTGCATTTAACCAGAACTGTCTGGATCGTCATCGCATCGGTCGCCGTGCTCTTCGTGCTCGCGCTCCTGCTCACGCTCTATCGCGGCCCGCAGTACAGCCGGCTCCTGATCCTGTTCGCCTATACGATCCCGTCGGAATTCCTCATCGCGGTAATACCTCACGAGCCCATTATTTTTTACTACAGCAAGCTGTTCCATCCCTTCACCGTAACCTGGGTGACGCTCCTCGCGACGCTCTTTACCGAGTACCTCAATTATGTCCTCATCGACCAGCTCTTCAGAATTCCCAAGATGAGCGATCTCAAGAATCACCGGTACTTCAGGAAATTCAACAAGTATTTCATGACCGCCCCCTTCGCCAGTCTCGTCGTCGCGGCGCTCACCCCTATTCCCTTCTACCCTTTCAGGATTTTTGCATCGGCTAGTAAATACAGCTTGCGGAAATACCTTGCAGCGGTCTTGGTCGGCAGAGCACCCCGTTTCTATGTTCTCGCTCACTTCGGTTATATGATCAAGATACCGAACTGGATCATCATCGTGCTGTTCGTCATTCTATTCACCTCTTCGATTATCTTTCAAAGAAGAAAGAAAAAGCCGGAAATGGAGAATCCTTCAAAGAAGGAAGAAAAAGCCGGAAATGGAGAATCCTTGAATTGACGTACACCGCTCAATCTGCTAAAAGTGGCGATACATATAAAGTGAATCCACATCGGCAAGGAGGCATCGAATGCAGTTTGGACACGCCGCGATAGTTCTGGCGATCAGCAGCTACGACTGGAACTGGAGAACATTCCTAGTCGTCGGATTCGCCCATTTCCTCCCGAACTTCGACGCCTTCCCGATACTGTGGGGCTGGGCGGACGAAGATTTCCACTGCTCGATCACCCATACGCTCCTCTTTGCCGTCATTGTATCGTTCCTCTTCGGACTCATCGGAGTCAAATACGGTTTCTTCGCATTAATCAGTCTCCTCGTCCACTACTTCGTGGACCTCGGATCCACCGTCGGCATGCCGCTCTTCTACCCATTCTGGAAAAAACGCTTCTCGTTCCGCCTCTGGAAACACACCGGCTTCTGGGGAAACGAATGTATCAAGGGATACTACCGCCAGCCGTTGTCCTGGATCACCGAGGGGCTCGTCGTCGCGTTCGTCATCTACCGGTTCTGGGTGATCTACAGTTAACCGGCCTCAAGCAGCGAGCGTCATTACCAGCCCCGCAACAAGCGGTATCGAAATATTATCGTTGAGAATAGGTATAGGCAAGAATTCCACGACCGCGCCGGCGAGAGCACCGGCACCGGCGACGAGGATCGATGGCACGATAAAATAGAGAATTGCGAAGCAGACGATTGCGTTGCCGAGCATGCCCTCGATCGACTTGTCCTTGAGCCTGTGCCGACCGAATCGCTTGCCCACGATGTTGGCCGTCACATCACCAACGGCAAGACAGACAATCGCCCCCATCGCAATCCGCGGTTCATAGATATTGACGCATATCAGCAGGGACAGCGCGTAATAAACCGACGTGTTGAGTCCCTTCTTCTCCTTCTCCCCCGCGAGAAAATTCAAGTGTGCCCAAAAGAGCGCATATCCCATTCGCGTGGTGAAACGCAGTATGTCGATTGCGAGAAGGAGAAAAAACGCGGCAAGCAGAATAAAGGAAACGAGCCTCGTCGACGGGTAGGTGAACCACAGGATCGCGACGATTGCGAGGCCCGTCAGACTGTGCCAGAGAATGCGGTAAAGATTTATCGACGATTTCCCCGGCGTCCCGGTATGCATCGTACTCCTCACTTCAAGGCGGATGAAGCGAGCGCAACGCGCTCATGTTAGCTGAACCCAATCATAGGCATTTGAAAGAAAACAAGAACACTTTGCAATAGAAATATTTAAAGAAAGAGCGAGGCCGCCCGATTCCACGAACCGAACGGCCTCATGCGGCAATCCTTCGAGTAAAATCGATAGCGTGTTTCACATGTCCTTACTTGGGCAGCTTGATGAACCCCTTGTCCTGGAGTGTATGGAACTGGTCCCGGGACTTCTTGATGATCTCTGACGCCGTGTTGTAAAGCTCATCCCAGGAAAGATCGAGACGCGCCACACCCTGCTCGATCGCCTTCCTTCCGACGGATGCGGCTTCGCGGGGATACACCTCCCATTCATCCATCGTCGGGATGAGATAGTCTTCTCTGAGCCCCTTGTCCTCGGCGCATTTGGCGAGTTCCTTTGCCGCCGCGATGCACATCTCGTCGGTGATCGTCTTCGCCATGACGTCGAGGGTGCCCCGGAATATACCGGGAAATCCGAGTGAGTTGTTGACCTGGTTGGGGAAATCGCTCCGACCGGTGGCGACGACCTTGGCGCCGGCCTCCGTCGCCTCCCACGGCCAGATCTCTGGGATCGGATTGGCGCAGACAAATACAACCGAATCCTGGGCCATCGTCGAGATCCAATCCTTCTTGATCGTATCGGGTCCCGGCTTCGAGAGCGCTATAAGAACATCCGCCCCATCTATCGCATCGGGAACACTACCCGTTCTCTGCTCGCCGTTCGTCTTCTGGCACATCTCCCACTTCTCTTTGAAGCTCTCCTTGAGCTCCTCGCGACCCTTGTGAAGGATTCCCTTGCTGTCGCACATGATGATGTTTCCCGGAGTGACACCGGCGAGCATGATCATCCGCGAGATACAGATATTGGAAGCGCCGGCCCCCACCATCGTAATCTTGACCTTGGAGATATCCTTGCCGACGATCTTGAGCGCGTTGATAAGCCCCGCAACCGTTACGGCTGCGGTACCCTGCTGATCGTCGTGCCAGACGGGGATACGACATTCTTTGCGCAAGGTTTCGAGGACACGGAAGCACTTCGGCTGCGAGATATCCTCGAGATTCACACCGCCGAAAGTCGGCTGGAGGAGTTTCACAGTGTTGATGAGCACATCGGGGTCCTTCGTGTCGATGCAAACGGGAAACGCATCAACGCCACCGAGATATTTGAATAACAGCGCCTTGCCCTCCATCACCGGCAGACTCGCCTCCGGTCCGATATCGCCGAGGCCGAGCACCCGTGTCCCGTCACTGATGACGGCGACGAAGTTCCACTTGTTCGTATGCTTGTAAACCGTTTCAGGATTATCGTGAATATCGAGACAGGGCTTCGCAACACCGGGCGTATACCATATCGCGAAATCATCAAAGTCGCGGATACAGCATTTGGGCATTACCTCGATCTTTCCGAGATAAAACGGATGCAGCTTCATCGCATCCTCACCGGGCTTATTTGCCTTGGCGATTAGCTCTTCCTTGGTCATTTTCTTTGCCATCAAACAACCTCCTCGCGTTTGTTCAAAGTGCGTTGTAACATTATCACATTATCACATTCAAATCATGTCCGGGCATTTCCGTCTTCATGAACATAGCGGCTCCTCTATTCCGGCACCCTTGCCGATGCTATGAGGAAAGGTGCTCTCCCGCCGCTTTCAGGCCTTCCTCGAAGGCCTTCATGTTCAATTCCTCGGTGCCCCGGGGCACCCTCGCGAGCACCGCCTTTCTCATCGCCGATTCTGAAACGACCCCGGAAATTTTTGTGAAGACACCGAGCGCCACGATATTCGTTACGACAACCTTTCCAACCTTCTTGGACGCTATCTCGGTGATGGGGATCGAATAGACCTTGTAGTCGCCCTCGGGCAATTCAGTCACCGCCTCTGAATCCACGATGAGGATGCCGCCCTGCTTCAGATCATCGGAGTACCGCGTGCAGGCAGCCTGCGTCAGTGATAGGAGAACATCGAGCTCGACCGCCTTGGGATAGTCGATCTCACCGTCGCTTATCACGACCTCGGCCTTGCTCGCTCCCCCTCTCGCTTCGGGTCCGTAGCTCTGCGTCTGCACGGCGTTTCGCCCCTCGTAGATAACAACCGCCTCCGCCAGTATCTTCCCCGCAAGGATCAATCCCTGGCCGCCCGAACCGCTCAATCGAATTTCATACCGTTTCATTTCTTTCTCGCCTTGAGTTCATGTAACAGCTTCTGATACTCGTCGATGAATTCCGGCTTGTCTATATCAACCAGAACACCCGTGCGAACCTTTCCTTCACGTTCCTCGGGACTCAATTTCTCATACTTGGATTTCGGAATGGCGTTATCACGCAGCCACTCGATGAGCTTCACCGGATGGGCCATCCTGTTGCGCCTCCCCCATGCGGTGGGACAGGGCGAGAGGATCTCCACCACGGAGAATCCCTTCTTCTGAATAGCCTGTGATATGAGTTTCTCGAGCTTCTGCACGTGGTAAACGTCTCCGCGTGCGACGAACGATGCACCCGCCGCCTCTGCGAGCCCTGAAATATTGAAGTGGGGTTCCCTGTTTCCGTACGGAGCGGTTGATGCCATGCCGCCGCGCGGTGTCGTCGGTGATACCTGCCCCCCCGTCATGCCGTATATGTAGTTGTTGTACAGAAGGACGGTGAGATCGATGTTGCGCCGCGCCGCATGGATGTAGTGATTGCCGCCGATCGCCGTCGCATCGCCGTCTCCCGTCACGACTATGACATTCAACTTAGGATTGGCCAGCTTGACGCCTGTGGCGAATGAAATCGCCCTCCCGTGCGTCGTGTGCATGGTATTCATATCGACGTACCCGGGTGTCCTGCTCGAGCAGCCTATCCCGGAAACCATGACCGCCCTGTCCCGCGAGATGCCCAGCTTCTCCATTGCCCTGATAAACGCCTTCAGCACTATTCCGTCGCCGCATCCGGAGCACCAGATGTGCGGGAAGTTCCATTCACGAACGTTTGAGAGGTAATCGAACATCTCAGACGACCTCCTTGATCCTGGCGATTATCTGGCCCGGGGGAATGGGTTCCCCGTCGACCCTGCTCACGCGGTGAACCGCCGCCCTGCACTTCACCGAGAGCTCCACTTCGCGCGCCATCTGTCCGAGATTCAATTCGGGAACGACGAACGCCTTCACCGCACGAGCAACCTCACCCACCGCTTCAGCGGGAAACGGCCACAGCACGGTCGGCTCGAACAGTCCCGCTTTTATGCCCTGCTCCCTGCATTGCATGATGGCGCTACGGGCGGATCTTGCGACCGAGCCGTACGCAAAGACCGCGACATCCGCGTCTTCGAGCAGAAGTGTTTTGAACCTGATGATCGAATCTGCGTGTTTCGTGATCTTCTCGGTCAAACGGATGATATTCGCCTCTATCTCCTTCGGTTCATTTGTCGGGAATCCCGTTTCGTTGTGACAGAGTCCAGTAACGTGATAACGGTATCCCGTCCCGAGGTGAGCGAGAACGGGGATACACGAATCTGTTTTCTTGTAAGGAAGGTACTTATCCGGCGGTTCGGTCGGCTGTTTTCTATCGACGATCTCGAGCGTTTTCGCATCGGGAAAAATGACCTTCTCGGTCGAATGACCGACAATCTCGTCGAGGAGAAGAATTACCGGTGTCATGTAGGTTTCCGCAAGGTTAAACGCTCTCACCGTCTGCTCGAACGTTTCCTGCGCCGACGATGCCGTCAGCGCAATGATCCCGTGATCCCCATGCGTCCCCCAGCGCGCCTGCTGCACGTCCATCTGCGACGGAAGTGTCGGCATCCCGGTGCTCGGCCCACCGCGCTGGACATTGACAACGACGCAGGGAACCTCCGCCATGCACCCATAGCCGATATTTTCCTGCATGAGGCTGAATCCCGGTCCCGAGGTGGCGGTCATAACCTTATTACCGGCGAGCGATGCCCCGATGATAACACCCATCGCCGCAATTTCGTCCTCCATCTGTATGAACATCCCGTCGATGAGCGGAAGCCTGCGGGCGAGGTGCTCGGCGATCTCGGAACTGGGAGTGATCGGATATCCCGCATAGAATCGACAGCCGGCGGCGATAGCCCCCTCCGCGCAGGCCTGATTTCCATGCATCATGAGGATCTTCTCGTTCAAATCATCCGCCACGTGGCGCTCGCTCCTTAATAGACACCGAGAAAGACCGGACAAAAAAATAGGACCCGGAAAGTCCTTTATTCGACGGTAATGGCGAAATCCGGGCAGCGCAGCTCACAGAGCATGCACTTGCTGCAATCCTCCGGACGCGCTACCCTGCACTTCCCGCCTTCCATCTCGAGAACATCCTTGGGACAGAAGGCAACACAGATCTCGCACCCCTTACACCATTCTATGTTTACCCTGATGACCGCCGGCTTCTTTGCAGGCGACTGCTCCTCGGCCATCCGTTATTTCTCCCGATTCCTTCGAACCCTCTTAACCTTTTAACATTACATAATTTACAAACGAACGTAAGGGTCCTGAATCGGCTACAATATAAACCAGTGATATAACAGAAGCAAGCCTTTTTAATTACTATAGTAAACTTTTTTCAAAATAATTGATTAATAATTTTACTATAATTTATAAAGTATCGCAACTCCTTTGAATATCTAGCATTATCATGCTCGCACTGTTGCCTCAATCCCCGAGCAGGTGCGTCTCGAGAAAGAGCACCGTGGTGTAGGCGTAATAATCCCTGTTTCGCTTCTTTCTGAAACCGTGACCCTCATCCTTGGCGAGGAGATACCATACATCCCCCCCGTTGCCGCGAATAGCCTTCACGATCTGTTCCGACTCACCGACCGGAACCCTCGGGTCGTTGAGCCCCTGAACAATGAACATCGGCTTTGTGATCCTGTCGGCGTTGGTCAGTGGGGAGATCTTGTTGAGGAACTCGCGCATCCGGGGGTCCTGCTCATCACCATACTCGACACGCCGCAAATCCCTGCGGTACTCTTTTGTATTCTCGAGAAAGGTGACAAAGTTGCTTATGCCGACAATATCGATGCCCGCCTTGAGACGGTCATTGTACATGGTCATCGCGGCGAGCACCATGTATCCGCCGTACGATCCGCCGATCACGCCCACACGCGACGCGTCGAGCTCGGGCTGCTTCTCTATCCAGTCGAGGAGCTTGCCGATATCGCGCACCGAATCCTCACGCTTGTACCCGTTATCGAGCTTGAGATAACTCTTCCCATATCCGCTCGATCCACGAACGTTGGGCGCGATCACCGCAATCCCCAGCTCATTCACCATATACTGTGTGGTCGCGGAGAAGTATGGCAGCTCCTGCCCCTCGGGTCCGCCGTGTATATCTATGAGAACGGGGAACGGACCCTCCCCATTCTTCGGCTTGTAGCAAAATGCCGGAATCATGCGCGGCTTCCCATCCACCGTGTCGAAAGTCTCATAGTGAATGAGCTCGGGGACAACGAAAGAACCGGTATCGAGTCCGCCGACCTCGCTGTATGTCCACCGTTCGAGCTCTCCGCTTTCGACACTCAGGACATACGCATCCCCCGGCGTCTGAGGCGTGTTGATCACAAAGGCGAGATGCACTCCGTCGGGATTGAAGTGCAGCGAATAGATCTGGCCGACAGGTATGCTCCGCACCTCCTCGAAATGAAACGAATGCGTGTCGAGCATGTAGAGCTTCGTTATCCCATCCTCATTGACGGTAAATGCGAGCCTGTCACCCTTGTCGGACATCTCGAAATCCTCTATATCCCAGTGAATATCCTCGGTGAGGATGTACTCCTTCTTCTCACCGATATCGTAGTATCGGAGCAGCTTGAACTCGCTCTCACGATCTGAGCTGAAGAAGATCCCCATGCCGTCGCGCGCCCAAACGGCGCCGCCGTACGAAACCTTCTCCTCGGATGGACTAAGCTGCATGAGCGCCCGCGTCTCGAGATCGACAACGTATCCATAGGATTCGTTCGCCGACACATACCGCATGACGAGCAGGCTGTTGTCATCGGGTGACCAGTCACCGGGAAGCCAGAATCCCCCTTCCGTGACCACCGGCACGGCATCGGCGGGCTTTTCGATATCGCCCACCAACAGATCCCAGTCTCTGCCGTTTCGCTTTGTGCTGTAGTAGGCGAAACGGTCACCCTTGTTCGACCACATGGCGCCCCCGTTGCGGGATGTGCCGTCGGTGAGCAACTTGAAGGAACCGGTATCGATATCGAAATAGAAAATCTGGTAGAACTCCCCTCCGCCGATGTCTTTCGCGAAGAGAAATCCGTTTCTTTCAGGGTCCGGACAGACCCGGGCGCCTCTCACCGGCTCCTTGAAGAAAGTGACCTGCTGTCTCGCTGCACCCGGACGAGCCACATAATGAATCTGCGACGTCTCTCCGAAACGGGTGGAGATAAATATCCCCTTGCCCTCGGCATCCCAACCCGATAACGATGCAGCCCTGGTGTTCTGATATTGAATCATCCGATCTATGATGCGCTGCGGGATCTCCGGTATGCCCTCGATAACGAGGTTTCCCTCTTCTCTCCTCTCCACTTCTCCCGCCTCGAGCGGCAGAGACAGAACGAGTAATACTGATATAACCAGGATACGTGCGACTCTTCTCACTGCAAACCTCCTCTGCAGTAATGACACCGCTAGACAGACAAGCATTACCGCATATACTTTTTACATGGGAAACGCACTCAGCCAGATAACTAATACCTAAATTGAGCGATTCCCCTTTCGCACAGGTCATTCTATCGATGTGAAGAGTCTTGGACAAGGCAATTTCGCAAGAGGAGACGGTTTGTGTGTCCGGGAGAAAGTTTTTAGGA
>CBDUQN010000007.1:0-69649 GCA_965369375.1 uncultured bacterium | reverse complement strand
CCGCAACGCCCTCGAAAACGTGCTCTAAATACCTGTCAAGAAAGAAATTAACTAAATTTTCATCTTTATCGTAAGGCTGTTATATGCGAATTTAGCGTAATATAAAAAACGGGGTTTTATGCGAATCTAAATAGGATCGTTAGGCGGAATTGATGCGACTTTAAATAGGATCGTTAGGCGGATTTCATGGGAATTTAGAATATGATCATATCGCGGGCTTTATAGGAATTGACATATGATTGTTACGGGGATTTATGTGAGATCAAAAATTTATTGAAACGGGATTATATGAGCATAAAAATATTATCCTGACGTTACTTTAAGAGAATTCTAAATATGAATAGAAACGGGATTCTATGAGAATTCTGGATAATATCGAGGGGAGGTTGTATGAAAATATTTGCTAATCTTCCTAGCGGAACTAATTAGCACAATTCAGATCGTTCGGCAATGCAAGGTTTTGTGTGCAAAATTCCAAGAGAAATAGCGAGGGAACGGAAGATACATCGTGACCCCCCAGGGCTAGATTTTCAAGAGAAATACCGGCATTTGACATTTGTAATCCTATGTGATATACTCGCCTCCGCAATATCACGGAATTTGGATTATATCTTGGATGCGTGTTTGGATGACCGGACATGGTGGATAGGCATTTAATATTATTCGAATAGAAAGGATTGAATGGAGGCATTGCTATCGTGATTAGAAAAATTTGTTACTGCTTGATGCTCGCCGTTATCACTTCGGCTTTTATTGCTCACTTGACGGCAAATCAAAGTTCACCGTTAGCCGACGAATCAGGAAACCAACCAGGACATTCGACAACCGCCGAACCTGTCACCTTTTCGCTATCTCCCGAAGCTCGCCTGGTGGGGGGAGAAGCTTCTCGAAGCACTCAGCCGCGGCTGGGAGCCCCTGCTGGCTGGGAAACGATTTTTTATGATGGTATGGAGGGTGATTTTCCGGGGATAAAATGGCTGATATATGCCCTGAATGCCGACGCTTACTGGGGAGACTGGATGTGCTGGTTCGGGAACAGTAGCGATGAGAGCGCCGGCTGCGCTGCAGGTGGTACTCTGGCCATTGGATGCGGCGAAGACTATCCCGACAACATGGTGAGCTGGATGATTTGCGGTCCGTTCGACCTATCGGATCCCGCGATCCTGGACGCCGTGGTCAATTTTGAATTCAAGTTGAACAGTGAGCCGGGTGATGACCGTTTTATGATAGGGGTGTCACCGGATTCCATTGATTTTTGGGGCCGCGATTGGTCCGGCACACACGAGCAATTCTACAGCCTGGATTTGACGGATGTCCTGGGATACGGCAGTTTTCTCTGTGAGTCGACCGTTTGGGTGGGATTCCTGTTCAGGTCGAATTCGGAAAACTCTTATCCCGAGGGCGCGCAGGTTGACGACGTGGAGATTCTTGTAAACCGGGGATCGTGCAGTTTTGATGAGCATGAGCCGAATGATGATGCCGCCCATGCGACACCCCAGCCCCGGGAATTTTCAATAGAGGGCTACATCTGTCCGAAACACGATGAGGATTGGTTTGCCGTGGCTATCAGCGATTCGGGCCGGTATGATATAGAGCTGACGGATCTTCCGGAAGATTACAATATCTATTTTTACGACCCGGACACGAATTTAATCAGTTACTCCGGCAAGTACGGTACGCTTTCAGAACATATTATATATTACGATTTCACGAAGATCGGAAATTACTTCATACGGGTAGTCGCCAGAGATGCTGCATATCACATTTCCGATTCTTATCACCTGACAACGTCCTGGACAGACGCTAATCCGATACCCGTATACGATCTGGATGACAATGGGGTAGTTGATCGGGACGATCTCGCTCTGTTGAGAGGACTTTTTGGATTAGCTGAGGGCGAAACGTGCTATTGCGAAGATGCGGATTACGACAACAACGGGATTATCGATTTTCCTGATGTAATCAAGTGGTTCAATCACTGGAGCGGTAAACCCGGTGGCCACTGGTGGATCGCGGGCGATTTCACCGGCTCGGACCGGTCGTGCAAAAACAACCGTTATGCCTACCCGCACGTCGCCCCTGATTATTATGTTGGATTCTGGGATCTCGTCGCCTTTGCCGATAATTATCCCCCGATTCAGGGAGATATCAGCGTGTTCGATCTCACTCATGACGGCATTATCAATGTGATAGATAAAAACGTTTTCAGAGCGAACTGGGGTTTCGGAGAAAAAACGGCGGCGGAATGCTGCCTGATGAGAACATACGCTGCGGCCGAGGATCATGCATCCGGGTTTTCAGCGGATATCCGCTCGATACTAATCGGCGATGACGATTCTGAAGAGCTTCTCGTTTCCATGCGCTGCAGCGCCGATCAGGGATTCAAGTACTTCACGACCACGATAGAGGTTGCCGATGCTCAAATCGATGCAATCAAGATAGAGAAAGGTGAAGCGCTGCAGGCTTCATCGGGTGATGTGTTCTTTATTGTTGATAATATCGATAATAGCAAATCCCGGAAGAGAGTGACGTGCGCGATCTTCGGTGATCGCGAGATTTCCGGCGTTGATATCGAGCTCATTACGGTGAAAATATTATTAAATGGGAACTCGCGCGCCCGGGGAGAGCTTTGTTTCAGCAGTACGATCATTGCCCGCTCTATTGATCAGTACGTTGTTTTGGATAACAGTTCGCTTGCATTAGGAGAAAGCGTTGTTCCGAACACCGTTGTTTTATATCAAAATCACCCTAATCCCTTTAATCCCACGACAACGATGCACTTTGGACTTCCCGGTTCCGCGTATGTGACGCTCGGTGTTTATAACGTCAAAGGTGAGCTGGTGAATACTCTTTTAAGCAAGAACATGGATGCCGGCACATATAGCATCGATTGGGATGGCACGAATGCGCGTGGGGAGGATGTCAGTTCCGGCATTTACTTCTATCAACTGATCTGGAAAGAAGAAAAAGCTACAAAGAAAATGATTCTGCTTCGATAGCGAAAAGGGGGTGATCGGATCGTTTCAAAGCCATAAATTATATAATTAGAATTCAGTAAATCAGGAGAGAAAAGTGATGGTTACAATGCGTTTGAAATATCTTTTGATAATCCTGGCGCTCTTTGCATTTACATCTCCCGTGCTTGCGCAGGAACCCTGCTTTGCAATAGATATGGACCCTGCGACGCCGGGTTTTCAGGATGTCAGGATCATGGGCTCGCCCGGGGAAATTTATTGCGATGTGTATGCCGTCAACATCCTGAATCTCGACTCATACGATGTGACTATTCAGTTCAACGTCGTGATGGGGGATATGGCCTATGCTCAGTACCTCGGCGCTATATTCGACAATGGTGATGATTTCCCTGTTGCCGGCTGCAGCAGCGTATACTGGGAAACGCTGGCCGGTGATGGAATGAGCACCGAGGTGGTTGAATCGATATCGGGTTCCGATGAAGCCTGTGCGCCGGATGGCAGCGTCCATCTATTCAGCTTTCATTTCAATATAATGAGTGTTCCCGAGAACACTATTATAGAGCTCTTTGTGGGCGGCACGCTCGCCGTCGTGAGCGATGTGTCGTATTTCCCCGCTGAAATCACTGCGTCATTGCAAGGGACACTCGTGCCGACCGAGGATTATACATGGGGGGCGATAAAGACACTGTTTAAGTAATAGCTGTGCCCTGAGGGATGACATATAAGAAATTTTGCAACTGCGCTGTTCTGATATTTTTTATATTTTTGCCGGCCGAACTCTTCGGTTCGGAGCAATTCATCGAAGTCTGTTTCAATCCTCGTCTGACCTATGTAAATCCCGACAGCCTCTTTCTCCTTTCGATCGAAGTTTCTCCCGTTGACAGCATAACGGCCTTTGAGATCATTGTCGATTACGATGAAACCTCGCTCGAAGTCGTCAGTGTTACCGAAGGAGCTCTCTTTAGAGATAGCGGTTTCTCGACATTCTGGTCGGTACTGTCTACGGATGACAGCATTCATGTCGATAATTTGATTCTGGGTACGGGCAGCTATGTCGATGGTCCCGGGTGCCTGGTGGATATCACATTCCGGGCTGCGAACGAAGGGTACAGTATTCTTGATTTCAAGAGTTGTAACTTATTCAGGGATCTTGAGGAAGTACCCGACGTGCGGGCCGTCGACGGGATTGTTTCGGTCTCGGTTACTGCGGGCTTTGAGCATATCAATATCCCCGATGACGTAATATTGGATTTAACTTCTTTCCCCAATCCGTTTTCAACGACTACATATATTCAATATTATTCTTCGAATAGATCACAAGCTATCATATCGATATATAACAGCACGGGCAAGCTCGTGAGGGAGCTGTTGCGGCCGCGGCGAGAAACATCGGTGAATGTCCTGGCATGGGACGGTTTGGACGGCAATGGCAATAGGGTTGTTCCGGGTGTTTATTATTGCACGCTGAGAGCCGGAAATCTGCACGTGACGAAAAAATTGGTATTGATTAGATAAATACGAAGATAAACAAGCGGCTACCTGCTCTTGCAAAATATCGATTATCCATGTAGGATTTGCCTGATTGCATGAATGTTCCCACCCATCGACTTTCAGTGAGGTCATCATGATAGGAGAAACGTTTGCTCACTATAAGGTCCTCTCGAAGATAGGGGAGGGTGGAATGGGTGTTGTATATCGGGCCGAAGATTTGAAGCTCAAACGCACCGTCGCATTGAAATTCCTATCTGCGCAGGCTATCGGCAGCAGAGAAGAGACGAAGCGTTTTGTCCATGAAGCGCAGGCCGCCGCTGCATTGGATCATCCCAATATCTGCACTGTTTACGAAATCGAGGAGATCGATGACCGCACGTTTATCGTCATGGCCTTCGTGGAAGGACAGAGTCTCAAGGAAAGGATCGAGTCGGGACCTCTGAAGATCGAAGAGGTCCTCGATATAGCGACTCAGGTCACCGAGGGTATTCAGGAGGCCCATGAGAAGGGCATCGTCCATCGGGATATCAAGCCCGGAAATATCCTGCTGACCTCGAAGGGGCAGGTGAAGATTACCGATT
Organism: uncultured bacterium; assembly: GCA_965369375.1. Lineage (GTDB taxonomy): Bacteria > Krumholzibacteriota > Krumholzibacteriia > Krumholzibacteriales > Krumholzibacteriaceae > CBDUQN01. The sequence continues at coordinate 64,602 of CBDUQN010000007.1, read as the reverse complement.
TCGGGCTCGCTAAGTTACCGGATGCGACGAAATTGACCAAGTCGGGCACGACCCTCGGGACGATATCATATATGTCACCCGAACAGGCGCAGGGTGAGGAGATAGACCATAGAACTGATTTATGGTCGCTCGGTATCGTGCTCTATGAGTGTCTTGCCGGAAGGCCGCCCTTCAAGAGTGAGTACGAACAGGCGATGATCTATTCGATCATATATGAAGAGCCGGCACAAATTACAGGTATCCGATCCGGCGTCCCGCTCGAACTGGAAATGCTCGTCAATAAATTGCTTGCGAAGGATCCCGCGGAGAGGTACCAGCACGCAGATGAGATCTTGACCGATCTTCATCGTATCCGGAAAGCGATCGAATCGGGAGCGGCTCATCATGCGCCGGTTAAACCGGGCAAGAAACGTTCACTATTCAGGCATCCTGCTTTCGTGACGTCGGTAATCATAGCGGCGTGCGTGATACTGGTGATTTTATTTTATCGTTCCGGCGAAAGTTTCTCCTTCGATGAGAGAGACTGGCTTCTGATCACATCGATCGAAAATCACACGGATGAGGAGGTATTTGACAAAGCTCTCAACGAAGCGATCGCCATCGATATGCAGCAGTCGAGATGGGTCAACGTATTCGATAGGACGAGAATAAAGCAGACCCTGAGGCGGATGGAAAAAAACGACGTAACAGCGATCGATGAATCGCTCGGGCTGGAGATCTGCAAGCGGGAAGGTGTCAAGGCGATGCTCGTGCCGACGATTTCCCGGGTCGGCGAGACATACAGCTTGAGCGCATCAATGGTCGATGTCGGCCGAGGGCGGCGCTTGAATCCCATCCGGGTCACGGTGACCGGGCGAGACGAGGTTCTCAAAAGCGCCGTCGATCGATTGACGAGAGAGATAAGGAAGGATCTCGGAGAATCACTCGAGTCGATTGAAGAGAACGACAAGAGTCTTCCGAAAGTGACGACATCATCGCTCGCGGCGCTCGAGCAGTACGCGTTGGGTGTCGAGAAGCACCTGCGTCCCCTGGACTGGAACGAGGTGAAGATATTCTTACACAACGCAATAGAGCTGGATTCCACGTTCGCTTCCGCATATGCTGCGCTGGGAACGCTCTGCGATAACAATGGTGAGCGGGAAAAGGCGATCGAGTATTACACGAAGGCCGTCAGGTATATCGATAATCTGACGGAGCGGGAAAAATACAAAATCCTCGCTGAATATTACAACCTGGTGGAATCCGATTTCAAGAAAGCGATCCAGAACTATAAGACACTGCTCGAGATGTATCCGGACTACGTCGGCGCACAAAATAATCTGGGATGGACCTATCAGCGGGCCGGCAAATACGATGAGGCGCTCGCTGCGTACGATGAAGCCCTGAGAATAGACCCGCAATTTGTCTTGCCGCTCAATAATATCATTACTATCTATTTGAATATGAGAGAGTATGACAAGGTCATTGAAACCGCCTGGCGGCTCGTCGACATCGATTCGACGTATGCGATGGGGTACCTGTCTCTCGGGAGGGCCTATAACGGAAAGGGCATGTTTGACGAGTCGATAAAATACCTCGAAAATGCGGTTCGCCTCGAATCCAACAACGCATGGATCTACTTTCACCTGGGGCGCGCATACACCGGTAATGATTTGTACGACAAGGCGATATCCGCACTGCAACGTTCCGTCGAAATATATCCGCAAAACGCTTGGGCACTCACATCTCTCGCGTATGCCTATGCGAGGACGGGTAGCAAGGCTGATGCGACCGGCACGGAAGAGAAGGCGCTGCAAATCAATCGCAACCCGTATAACCTCCTGGATATGGTATGCATCCATTCGCTGTTACATGAAGCGGACGGGGCGTTTAGGTATCTCGAGGAGGCTATCGAATCTGGATTCAATGATCATGAGCTTCTCGCAAACGACGGCGATCTCGAATTTATCAGGAGCGATCCGAGATTTGAGAAATATTTAGAGATGACAAAAGAAAATTCAGTAAAATAATGGGCGATTTTCGCTATAACCTCAGTTGCCCTGGGAAATTCCCGTCCTTATCCACACATTCGTGATTTTATATATATCTAAAAATATATATCTAAAAAATATCTAAAAACGCTATTGACTCGAGAGCCCTATATGTGATAGAATTCAACTCTGGTAAATCATAAATTATTCTACTAACGCACCAAACACTCAGGGGAGGAGATGTTTTGAAGAAAGAAGAAAAAAAAGAATACACCAAGCCAGAGGTGAAGAAGCACGAGAACCTGAAAGATATAACGCTTCTTTCGTTTAATCCACCGACCGGCGGCAACGGCTAGGTTCCGCTTTTTCGAGAGACTGATATAGCAGTACAACTGCTTTGCTGGTTCGATGTATATATCCTAAGAGTTAGATTCCAGCGGTTTGAAGCGGTAGATATAACTGTGTTCAAAAAGCGCTGCATTTATGGATATGCAGTATGAATTGGGCTATCTATGGAGTTCACACTTTCTGCTCTCTATTTCAATTCCTGTCCAAATTCCAAGTCTCTAAAAGTAATCTACAACAGCAACCCTGGTGCGGGAAGGGGGGGTGAGCGCCTGCGGTCCGACCTGACTCCATTCTTTTCGCGGAAGATTGTTGGATTCTCATTAATTAATGAATAGCAAAGAATGCTTTGCTATGAACGTTACATTCACAGAAATGAGGGGGTAAGTATAAATGGTTAGCAAAAAGTGGTGTCTTCTGATCACCGCCCTCGCGATTGTCGCCCTCTTTTCCTTTACGAGCATTACGGCCGACGAGCTGGAAAAGGCCGGGGCCAAGGTGCCGAAGCTGGCAAGTGTGCTGAAGGAATTGAACGATAATTACGAGCGCGGAGCCCTGACGGCGAACGAGACACTGATCGAAACGAGAGGGCTGATCGTCAAGGATAACAAGGTTCGAGTCATGCTCGATCTCATGCCGGGAATGACACCGGATGAGGCCGTTCTGCAGCGGTACGGCGTCGAGGTCGAGAGACGGCACGATGACTTCTGGCGTGTGCTGGCGCCGATCGACGCGCTTCGCAGGATGGCCGGTGAGCTGGATGGCGTGCGGTTCATACGCAAGCCGATGAAACCGCATCCTGAAACGGGATCCGCTACGAGTGAGGGTGTCGTGCGGACCAATGCCAATGTCTGGCATACAGCCGGATTCACAGGCTCGGGTGTGAGTGTTGCGGTAATCGATGGCGGCTTCCATTGGACGTGTGATGCGGAAGGTACCAATGACATTCCAACTCCCAATACGAAGCAAGTCTTCGGTGTGCCGATGTTCTATGATGGTGGAAACTGTTATGCTGGAGATTGGCATGGAACCAACGTCACCGATATCCTCATAGACATGGCTCCCGATGTCGATCTGTATCTGCTGCGCATCGGTGACGAGTCGGATCTCATGGCTGCAAAGAATTACTGCGTTACCAACGGCATTGATATCATCAACATGTCCCTCGGATTCTACAACGCCGGCGGATATGACGGAACAGGGCCGCTCTGCGATATCGTCAACGACGCGCATACCAATGGGATCCTCTTCGTCAAGAGCGCGGGGAACAATCAGAACTATCATTACATGGATATGTTTGCCGATGGCGATGCGGACGGCTGGCACAATTTCTCGGGTACCGATGAGAGCAACAATCTCTCCAACTATGATGGTTCAACAACAACGCTTCAGGCTGGTTGGGGCATAGACATCTACCTGTTCTGGGGCTGGCCGACGACGACGGTGGATTACGACCTTTATCTGTACAGAGTCGGTGTTGCCGGGGCGGTTGCCTCCTCGACAAATCCCCAGACCGGTGTGGAACCGGGTGTAGAAGCAATCGAAACGACGATTCCTGTCACCGGCCAGTATTACATCAAGATCCAGCGGGCCGGCGGCACGGGGAACGCGCAGCTGAAATTTTACACCGTCGGATACCGGTCGGAATACAGACATTCGGCGAGCAGCTTTTCCCTGCCGGCCGATGCGGCGGGCTGCTTCGCCGTCGGTGCCAGACACCAGTCCGGCTGGGCGGCGGCCACGAGCGTGGATAATTACAGCTCGTTCGGGCCGACGCTCGACGGCAGGATAAAGCCGGATATCGTAGGTCCCTCCTGTGTGGACATATCGATCTCGACCGGGTGCTTCGGCGGCACCTCGGCTGCGGCGCCCCATGTGGCGGGCGCGGCGGCGCTCGTGATGGAGGCCTGTCCCACGATGGATGTCGATGATGTGCGGGACTTCCTCGAGGGCCGCGCGATCGATGTGGCTCCCGCTGGCAAGGACAACGAGTGGGGATGGGGCAAGCTCGACATGGGTTCGCCGACCGATCCCTGCCCGGGAGAGGAGTCCATAACGGTCACAGCACCGAACGGTGGAGAGTGCTGGGAAATCGGCAGCGTTCACAATATCATGTGGTCGTCGAGCGGCACGAGCGGTCTCGTCGATATCGAGTACACGACGAACGGCGGAGCGGCTTGGACGTTGGCCTTCGACAATACCGCCGACGACGGCTCCGAACCATGGACCATTCCAGGCGACATTTCCACAAACTGCCTCGTCCGGATAACAGACGCCGATGGCGATCCCTCGGATATGAGCAACGGCGTATTCAGCATTCAGGAAACATGCGAGGTGTGCGAACCTGAGCTCGCTATGCTGACACTCGTCGGCTACCGTGAGGTTTCCTGGGCACCCCCGCTCTGGACGGTGCAGGTGGCGATGACCAACAACGGGCCGGGCGACGCCTTCAACGTTACCGCAAGGATGAACTCGGATATCCCGTGGCTCGTTATACCCGATCCGGATGGTGTCTACGGCAATATACCCAGGGGGGGTAGTTCCTGGAACACAGATGATTACGTATTCGATCTGACCGCTCACCCGGGCGGCAGCTTCAATGTATGGTTCGATGTCGAATACGATGATAATTGTGGCAATCATCACGTTCTGAGACTCGACCCGGGATTCAATCCCGAAACGCATGACGAGACTCCTGCGCTTACTTACAAGCTCGGCCAGAACTATCCGAATCCGTTCAACCCGAGCACGTCGATCAGCTTCCAGATCCCGACTGCCGGCTTTGTGAATCTCAATATCTACGATGCCGCCGGAAAGCTCGTGAGGACGCTCGTCGACGGACACAAGACAGAGGGTCTCCATGCCGTGAACTGGAACGGCAAGGATAACAACGGCGCTGCCGTTGCATCCGGCATCTATTTCTACAAGCTCAACGCCGGGTCCTTTGTCGAAACCAAGAAAATGGTGCTCATGAGATAGTTCGACGTACATATCGAACGGTTCTGAGCCGCAAAGGGAGGGGGCTCGAAGCCCCCTCCCTTTCTTTTTAAATAAAGCCGCTGCCGTCCGGTGTTCGGCAATCAATATGCGGGATTTTTTTGGCTTGACTTGGACCGAGCCGTTTGCTATCAATATAGTTCACTTCCAGTATGTAAGGGAGGTTCAACGGTGTACGCGGTCGTGAGATTGGCCGGAAAACAGGTGACGGTCAAACCGGACGAGCAGGTCGAGGTCCCTCGTCTCGATGCCGAGGTGGGGAGCGTCATTCAGTGCGATGATGTACTGCTTTTCTCTGACGGCAAGGATGTCCGCGTCGGGCGGCCGAGCCTCGATGATGTCAAGATAACCGCCGAAGTTCTCGAGCACGGGCGTGAAGACAAGATCATTGTTTTCAAGATGAAACGCCGCAAGAACTACCGGCGTAAAAAGGGGCATCGTCAGGGATATACCCTGCTCAAGATCATGAAGATGTCCACCTAGTTGGGCACTCCCGAGGAGCTGATGCGAGTATGGCACATAAGAAGGGCGTAGGAAGCTCGAAGAACGGCCGGGACAGCAACGCGAAACGGCTCGGTGTGAAGAGATACGCCGGGCAGGTCGTGACGGCCGGAAGCATCATCATTCGTCAGCGGGGAACCAAGATCCATCCCGGACTGAACGTCGGCAAGGGAAGAGACGATACCCTGTACGCTCTCATCGATGGAGTCGTTAAATACGAGCGCTTCGGCAAATCCAAGAAAAAAGTGCACGTGAATGCCCATTGACGGGCCTGGTTAACGTATGACTGATTGACATGGAGAACCCGGAACAGCAGTTGTTCCGAAAGGGTTCTCTTTTTTTTAGGGGGGTGAGACAGTGAAGATCAATTATCTCGGTCACGCCGCTTTCGAACTGGTGCTCGAGAACGGCAAAAAGCTCGTATTCGATCCCTACGAATCGGGCGCGTACGATGGCGCGCTTGCGTATGGACCGATAACCGGCTCTTACGATGTCGCGGTTGTGAGTCACGATCATGCGGATCACTGCTTCACGGAGGTCACGTCGAAAGCCGGTTATGTAGTAGATAGCGCCGGGGATCACGAATTGGAAGGGATGACGGTCAGGTCGTTTCCCACATTTCATGATGAGTCCGAAGGATCCGAACGGGGGAAGAACCTGATTTCGATCGTAGAGGTCGAAGGCCTGCGGATAGCGCACCTGGGGGATCTCGGTCATTCCGTAACCGCAGAGGATATCCCCGGACTTCAGGGCGTCGATGTGCTTTTTATCCCGGTGGGCGGGCACTTCACGATCGATGCGCGCGCAGCCGCTGAGGTCGTAAAGGCGATCAATCCGAGAGTCGTCATTCCAATGCATTTCAAGACGGACAAGGTTGGATTTCCCATAGCACCGGTCGATGATTTCACGCGTATGATGGAGAATGTCGAAAAGGCCGGTGGGAGCGGGTTCACGATCTCGAAGGAGAATCTGCCCGATTCGCTCAAGGTTGTCGTTCTCGATCCCGCCCTGTAGCCCGGAATCGGGACACCTGGAGATCTGATTGCTGTATTCAAGGATTGTATAGACTTTCGCGGAATTTCTGTTGCTGCGGAATAATCCATAAGAAAGAGAGGATTGGAATGAGGGAGATCGAAGCAGGGAAAATAACCGAGGCGATAGCGCGCCTCTCGATGGAGGCCAACTACGAGCTCGAAGACGACGTTCAGTCTGCGCTCGAGAAGGCGTTCAAGGAGGAGGAATCGCCCGCCGGCAAGGAGGTGTTGAGGCAGATCCTCGAGAACTCTCAAATAGGGAGAGACGAGAAAATGCCGATATGCCAGGATACCGGGCTGGCGGTCGTCTTCGCGGAGCTCGGCCAGGATGTGCATGTCGTCGGGGGTGATTTCGAGGAAGCGATAAACGAGGGCGTGCGCAAGGGGTACACCGAAGGATACTTGAGAAAGTCGGTTCTCGACGATCCCGTTAAAGGGAAAAACACGGGAGACAACACCCCGGCGGTGATCCATCTGAGAATAGTCCCCGGTGACGGTCTCACACTCTGGGTCGTTCCAAAGGGGGGCGGGAGTGAAAACATGAGCAAGATCGCCATGATGAAGCCGGCCGACGGGGTCGAGGGTATCAAGCGGTTCGTCGTGGAGAGTGTGCGAACGGCGTCGGGCAATCCTTGCCCGCCGATCGTTGTCGGTGTCGGTATCGGCGGCACATTCGAGCGATGCGCCTATCTCGCCAAGAAGGCCCTGTTGCGAGACATCGGGAGCACGCATCCCGATCCATTCTACGCCGATATCGAGTCCGAGCTCCTTGGGCTCGTAAACGACACGGGAGTCGGTCCCATGGGCTTCGGCGGGCGTGTCACGGCTCTCGCCGTCCACATCGAAGTCGCACCACGGCATATCGCGTCATTTCCCGTCGCCGTGAATATCAACTGTCACGCGGCCCGGCACAAGAAGGTAGAACTGTAATTTGACGTTAATAAATATTTATTCAGGCAGGTAAAACATGGCAGAACACAGTGTAACCACCCCGCTCAGCGAAGATGTGGTCAAGGAACTGAAATCCGGTGATACGGTAAAGTTGACGGGTGTTATATATACGGCACGGGACGCCGCTCATAAACGGCTCGTCGATCTGCTTGAGGCCGGCAAGGATCTCCCGATGCCGCTCGACGGCCAGATTATTTATTACGTGGGACCCGCGCCGACGCCGCCGGGAAAGGCGATCGGTTCGGCGGGCCCGACGACGAGCTACCGGATGGATCCCTATTCGCCGGCGCTGATCGAGAACGGGCTCAGGGGCATGATCGGTAAGGGGGAGCGTTCGGAGCCTGTCGTAGAGGCGATGAGGAAGCATGGAGCGGTATACTTCGCCGCAACGGGCGGCGCCGCAGCGCTCATCTCAAAGAGCATCGTAAGCGCCGAGGTCATCGCCTATGAAGATCTCGGAGCCGAAGCGATTCGAAAGCTCGAGGTGAAGGATTTCCCGCTCATCGTCGCGCAGGACTGCGCCGGCGGTAACGTATATAAAGAGGGACAAAAGAAATACGCACGTTGAACTCGGGTACGGAAATGAGGTGACTGTTGCCGCGTTCGAAGGTTCTCGTTGTTATCCCGGCTCGCTACGCTTCGACGAGATTTCCGGGAAAGCCGCTGGCCCTGATCGCCGGGCTCCCGATGATACTGCATGTATACAGGCGGGCGGCAAAGCTCAGGGGCGTGGACGGGGTGGTTGTGGCCACCGACGACAGGAGAATATTCGACGTCGTCGTAAATGACGGGGGAACCGCTCTCATGACTTCGAAGCGTCACGGAACCGGCACCGCCCGCGTTTGCGAAGTGGCCGCCGGGCACCGGCACGGTATCGTCGTGAATATTCAGGGTGACGAACCGCTCTTGCCGAAACGCGGTGTTGAGCGGTTGATCGAGATGATGCAGTCGAATCCTTCGGTGCCCATGGGAACGCTTGCCTCCCCGTGCGCCGATCGGGCGGAAGCGGGCAGGCGGGATGTGGTGAAGGTCGTCACAGATCTCGACGGTAACGCCCTCTATTTTTCCCGCGCGCCCATCCCGGGCGGCGAAGGAAGCGTTCTCAGACATATCGGTGTTTATGCTTACCGGCGCTCGTTTCTGCTTGGGCTAGGTTCACTCCGCAGGGGCCCCCTCGAGAAACGTGAGTCCCTCGAGCAGCTCAGAGTCCTCGAAAACGGCCACATGATTCGCGTTGTAACATGCCGGACCGCCGCGGCAGGGGTCGATACTCCGGGCGACATAAAAAGAGTTGAAAAAAAAATCCAAAGAAAGTAGATTGATGGGAGTTTGATTCGCTCTTCGGGGCTCCCCCAAAGATTTCGAAAGGGAAGATTGAGCGAGAAGACCAAATACATTTTTATAACGGGTGGTGTGGTTTCATCTCTGGGCAAAGGTATCGCCTCTTCATCGATCGGCCTTCTTCTCAAGCAACGCGGTCTCAATGTAGTCCTTCAGAAATTCGATCCCTACCTCAATGTCGATCCCGGAACGATGAGTCCCTTTCAGCACGGTGAGGTTTTCGTCACCGACGACGGCGCCGAGACTGATCTCGACCTCGGACACTACGAGCGCTTCATAGACCGCAACCTCGGCCAGCGCTCGAACGTGACCACCGGCCAGATATACGAGGCGGTGATAAACCGCGAGCGGGAGGGAGGGTACCTCGGACGCACCGTCCAGGTCGTGCCGCATATCACCGATGAGATAAAGAGCCGGATCCGCTTCGCAGCGGAGAACGGCAACGACGTTGATGTCGTCATAACAGAGATCGGTGGAACAACGGGTGATATCGAGGGACTTCCGTTCCTCGAGGCGGTGCGACAGATTCGCCTCGATGTCGGGAGGGAAAACAGCCTCTTTATTCATCTCACGCTCGTTCCCATCATACGTGTGGCGCGCGAGCTCAAGACGAAGCCGACCCAGCACAGTGTGAAGGGCCTGCGCGAGATCGGGATCCAGCCCGATATCCTCCTCTGCCGGACCGAACAGCAGCTCAACAAAGAGATTCGGAGCAAGATAGCCCTCTTCTGCAATGTCGAACAACGCGCGGTCATCGCGGCGCTGGACGTAGATTCGATATACCAGGTACCCCTCGAGTTGCGAAAAGAGGGGCTCGACGATATCATCGTCGAGAAGCTCGGCATCGCCTCTCTTCCCCCGGACCTCGCCGAGTGGGAGAAAATGGTTCACAAGATATATTCGATGACGGAGAGCGTCGATATTGCAATATGTGGAAAGTACGTTCATCTCTTCGATGCATATAAAAGCATCATGGAATCCTTCACTCATGCGGGCGTGGCGAACAATGTGAAAGTAAACGTCCGGTATGTCGACACGGAAAAGGTCGAAGAGAAGGGAGCCGAGCCCTACCTCAAGGATGTGGACGGGGTTCTCGTGCCCGGCGGATTCGGTGACAGGGGGATCGAGGGAAAGATCAAGACGGTCCGCTACGCCCGGGAGAACAGCATTCCCTTCTTCGGGATCTGTCTCGGTCTACAGTGTGCCGTTATCGAGTTCGCGCGAAGCGTCTGCGGCCTCGAAGCGGGCAGTTCCGAATTCGAGAAGGATGTTTCCCACCCCGTCATCGATCTCATGCTTGCCCAGCGGAGCCGTTCCAAGATGGGAGGGACGATGAGACTCGGTTCCTACCCCTGCACTATCAAGGATGGCTCGCTCGCCCACCGGCTTTACGATTCTCTGGAGATAGCGGAGCGGCACCGCCATCGCTGGGAGGTCAACAACGAGTATCGGGATACGCTCGAGGAGAACGGTCTTGCGATCTCCGGGCTCTCCCCGGACGGAAATCTCGTCGAGATCGTGGAGATCCCGTCGCACCCATTCTTTATCGCCTCACAGTTCCACCCCGAATTCAAATCGCGTCCCCAGAGAGCCCACCCGCTTTTCAAGGGATTGGTTGCCGCGGCCCTGATTCGTAAACGGGCGCGCGACGAGGAGCAGAACGCCTCCACCGCGGTACAGAGTGACGGATAATGGGGATTCGGCGATGAAAAATCTGATTATCAGAAAAAATACTATTGACTTGAATAAAACTCCTCTGCTCATCGCCGGTCCATGCGTTCTCGAGGACGAGGAAACGGCTCTCGAGCTCGCGAAAAGATGCGCCGAAGCGGCCGCGCATGCAGGATTTTATTACATATTCAAATCGAGCTATTTAAAGGACAATCGTTCGTCGATCGATTCGTATGCCGGTCCGGGAATCGATAAGGGACTCGAGATGCTTGCGCGCATCGGCGAAAGGGCGGGTGTTCCACTGTTGACCGACATCCACGGCGCCGGCGACGTCTCTCGCGCGGCGCAGGTATGTGACTGCCTGCAGATTCCGGCGTTTCTCTGCAGACAGACGAGCTTGATCGTCGCCGCGGCGCGCACCGGCAGGGTGATCAATCTCAAGAAGGGGCAGTTTCTCTCACCCGAGGAGATGGGCCTCGCCGTCGAGAAGGCCGAGCGCAACGGAGCCGCCGGAGTTATGGTGACCGAACGGGGCACGTTTTTCGGCTACAACAATCTCGTGGTGGACTTCACGAGCTTTCCGCGGATGAGGTCCTTCGGGGTGCCGCTCATCTTCGATGCGACCCATTCACTTCAGCTCCCCGGCGGGCTCGGGAACAAGAGCGGCGGCAGACCCGGATTCGTCAGGCTGCTGGCGCGATCTGCTGCGGCGGCGGGATGTGACGGGTTCTTTGTCGAGACGCACTTCGAGCCCCTCTCGTGCGGTTGCGACGCGGAAGCCATGATGCCGTTCGAGGAACTGCCGGCCCTTCTTGCGGAGACGGCCGGGATATACCGGCTTGTCAAGAGCTTCGCGTGAACGCGTAAAGGTGATATAATGGCCGGAAAGAAACGCAAGGACACTGCGAGCGTTGTTATGACTATTGAGAGTAAAAACAAGGGTAAATCGAAAAACGCCTCAAAGACATCCCCGAAGCGCGACATGGCCGAGCTCGGCCGGGAGGTCGTTTCGACGGAGATAGAGGGACTGAAATTGCTCGAGAGGGGGATCGGCAAGGAGTTCGAGCGGGCCGTGAAGTTACTGCTCGGCTGCCGGGGAAAGGTCATCGTCTGCGGCATCGGAAAATCCGGGATCGTGGCGAGGAAGATCGCCGCCACGCTCAGCAGCACGGGAACACCCTCCGTATACCTTCATCCCGTCGAAGCCGGTCATGGTGATATGGGGATGGTCACGGGGAAGGATATCTTTCTCGCGGTGAGCAAGAGCGGGAGCAGCGAGGAGATATCGAAGCTTCTGCCCCACCTGAAAGCGATGAAGGTAAAGATGATCTCGATTACTGTGAGTCGGGATTCGCCGCTCGCGGCGGAGAGCGATATTGTCCTGCATACGAACGCGGGGAAAGAGGCATGCCCGATGGATGTCGTCCCGACGACGAGCACCACGGCGGCAATGGTGCTCGGAGACGCGCTCGCCGTTGCGGCGCTTCGCAGCAGGAATTTCGGCAAGGAGGATTTCGCGAAGCTTCATCCGAGCGGTCTCCTCGGCAAGAAATTGCTGCTTACCGTCGGCGAGCTCATGCACGATGGTGCAGCCGTGCCGGTTGTCTCGACGCAGACGACGCTGCGGGAAGCCCTTTTCGAGATCGTCAACAAGCGGCTGGGATGCACGGGAATAACCGATGACCAGGGACGGCTCGTCGGGATCGTCACAGACGGCGACCTGAAGCGGATACTGCTCAATAATCCCCAGGCTCTCGAGCTGAAGGTTTCAGAGGTGATGACGAGCTCCCCGTGCACGACGAGATCTGACGTTCTCGCGACAGATGCCCTCGAGCAGATGGAGATGAATCCCAAGGGGGCGATTACCCAGCTCTTCGTCCTCGATTCGAACGGGCGGCCGGTAGGCGTCATTCATATCCATGATATTGTCCGTGAGGGATTGAAGTAGGAAGTCTCCCGCCTGACCCGCTCTCCCGCCCTGTGCAAAATTCTTCTGATCATCTCTTTATACCGCTCCGTGCTCCGTTCTCCTGATGATCTCATTCTGGAGATCGATTCCCAGATCGACGAAGTAATCGCTGTAGCCGGCGACCCGCACTATGAGGTCACGATATTTCTCCGGATTCCGCTGCGCCTTCCGCAACGTTTCGGCGTCGACGACATTGAACTGTATGTGATGGCCGTCCATCTTGAAGTAGGCGCGAATGAGGTGGCGGAGCTTTGTCAATCCCGTCTTGTCGCTGAGGATGTCGGGCGTGAACTTCTGATTGAGCAGCGTTCCTCCGGTTCGGATGTGATCGATCTTCGAAGCCGACTTGATCACCGCCGTCGGCCCCTTACGGTCGGCCCCCTGCACGGGGGAGATGCCTTCCGAGAGCGGTTCGTGCGCTTTGCGGCCGTCGGGAAGCGCTCCGATAACGCTGCCGAAGTAGACATGAACTGTTGTGGGCAGCAGGTTGATCCGGTGGTGCCCGCCCCTAGTGTTGGGTCTTCCGTTTACCGCGCCGTAGTAAATCTCGAACACGTCCCGCGCTATAGCATCGGCGTAGTCTTCGTCGTTTCCGTACTTCGGCGTATCGTCGAGAAATCGTTCGCGGATCGATTCGTGCCTTTCGAAGTCCGCTTTCAATACCGCGAGCAGTTTTTTCATCGTCACGTGTTTTTCATCATAGACGTTGTATCGGATCGACGCGAATGAATCGGTCACGCTTCCGAGTCCCACTCCCTGAATGTAAGACGTGTTGTACCTCGCTCCTCCGTCGTGGTAATCCTTCCCTGTTTTGATGCAGTCGTCGATGAATAGCGACAAGAAGGGCGCCGGCATGTGTCTGGCGTAGAGGCGTTCTATGATGTTGTTTCCCCTGATCTTGACATCGACGAAATAGGCCACCTGTTTTTCGAATGCGGCGAGCAGGTCTTCGAACCGTTCGAAGCTCTCCGCCTTGCCCGTCTTGGGACCAATCCGCTTGCCCGTTTCCGGATCCGCGCCGTTGTTCAAGGTGACCTCGAGTATCTTCGGCAGGTTGAAGTAGCCGGAGAGGAAGTAGGCTTCACGGCCGAATGCGCCCGATTCGACACACCCGCTCGCGCCTCCGAGGCGCGCATCTTCGATCGTTTTGCCCTGTCTCACGAGCTCCTGAATGATGGCGTCGGTATTGAATACCGAGGGCTGTCCGAAACCGGTTCTGATGATCTCGAGGGCGCGGTCTATGAAACGGTCGGGATTCATTTTGCTGATCTGCACCATCGAGCTCGGCTGCAGGATTCTCATTTCCTCGATGACATCGAGAATGAGATATGAGAGTTCGTTGACGGCATCGGCGCCGTCAACGGTTAGCCCGCCGAGATTTATCAGACAAAAATCTGTGTATGTATTGCTCTCGAGGGCCGTCACGCCGACCTTCGGAGGCGCGGGCTGGTTGTTGAATTTGATCCAGAATGATTGCAGCAATTCCCTCGCCCGGTCTCTCGTCAGGCTTCCAGCATCGATCTCTCTTCTGTAGAACGGATAGAGGTGCTGATCGATGCGGCCGGGATTGAAAGAGTCCCACGTGTTGAATTCGGTGATCACGCCGACATGAACGAACCAGTAGTACTGGAGGGCTTCCCAGAAGGTTCGAGGGCAGCGAGCGGGGACCCGCTCGCAGATACCGGCCATCGTTTCTAGCTCGGTTCTCCGCGCGCCGTCATCTTCTCTCTCCGCTTCCCGTTTCAGGAGCTTCGCGTACCGCTTCGCATAGTGTATCAGGGCGTCCGTCGCCACGGCCATCGCCTCGAGCTCTTCGCGCTTGTCGAGTGCATGCGGATCATTAAAGTAATCGAGCTTTCTTATACTTTCGCGGATCTCTTTTTTAAGATCGAGAAAACCCTTGTGATAAATTTTATCCCCGTTCACGGTGTGGCCGGGGGCCCGCTGTTCCTGAAACTCGGTGAAAACTCCCGCTTCGTAGGCTGCCTTCCATTCCCTGCTCATGGAATGAAAGATCCGGTCTCTCATGGAGCGCCCGCCCCAGAACGGCATGATTTCATCCTGATAGATACGTTTTGTTTCTTCATCAACCGAAAAGGATACCTTTTCTCTCGAATCGAGTATCTCGAGATCCTTGAGCGAATGTGTGCAGATCTCGGGGTAGGTGGGGGTCACCTTCGGGGCGGGACCGCGTTCTCCGACGATGAGCTCACCCCGGTTCAGGCACAGCTTCTTTCGTGCCATGATGTACTTCAGGGCACGTGCGCGCGCGAGCGGCACGGAAGCCCTCGCCGCGGCGGCACTCTTGTAAAACTCGGTGAGCAGCACGGCGCGCTCGGGCGAAATAGAAGGTTTCGCATTCAAGCTCTCTTCCCGAAGCCTCTGTATCCTCTCGTTCATTGCCAACCCCCGATCAACATACTGCATCCGGCCCATTTTGTCCGGCGTCCAACCCGTATCGGCTTACCCCCCGATTCTCACTGCAAATCCGTGTTTTTCGAATTGCTTCTTGATCTCGTCGAGTCGCATGGCGGACGGCGGTTTCACATCAGCCATTCTATTTTCACGGCCCAGCCGTTTGTACTTTTCTCCCGCGTAATTATAGAACGGTAGGAGATCGATTTCTTCGATATTATGTAATGTCGAAATGAGCTCGATTACATCGCTGATATTTTTATTCGTATCCGTCACTCCCGGGATGACGGTGAATCTAATATACGTGCTCCGTCCAGACTCGGACAGCCCTTTCAAATTATCTATAATGAGTTGATTCGGCACCCCGGTGTATTTTCTGTGCTTTTCGTCGTTGATGATCTTCAGATCATAGAGAAAGAGGTCGGTCATGTCCCGGATCGCGCTGAAAATCCCCGGCGGCGCATATCCGCAGGTATCGATGGCGGTATGAATCCCCCGCTCCCTGCACATGCCGAGCAGGGAGCTTGCGAATTCCTGTTGCATGAGTGGCTCGCCCCCCGACAGGGTCACGCCTCCCCCTGACTCATCGTAAAAAATCCTCTCTTTTTCTATTTCACGAATCATGTCGTCGATGCTCACTTCCCTGCCAATAATTTCTTGTTTATTCGATGCAACCGCATGCTGAGCGTAGCATGGTCTGAGCATAATCTCCGGTTCCGGCTTCTGACCCTCGGGATTGTGGCACCACCAGCACTCGAGGGGGCAGCCCTTGAAGAAGACGGTTGTCCTGATCCCCGGACCGTCGTGTATCGCGAATCGCTTTATGTCGAAGATAGTGGCTTTCATTTCGGCATGGCGCTTGGATCAAAAATAGCGGCCCTCGTTTCAGCATCTCGCACAAACGCTTAGAAACGATAATTATACCATCATTGTAAATATTCTCCCCTATTTCTCGGCGCGCCGGCTTGAAAAGATGCTCACGTTTAGCCAGGATCCTGATAACTACTTAACTGATAATGGGCTAGACGCTAATTGCTGCCGGTCGAATTAAAAGAATTATTTGGCATAACATTTGCTTGACATAAGACTTTTGTTGTGGTATAGGTGATTCAATAGCAAGGGTATTCCTTGTCATTAAAGAAGTTATACAATCCAACAGCTGCCGTGCCGGAGAATGATGGATCGGTATGCGTGGCTGTGATCCCCCCGGGTCGGGTGCAGGGTGAAGAAGAATATTCGAAGAGGACTTGTCCTTCTCCTGGTAAAACTGCTCATTCTTTTGACGAGAATTACGCCGAGGCGTATCGGTTTATCTCTGTTCGCGGCTCTCGGTTCCCTCACGTTTCGTCTCTACAGGAAGGATCGCGAAATGGCTCTCGGAAACCTCGCGCTCGCATTTCCGGGGAGCGATCCGTTGATCGTGAGAGCGATGGCGAGAGGCTCGTTCAGCGCCCTCGGCCGCAATGCGTTCGATGCGCTGAGACTCATATACCTTCCGAAAGAAAAAGTGCTCGAACTGTGCACGATCGAAGGAGAGGAAAATCTTCGGACTCCGTACGAACGAGGTTCGGGGGTTATTGCATTGACGGGTCATATCGGATGCTGGGAGCTCATGGCCAGCCACTGTTCCGAGAAGGGGTATAAGGTGAGTGTTATCGCGAGAGACGTAACTAACAGAAAAATCAATGACATCCTCGTGAAGATGAGACGGCGGCACGGCGTCGAGTCGATCCCGCGCGGAACGAGCGCCGTGAGCGCGTACAAGGTCCTCAAGAGAGGCGAAATACTGGGGATGCTGACCGATCAGGACATAGACGTCGACGGTGTGTTTGTCCCCTTCTTCGGGGTTCCCGCTTACACGCCGAGGGGGGCGGCCGCGTTTGCGCTGAAAAGCGGAGCGGCCATCGTGCCGATGGCGATACATATGCAGCCGAACGGGAAGCACCGGATAACGATGCTGTCCGAGCTCGACAAACCAGCGGCGGATCTACCGTCGCAGGAGAGAATAGACGAGCTCACGAGATCGTGCTCGAATGCGATCGAGAAACTGATACGGCTCTATCCACAACAATGGGTTTGGCTTCACAATCGCTGGAGAAGGAAGCCGGAGCGTCCGGTGGATGAAGCGGAAAGAAAGGAAACGTCCAAGGTTTAATTAACTTTCTTTTCTATCAAGTGTAATATTACATGGTAAGGTGCGTTGTATATTTAAATGATGAATGAGTCACGTTTAAAAAGAAACGGGATGGATCGACGCGGTGATTGGATTGAAGCATAACGTATCGAAGCGCTTGAGTTACATTTGCTTTCTCGCGATCATACCACTGATGGCGGCCGTCCTGTCGTGCGGATCCGACGAGAAGCGCGGTGGTTCCCTCGGCGCGGGTGACCTGCCCGATCAAGAGTTCTCCGACTTCACTACGATGGAAAGTGACTCCGGCGTTACGAAATGGATTTTGAAGGCTCCCGCCGCACGGGTGTATAATGCGCGTAAGCTTCTCGTAACGGACGATCCTCGGATAGAATTTTTCGGCGAGAGAGGGGAGCTCACATCTGTGTTGACAGCGGATAAGGCCGAGTTCAATCAGGTAACGAAGGATCTGACAGCGCTCGGTAACGTTGTTGTGACCTCACAGGAAGGATATATGCTCGAGACGGAAAGTCTCGTTTGGGTAAATGAACTGGGAGGGATCCATACGGAGGATTTCGTTCGCTTCACGCGTGGGAACGACGTATTGACGGGATATGGATTTCTGAGTGACCCTGAACTCGAGAATGTCGAGATACAGAGAGACGTAAAAGTGTATCTGAGAGACAATGAGGGGTATGTGGAGGAGGAAGTGAAGAAGGAGAGAACCGCTAAGGAAGAGGGCGCTGACTGAGACCGCGACCGAATCCAAGGAAGAGGGCAATGACTGAGACCGCAGCCGAATCTATCGAGACCACCGAAGCCGGCGGAATGACCGAGCTCTCATGCGAGGGGCTGGTGAAAAGCTATGGGAAACGTCGGGTCGTCGATAAGGTCTCGATAAAGGTGCGCCGCAGAGAGGTTGTCGGCCTGCTCGGTCCCAACGGTGCCGGCAAGACGACCTGCTTTTACATAATTGTCGGCATGATCAGGCCGGAGGCCGGCCATGTCAGCCTCGGAGGAGACGAAATTACGGGACTGCCGATGTACAAGCGCGCACGTAAGGGAATCGGATACCTTCCCCAGGAGGCTTCGATCTTCAGACGCCTGACCGTCGAGGCAAACCTCATGGCGATTCTCGAAACGCTCCCGATATCCAAGAAAGAGCGAAAGGAAAGACTCGAGGGTCTCTTGCACGAGCTCAATATCGAACATCTGAGAAAAAGCTATGGATACCAGCTCTCCGGCGGGGAGAGGCGCAGGGTGGAGATCACCCGCTCGCTCGTTACCGATCCCGCCTTTATGCTTCTCGATGAACCGTTTGCCGGCATCGACCCGATAGCGGTCGCCGACCTTCAGGCGATCGTAAAGAAGCTCCGCGAGAGAGGGCTGGGCGTTTTGATAACGGATCACAATGTCAGGGAGACGTTGTCAATAACAGATAGGGCGTATATCATGTATGAGGGCAGCATACGGCGGTCCGGAACTGCGGACGAGCTGGCATCGGATCCTCACGTGAGAGAGATTTACCTTGGAGAGGACTTTCGTCTTTGAGATGGAGGATAGCTTTCGTATGGAAATGAAAATCGGATTACACATCGGGATGGTACAG
The DNA here is from genome assembly GCA_965369375.1 of uncultured bacterium. Taxonomy (GTDB): domain Bacteria; phylum Krumholzibacteriota; class Krumholzibacteriia; order Krumholzibacteriales; family Krumholzibacteriaceae; genus CBDUQN01. The sequence goes on along the minus strand of CBDUQN010000007.1, from coordinate 45,668 downwards.
CGGCTTGTCATGACACCGAGGCTCCAGCAGGCGCTCAAGCTTCTCCAGATGCCGACGCAGGAGCTACAGCAGGTCCTCAAGCAGGAGATCCTTCAAAACCCCATGCTCGAGACGGAGGAAGAGGAAATGCTGGAGCCGATGGAGGAAGAGGATCAGGCGGAGGATGAGGAGGCTGAAAACGAGGATCAGGATGAAAAGCAAAAGGACGAAATAAACTGGGAAGATTACATAGAGACCGGCTACGAGATCAGCAGGGGGTATGCGGAGCAGGAAGAGCGAGAAGAGTTTGTCGAACGTGTTCCCATCGCCAAGCAGAGCTTCGCGGAATTTCTGATGAGCCAGCTCAGACTCGCCACGAATGACGAACACGATCTCGAGATCGGCGAATACATAATCTGCAGCCTCGATGACTCCGGCTATCTGACCTGTGAGCTCGAGGAGATTGTGAACACCTTCGGCGTGACGTCGAAGGATGTCGAGAAGGTTCTGAAAATTATCCAGACATTCGATCCGCCCGGCGTCGGCGCACGGGATATCAAGGAGTGCCTTCTCATCCAGCTCGAGGCGAACGGGATGGGTGAGAGCATGGCCGCGCGGATCGTTCGCGATCACTTCGAGGAGTTCAAGCATAAGAAATATCTGGATCTCAGCAAGAAGCTCAAGCTGACGCTCAAGGATGTTCAGGAACAGGCACATGTGATCGGAATGCTTAATCCGAAGCCGGGACTCGATATACTCGCCGACGAGCCTAAGTACGTCATTCCCGATCTGATCGTCGAGCGGGTTGCCGATAAGTACATCGTTTTCCTCAACGACCGCAATATACCGCGCCTCAGGATAAGTCAGGCATACAAGAATGAGTTACAGCGCAATCCCTCTATCAGCAATGAAACGAAGGATTTTATCCAGGGGCGCCTGAAGAACGCAAAGTGGCTGATACAGACGATCGAGCAGCGGCGGCGGACGATGATTAAGGTGATGGAAAGTATCGTCGAGGAGCAGTGGGAATTTTTCGAAAAAGGCACCGCCAGCCTGAAGCCGCTGACGCTTCAGCAGGTCGCGAGCAAGATCAGCATGCACGAATCAACGGTAAGTCGTGTTACCACAAACAAATACGTGCAAACCCCGCGGGGCGTTTACGAGCTCAAATTCTTCTTCAGTTCCGCGCTCGGCACGTACTCCGGCGAGGAGGTATCGGCCAAGAGCGCCAAGGTGAATATAAAGGGAATAATTGCCAAGGAAGATACAAAGAAGCCATTGAGCGATCAGAAAATTGCTGATATACTCAAAGATGACGGATTGATTATTGCGAGGAGGACGGTAGCCAAGTACCGTGAGCAGCTCGGCATTCTGCCGGCGCGACATAGAAAGCAATACTAGGCGGACTCTTCCTTCGTGGTAAGAGACGATACATGACAATATCAACAGACTGTGCACGCCCCGATAGGCTCCCCTTCTGGTTGAGGAGGCGAATACCCCACGTTACCGAATGCAGCCGCATCGAGCAAGTCGTAGGAAAGTACAAGCTCCATACCGTATGCCGGGAAGCCCTCTGTCCCAACAGGGCGGAATGCTATTCACGCGGCAAGGTGACATTCATTATCCTTGGGGATGTCTGCACGAGGGAATGCCGGTTCTGTTCGGTTAAAAAGGGTATGCCGCTTCCGCCCGACGGCAAGGAGGCGGAAAATATAGCGGGAGCTGCCGGTGAGCTCGACCTCGGTCACGTTATCGTTACTTCGGTGACGAGGGATGATCTCCCCGACGGCGGCAGCGGTCATTATGCGGCCGTCATTCGGGCTCTTAAGCAACGCGAGCCCGCTCCGGCGATCGAAGTGCTCATTCCTGATTTTAGCGGCAGCGAACGGGCGCTCGAGACCGTTCTACATGCGGGGCCGCATATACTCTCTCATAATATGGAAACCGTTAAGAGGCTATATCGTACCTTAAGGAGAGGCGCCTATTATGACAGGTCGCTTCAACTCTTGAAAATGGCTAAGGAGATTGAAGGGGAGGTGATGACAAAGTCAGCATTGATTCTTGGATTTGGGGAGACGCTGGATGAGGTTATCGAGGCTTTTCGGGACTTGAGGCGCGTCGGGTGTGATTACCTTGCCGTCGGCCAGTACCTCCGCCCGGGCGTTGAGCAGGTTCCTGTCGTCGAATATATCCCACCGGAGACTTTTTCGGACATAGGAAAGATTGCCCGCGAAATGGGTTTCCTGGAGGTAGCGTCGGGTCCTCTCGTACGCAGTTCCTATCAGGAAAACAGCCTCGCTATCCCACGAGCGGCCGTTTGACGCCGGCCGGCACATGAGACGAGGAGGAATGTGAAATGAAGCTGACGACCACTGCAAGACACTTTGATGCCAGCCCGGATCTTGTCGATTTTACCGAGAGAAAGCTGGCAAAGCTCAAGCGTTTTTTCGATCACATTCTCACTGTAGATGTCATTATGACAGTTGAGAAGTTTCGTCATATCGCCGAAGTGAATGTTCATGTCAACGGACACGATTTTGCGGCTAAAGAGGAATCCGAGGATATGATGACCTCGGTTGACAGAGCCGCCAAGCACCTCGAAAGGCAAATGAAGAAATTCAAGGGAAAGATCATATCGAATCAACACAAGCCGCGAAAGGCAGTAATGAAAACAGCCCCCGATGAGCACATCATCGAATCCGGAAGCATCGGAGTCGGTTCACCGCAAGTGATAGAAATCGTTCCGCGCAATGTTCCGGAGTTCAGTGTCGAAGAAGCAATTATTTTGATGGAGGACCAGGAAGAGCATTTTCTTCTTTTCAATAACAAGGAATCAGGTAAACTGAATCTCGTCTATAAACGGCCTGACGGGCATTACGGCGTCGTGGATACGTCGGGGTAGGGTCTCGGGGAAACGGCGCCGCCCTGTTCGCCGCCCAAGCCTATCGAACACGAGTGGAGGGTTTCGTGTTGAAGGAGTATTCAGTTGAGGATTTCTACAAGGACACGTCCGAAGAGTTCGAATTCGAGGCTCTGACATCGAGTTTCGAGAGCGTCATCCGCATAACGGTTCCGGATATTCACCGACCATCATTTGCCCTGACGGGCTTCATGGAGAATTACCTCAGCGAGAGGATCCAGATTCTCGGCGAGACGGAGCTTCTCTACCTGCAGTTGCTCGGGGAGGCGGACCAGCACGACTCCATCGCGAGATTGTTTACAGAGCAGCTCTGCTGCATCATTGTCACCAAGGGACTCGACGTGCCGAAGGATCTCGTGCCGCTGGCCGAACAGAACTCGGTGCCGATCTTTCGAACGCCGCTCTCAACGACCCCCTTCATACATTCACTGACCACCCACCTCGAAAACGTATTTGCTCCGATGACTCAGGTACATGGATCGCTCGTAGATGTGTATGGTGTAGGGCTCCTGATTCTGGGACGTAGCGGGATCGGAAAGAGCGAGATCGCGCTCGATCTCGTGGAGCGGGGGCACAGGCTCGTGGCGGATGATGTCGTCGAGATAGTCAGGCACCGTGATGTGCTCATTGGGAGGGGAGGGGAGCATCTGCGCCATTTCATGGAGATCAGGGGCCTTGGGATTATCAATGTCATGGACATCTTCGGCATCCGTGCGGTGAGAATACAAAAGCGTATCGAGGTTGTGGTCAGGCTCGATGAATGGGACGCAACGAAAGACTGGGAACGAGTCGGCCTCGATGAGCAAACAACGGACATTCTGGGAGTGCCGGTCAGGCAGCTCGTAATTCCTATCTATCCCGGGAAGAATATTACCGTGATATCGGAGTCCATTGCGCTCAATCATATGCTCAAAGTCTATGGTATCGATGCGGCGAAGAGCCTCGACAAACGATTGGTCGACATGATGGAGAGTGACAAGAAGACGAGAAGGTATCTCAAATTCGACACGGAATGAACGCGGAGCAAGCACAATTGGAAACGATAGGAATCTTGGTAACGCACGGTCAGCTCGGCGAGGAGCTGTTGCGCACCGCCGAGCTCATTGTCGGTAATATAAGCAACTGTTACGCAATATCCGGTTCAGACCTGTGCGACGAGGATATAATTCTCAAGATCAGGAAGATAATCGATAAAACAGGGAGCGCCAACGTCCTCCTGTTCGTCGATTATTTCGGAGGGTCGTGCTGCGCAAACAGCGTCCGCGCCACCCAGGGGATCGCAGGCGTGAAAGTGATAAGCGGCGTTAATCTGCCGCTGTTGCTTGATTTTCTCACGAAGCGATCTTCGATGAATTTCCTGGACATGGTGGATCATCTCATACGCCGCGGCCGCGAGAGCGTCAAGGTCATTGATCTCTGATAGGTATCCGATTGCACGCCGCAAAGAAAAAATCTTGGAATATGGTCCCCCGCGAGAGCAGAATCTTGGAATATGGTCCCTCATACAATGGCGGTGGTGCAGTAGCCTTTGATTACCCTTGTCAGAATCGATGATCGACTGATCCATGCCCAGGTTGTGATCGGATGGGGAAGCGCGCTTCATCCCGACCGTATCGTCATAGCCGATGACGAGGTTGCATCTACCGAATGGGAGAAGAATCTCTACTTGACCGCGGTCCCGCCGGAGATTAAAGTCTCTATCCTTTCGCTCGAGGAGACAAAGGCGCAGGTGAGCGGGGGGGTTTTCGACAAGGAACGGATTATCCTCCTCGTTCGCTCTCCCAGGAGCATTCTCAGGCTAATCGAGCTCGGCCTTGCGGTGGATGAGGTGAATGTAGGCGGCCTCCATTACCGCGAGGGCAGGGAAGAGTACCTCGACTTCGTGTATCTCGATGAGGAAGAGCGGCAGGTGCTGCGGGAACTCGTCAAGCGGGGAGTGACACTCGAGGCGCGAGCGCTGCCGGATCACAATCCGGTAATCATGAATTCAAAGGTCGTATAGGAACCCGAAGGGAGAAATGGCAAAAAAAATTTCTTTCATTCTCGGACTGCACAATCATCAGCCGGTGGGAAACTTCGACCATGTTTTCGAAGAGGCCTACCGGCAGGCATACCTGCCGTTTCTGGAAATCCTGTATGGTTATCCCGAAATCCCGTTCGCCCTCCACAATAGCGGAGTTCTCTGGGATTGGCTCATCGAGAGACACCCCGAATACGCAGAGCGTCTCGGTGAGATGGTTTCCCGCGGACAGGTGGAGTTGATGTCCGGTGGATACTACGAACCGATTCTGTCCGTCATACCTGAGCGTGACCGCCAGGGCCAGCTCGGGGTTATGAGGGAATTCCTGCGCGAGCGTTTCCATATAACGCCTCGCGGATGCTGGCTCACCGAGCGCATTTGGGAGCCCCACCTTCCGGAAACCCTCTCCAATGCGGGACTCGAATATACGATCGTCGATGATGCGCATTTCAAGAGCACCGGATTCAGCTCTGAGGAGATGAGAGGATACTTTCGTACCGAGGAGGATGGAAAGTATATCAATGTTTTTCCCATCGACAAGAAACTCCGTTATCTGATCCCGTTCAGCGATCCCGGCGATGCGATCTCGTACCTGAAAGCGGTCGCCTCCGAGGCCGGAGATTCGCGCGGGATAGTGGTGCTCGCGGATGACGGGGAGAAATTCGGGCTCTGGCCGGGAACTCACGATCTCTGCTATAAGCATGGCTGGCTCCGGCGGTTCTGTGATGCCTTGATGAAGAACGCAGCGTGGCTGGAGATGACGTTGTTTTCAAAAGTAATAGATGCGCACTCTCCGATCGGGATCGTGTACCTGCCGACGGCGGCATACACCGAGATGATGGAATGGGCCCTGCCGCTTCGGGCCCAGGAGCGATACGAAGCGGCGAAAGATCTTCTCGAAAACAGCGGGGATTTCGAAGAGCCGGCAACGCTCGTGAGGGGAGGTTTGTGGCGCAACTTTCTCATCAAGTACGAAGAGAGCAACTGGATGCACAAACGGATGATGTCGGTGAGCGAGCTGCTCGAGCAGTACCGGGTGGAGCACGGCGAAGATGCGGTCTGGAGGGAGGCGCGCGGCCACCTCTATCAGGCTCAGTGCAATTGCGCGTACTGGCATGGGCTGTTCGGCGGGCTCTACCTTCCACACCTGAGGAGCGCGATTTTCAGCCATCTCGTGTCCGCTGAGAACGCCGTAGAGAAGAAGCTGTACGGCGAGGGACCGTTCTTGAAATACTACCGTCGGGACATCGACGGTGATGGCTCGGACGAGCTCGTTGTCGCGGCGGGCGCCGTGAGAACGATATGGACCTTGCGGGGGGCGGCGCTGCGCGAATTCGACCTGCGCTCTCCCGCCTTCAATCTCACTGATACCCTCACACGGCGCAAAGAGCTCTATCACAGGAGGCTTGCTTCGATCTCCGCGAATAAAAGCAGTGGGATCGATGAAGCGACAAGCATCCATAACATTTCAACCGCCAAGGAGAAAAGCCTCGATAAATATCTCATCTATGATTTTCACATCAGATCGTCGTTTCTCGACCACTTCTTTTCCGATGACGTCGATCTCGATTCCTATTCGAAGGCTTCATACGAGGAACGGGGAGATTTTATTAACGGATTTTATCGCTTGGAGATCGGAGAGTCGGAAGGCGGTCAATGTTTTGTGTTCGAACGCGATGGAACGGTGAGGGTTAGAGACAAAGCGGTTCCGGTATCGGTTTCGAAGAAAGTACTCATATCGGCATCCGATCCCGAGTTCGAGGTCCGGTATCGAATAGCATCTACGGGGCACGGGCTGCAGTGCTGCTTCGGCTCTGAAAGCGTGCTGTCGTTTCTCGCGGGCGAGGCGCCTGATCGCTATTTCAGATTTTCCGATAGGGAGCCCGCCGAAAAGCACCTCGCTTCGAAGGGGGAGGAACCGGATGTCGGTTCCGTATCAATCGTCGATGAATGGCTCGATGTCAGCGTGGAATTTTACTTTGAGCCCAAGGCGCGTTTCTGGCGATTCCCGATCGAGACGGTATCGAGCTCCGAAGCGGGCTTCGAAAGGGTGTATCAGGGTTCAGCCATTGTCCCGGTTTGGCGCCTCGATCTCGAACCCGGAGCGACAGCGGAGATTGTCGTGCGCCTGCGCGCCGGCCCTGCGCGGAAATGAAAGGAGCGTTGAGCCTCGTTGAATCCAATACTTTCCGCTTCGCTGTTCGGCGGCTTGTGTGCTCTAGACAACCGGACTTCACTGAAGCTGTTGTTTTCACAGCCGATCTGCAGCGGGGCGATCATAGGTCTCATCCTCGGATCACCTGCAGCGGGGTTTCTCGCCGGGGCACTATTTCAGATGATGTTTCTCGGCGTCGTTACGCTCAGGGGCGAGAAGAATCCGGATCTGACCCTCGGCGGCGTGACGGCGGCTTCTCTCTTCATACTCGTCTCCAGGCATTTCGGAGAGGATCCCGTTCTGGGGGGACTCATCCTCGTTCTGTCACTTCTCGTTGCGTTGGGCGTATCATACCTCGGCAGCCGGGCATATACCCTCTGGGAAAGTTATTCGTACCGTCTTTCCGTCTTCGCCCTTTCGAATATCGGAAGAGGTCGCAGGACGGCGGCGTCCGTCGCCCATCTCGCCACCGTTATGCTGCATTTTTTATTCGGGTTCGTGCTGCTCTTCGTCGTGCTCGTTGTTGTTCGGTTTGTTCTGTCGTTTCTACTGACGGTCTTTGTCCGCGAGGGAGGGTCGCTCGATCTGTTCTACCTACTTCCTCCCTTTATCGGCATCGGCTCGCTCGTGCGGTTTCATATCAAGAAAATGCATATTTTCTGGTTCGGCGCGGGTTTTCTCGTCGTTTACGTGCTGTTTCTCACGAGAGGTTGACTATGTGGAAGCGCCATCTCAATACCCTCTGGCGGCTGTTTTTCATCGCGAGCTCGCGAAACAGCAGAACAATCGATGGGTTGGGCTTCTACCATGCCCTATCCCCGCACCTCTCGAGGCTGGCCGGGACCGATAGAGAATTCAAGGAGCTCGCGAAGGGACACCTCGGGTATTTCAACGCAAATCCCATTCTTGCCTCGGTTGTCGTCGGCGTTGTCGTGAGCCTCGAGGAGCGAAGGTCGGCGGGCGAGGATATATCCCGCGAGCGGATCGAAAGCGTCAAGAGAGCCATTTCTTCGGTTTCAACGGCGAAGGGGGATTATTTCTTCGATGTCGTTCTACTCCCGCTGGCATTGACAATTGCCAGTATTTTTGCTATTTATCAATCATACATCGGTTTGGTAATCTTCCTTGCTCTTTATAATATTTACCACTTCCGTTCGAGGCTCGGTGGTTATCTGGGGAGTGTTCAGTTGCGTGAGGGAGTCGGACGGGAGCTCATCGCACGACTTTTCAGAGAACAGGGATTACTGGGTGGATGTGCTGCTTTCGCCGCGGGAGCATTTGCAGCACTCGCCTTCACCAGAGCCCTGGAGGCGGGCGGGGTCCGGTTTGCCGTGATGGGTGTGGCTGCCGTGGCAATGATGGTGGGTTTGCGGAAACGGTTTTCCCTCCTGCCGAGTGTTACGATCGTTTTTTGCGTGTTCTTGTTATTGCTCTACTTCTGGTAGACCGTTGCACGCGGAACCTTTTTTGGAATCAATTGTAAGCCAATACACTGTAGATATGGTTTCAGACAGCGTAACAGTAGAGAACAAAAACGGGATTCACCTGAGATTGGCGAGTGAGCTGGTGAAGACCGCAAGCATGTTCAAATCGGAGATCACGATTGCCAAGGATGATCAGGAAGTCAATGCGAAGAGCATTCTTGGTGTCGCCGGTCTCGGAGCTGAATTCGGGTCGGTGCTTAAGATAAAGGCCGATGGCACGGATGAGGGTGACGCTCTTTCGTGTCTCGTGCAATTGTTCGAGAGCAAGTTTCAGAAAAAAGTCGATGGATAGAGGCAAAGCGGAAAAGAAGGAAATGATCTTCGAGGGGATCCCCGTGTCTCCGGGAATCGCATTCGGCGAGGCATATGTCGTCAACGTCGAAGACCTGGCGATAATCGCGGAATCGATTACCGATGATCAGATCGATGATGAGATCAAGCGCTTCGAATCGGCCCTCGAGGAAACGGAAGCCGACCTCCGCAAGCTTCACCAGGCACTTGCGGACGATCTCGGAGAGGATCACGCCAAGATTCTCGATTCACACCGCATGATTCTCTCGGACGATCTGGTGCGCAAGGAGACGGTCCGCAGGATCAAGGAGAAAAAGGTCGATGCCGCGTATGCTTTCTGCATGGTTCTAGACGGCGTGCTCACCACCTTCGATGACATCAAGGATGAGTATCTCAAATCGCGGGCGGAAGATATTCGGGATGTGCGCAAGCGTGTCATCGGCAACCTCCTCGGACAGAAGGTCGAGGGATTGACGAATCTGAGAAAGAAATCGATCGTTGTCGCGAAGAACCTGACCCCGTCCGAAACGGCGGGGCTCAATAAAAAGTATGTTATCGCGTTTGTTACCGATTTCGGCGGCAGCACGTCTCATGCGGCTATTCTGGCGCGTTCCTTCGGGATGCCCGCCGTCGTGGGTCTGGAGGATTTCAGCCTCCGGGCCAAGCCGTACGACCGCATGATCGTCGACGGGATAACGGGACATGTGGTGCTGCACCCCACACCGGAAACGGTTGAAACGTTCAAGGAAGCGCAGGTCAAATTCCAGGAGATGGAGAAGGAGCTTCTCACGCTCAAGGATTATCCCGCCGTCACCCTGGACGGACATACGATCGAGCTTTCCGGAAATATCGAGATAGCCGATGAGGTGAAGGATATAATCGATCACGGTGCAAAGGGTATCGGGCTGTTCAGGACGGAATACTTCTTCATAACGAAAAAATCACTTCCCAGCGAGGAAGAGCAGTTTCGATATTACAGTAACGTCGTTAAGAAGCTTTCACCGGATTCGGTGATCTTCAGAACTCTCGATATCGGCGGAGACAAGATTGCGGGATGGATGGGTGAGAGCAAGGAAGCCAATCCCTTCATGGGTTGGAGGGGAATACGGTTCACCCTGTCGCGAAAAGATATCTTCAGGACGCAGCTAAGGGCGATCTACCGGGCTTCGGCGTACGGGAGTGTGCGGATTATGTTCCCGATGATCTCGATCATCGATGAAGTGCGGGTGGCGAAGGCGATATGCGAAGAGGTAAGGGAGGATCTCAAACGGGAGCGGTATCAGATCGGAGAAAATGTCGAGGTCGGTATCATGATCGAAACGCCGTCCGCCGTCGCCATTGCCGACAAGATGGCCCGCGAGGTCGATTTCTTCAGCATCGGCACGAACGATCTCATACAGTATGCGCTTGCGGTGGACAGGGGAAACAGCAGAATATCGTACCTCTACGATGCGCTCCATCCGAGCATTCTGCGTCTGCTCAGGGATACGGTCAGTGCGGCTCATAAAAACGGCATCTGGGTCGGCATCTGCGGTGAAATGCCCGCGAATGTGCACGGGGCGCTCCTGCTGATCGGACTCGGTCTCAACGAGTTCAGTGCCAGCGCGTATCTCATACCCGAGATAAAGAAGATAATACGTTCTGTTACCTACGATGAGACGAAATCCCTTGCGCGAAAAGCGTTGAACATGTCGACGGCGACAGAAGTGAGAGAGATGCTCGATCACTTCATTTACGAGAAGCGTTCGGAGCTCAAGGAATTCATCCACGAGTCCTATACATAGAGCGGCGCGAATGACGTTTTCCTTTCCTACCGGAGGAGCACGGGAGATATAAAACATGAGTTCAGATGATGCTGCACGGTATTACCACACTGACATGAGCCGGATGCTCGACAACGTCAAGAGCATTCCCGACCAGATCGAGAGAGTGTGGGATTCGGCGAAGGATTTTTCCCACGGTGGAGGCGCCTTCCCTCTCGTCATGAGCGGCCTCGGGGGATCAGCCATCGGCGGGAGGCTTCTCAAGGACCTTCTTGGAAGGAATTGCCCCGTTCCGATCCATCTCGAGCGCGGCTACAAACTCGATTCGTACGCCGGCACCGATACATCGGTCGTGTGCGTCAGCTACAGCGGCAATACCGAGGAAGTGCTCAGTGTATTCGATGACGCCCGCTCGAAGGGGTGCAATCTCGCGGTGGTTACGTCCGGGGGTGAGCTCGGAGCGCGGGCTGCACGTGCCGGTGTCCCGGTTTGCATGGTACCCGGCGGACTTCCGCCGAGAGCCGCTATCGGGTATCTGTTCACGCCGCTGCTTCGCCTCGTCTCCAACCTCGGGATCTACCCGGTATCCGATTCGGAGATAGCTTCTGCTGTCAGGAAGGTGCGCAAGCTCTCAGACAGGTTCTTTCTCGATGGAGACCAGACCCAGAACACCGCGCTGCAGCTCTCCAAGCGACTCTACGGCAAGATGCCCATGATATACAGCGGGGACGGGCTTCTCAGCGGCGTGGCGTACCGCTGGAAGTGCCAGATCAATGAGAACAGCAAGACGATGGCTTTTCACAACGTCTTCCCCGAGTTCGGGCACAATGAGGTGATGGGATGGGAGTGTCCCGAGCGGTTGCGTGAAGACCTCTTCATCATTATGCTCACCGATCACGAGGACCATCCCCGTATCAAGAAGCGGATGAGAATCACATACGAGATGCTCAAACCGCTTGCAGGCGGCGCGGCCGTGATCGAGAGTGATGGGGCGGCGGGCAGGGAGGGACGGCTCTCACGCCTTCTTTCAACTCTCATTCTCGGGGATTACACGAGCGTATACCTCGCCGTTGAATACGGTCAGGATCCTACGCCAATCGATAAGATCGAGCGAATAAAAGAATTGCTCGGATCGGAGGATTCATGAAGGCGGTTATACCGGTAGCGGGAATCGGGAAGCGGCTCCGTCCGCATACCCTGACCAATCCGAAAGCGCTGCTCAATGTCGCGGGGAAACCCATCCTCGGGCATATCGTAGACGGATTGCTCGACATGGGCGTCTCCGAGCTGATACCGATTATCGGGTACAAGGGCGAATTGATCAAAGAGTATCTGCAGAGCACCTACGATATTCCGATGACATTCGTCGTACAGGGGGAGCAGAGGGGCATTGCACACGCGGTGAATCTGACACGATCACATGCCGACGGCGCCGAACTGGTTATCATTCTCGGGGACACAATCATAAAGACCGATTTTGCGAGAATTCCAAAAGTGGGCGATTATGTTCTCGGCGTGCACGAGGTGACCAATCCAGGCAGATTCGGAATTTGCGAAGTCGAGGGAGGGATGATACGCAGTATCGAGGAGAAACCCGATCAGCCCAAGAGCAATCTCGCCGTCATCGGGCTTTACTATTTTCACGATTCTTCGATGCTGTATGATGCGTGCGGGCAGATCATCGAAAAGGACATAACAACGAAAGGGGAGCACCAGATAACGGACGCGCTCCAGATCATGATCAACGACGGCGCAAAATTCCATCCGTACGCCATTGACGGGTGGTATGATTGCGGTAAGGTCGAAACGCTTCTCGAAACCAATCGAGTTCTTCTCGAAGCCATGGAGCCGGACAACGAGGTGGAAGGCTCCATAATCATCCAGCCATGCTACCTCGATCGCGATAGCAGGATCGAAAGCTCGATCATAGGGCCGTACGTTTCGGTGGCAAAGGGATGTGAAATCAAGAACACGATTATATCGAATTCGATTCTGAATGAGGGAAGCAGTCTGATTAATGTCATGCTCGAGGGTAGCGTTGTCGGCGCCTATGCGGAGGTCACCGGCCGCCGCAGCAGCTTCAATGTAAGCGATCATTCACAGATCGATTACCGTTGATGCGTTTGATTTCGCTTGACTTTGATGAATCCATTACAAAAGAGTTATATATTCGGATAAATTATTACATAGGAATCTACTTGTTTAGAGGAGGCGTTGCATGTCTGAGAGACATCTTTTTACTTCGGAATCCGTGACCGAGGGACATCCGGACAAGGTGGCGGACCAGATCTCCGACAGGATCGTGGATGCGATTCTGTCCAACGATCCTACCGGGCGTGTCGCGTGCGAGACACTCGTCACGACCGGTATGGCGCTCATCTCGGGCGAAATTACCACGAAAGAGTATGTCGAGATCCCCAAGCTCGTGCGTGAAGTAATCCATGATATCGGCTATACCGACCCGGATCTCGGATTCGATTATGAGACGACCGCTGTTCTCACCACAATAGAAGGGCAGTCCGAGGACATCGCGATGGGGGTCGATAGAGGGGGGGCGGGAGACCAGGGCATGATGTTCGGATACGCCTGCAGGCAGACTGATGTCCTCATGCCGATGCCTATCATCATAGCTCACCGTCTCGTCATGAAGATGGCCGAGGTGCGAAAAGCTAATGAGCTTACATTTCTGAAGCCGGACGGAAAATCGCAGGTGACGATTGAATACGAGGATAATGTCCCAAAGAAGATCGATACGGTTCTCCTCTCTACCCAGCACAGTGAAGATGTCTCGCTCGATGAGATCCGCGAAGGGCTCGTGGAGCATGTCATAAAGCCGGTTGTCGCCGGTTTCGATGTCGATCAGACCGACTACAAGGTTCTCGTGAATCCGACGGGACGGTTTGTCAGGGGCGGCCCCATGGCGGATACGGGATTGACCGGCAGAAAGATCATCGTGGATACCTACGGCGGCTTCGGAAGCCACGGCGGCGGCGCCTTCTCGGGCAAAGATCCTTCGAAGGTAGACCGGTCGGCCTCGTACGCCGCGCGCCATGTCGCGAAGAATATCGTGGGCGCGGGGCTCGCCGAGGAGTGTGAGGTTCAGCTCGCCTATGCGATCGGCTTGGCCGAACCGGTATCTCTCATGATCGATACATCCGGCACGGGCATCGTCAGTGACGAGAAGCTCACCAAGATCGTGCGCGAAACGTTCGATCTTACTCCCCGGGGCATCATCGAACGTCTGAAACTGCTGCGGGGTATCTTCCAAAAGACCGCCGCCTACGGACACTTCGGCCGTGAGGAGAAGGAATTTACCTGGGAGAACCTAGACTATGTCGATGTCCTCAAGTCGAAGGTCTAGCCGGCCGTTTATACACATCCAGTCAGGAAAGGAACATGTAATGAATTATGATTGCAGCGACTTGAAATTGGCCGAGGCGGGGAAGCAGAGGATAGACTGGGCGGACGAGCATATGCCGGTTCTCACCCTGATCCGGAAACAGATGAGCGAAGAGAAACCGCTCGAGGGCGTGAGATTAGCCGCCTGCCTGCACGTGACGACGGAAACGGCCAATCTGATGCGGACGCTCAAGGCGGGAGGCGCCGAGGTGGCCCTCTGCGCCTCCAATCCCCTGAGCACGCAGGATGATGTCGTCGCCTCACTCATCAAGCACGACGAAATATCCGTCTTTGCGGTGCGGGGAGAGGATAACGATCGCTACTACAGCCATATCGACTCAGTCCTCGACATCAAGCCGCACATCACGATGGACGACGGCGCCGATCTCGTCAGCAAGCTGCACAAGGATCGGCGCGAGCTCCTCGAGGTCGTGGATGGGGGAACGGAGGAAACAACGACCGGCGTCATCAGGCTCCGGAGCATGGAGAAAAACGGCGTATTGGCGTATCCGGTCATCGCCGTGAACGACGCGCAAACGAAGCACTTCTTCGATAACCGCTATGGCACGGGGCAGAGTACCATCGACGGCATCATGCGGGCGACGAACATTCTGCTCGCGGGCTCACGCATCGTCATTTTCGGATACGGTTGGTGCGGGCGCGGAACGGCAATGAGGGCGCGGGGTATGGGCGCGAATGTAATTGTTGTCGAAGTCGATCCGGTGAAGGCCCTCGAAGCGGTCATGGACGGATTTTCGGTGATGAGCTCTATGGAAGCCGCGCAAGCAGGCAATATCTTCATAACGCTGACCGGCAATGTCTCGGTCATTAGAAAGGAACACTTCGAGCTCATGAAGGACGGAGCGATCGTCGCCAACTCCGGCCACTTCAATGTAGAGATAGATATCCCCGAGCTCGATGAGATGTCGAAGAGCAAGAGCCGCATTCGCGAGCACATCGACCAGTACGTTCTCCCCGACGGCCGCAGGATCAATCTCCTCGCCGAGGGCCGTCTGATAAACCTCGCCGCGGCCGAGGGCCATCCGGCATCGGTAATGGATATGAGTTTCGCAAATCAGTCCCTCTCTGCAGAGTACATTGTGAAGAGCAAAGGCGATCTCGAGAAAAAGGTTTATTCCGTGCCTCTCGAAATCGATGAGGAGATCGCCCGTCTCAAGCTCGAGGCCATCGGCTGCGTGATCGACGAGCTGACAGAGAAGCAGAAGAAGTATCTGGCAAGCTGGGAGGAGGGGACGTAGCACCGCGTCTCGCGCCGGCACAGCAATGCCTGCGAAATCCGTGCGTATGATCGGGATACGAATAAATCACGTCTGATTATCCGGGGAATCAGTCCAGTATCGAGAAGGTGGCGCGCCGCTCAACGACCTTTCGGGTTCTGCGATCCTGGACTTTCACGACGAGCTGAAAGACACCTTTCCACAGGTTTCCGGTGGCGATCTCGATTCTCTGAACCTGCTTTGAGCCGAATCCGGTCGTTTCGAATCTTGAGCTCAAGGCGAGATCCACCTCTACGAGAACGAGCCCTTTTCTCCTCTTTTGCATCGGGACAATGGCGTATTCGACCGAGTAATAGGCAAGATCCTCCCTGTCCGTTGCTAGGCCGTAAATCTCGAAATAAACGGTAAGGGGATACGGTATCCGGTACGCGTGAATGGGGTGGGGGATCACCTGTATGTTCCCCTTGACGAATTTGACATTCTCCTCGGTCTCCTTGATCGTGCTTGCGAATTGGATATCGCTTATACGCAATGCTTTGCCGGGGGGAGGAAGCTCGACATTCGTTCTGAAGGTTCCGCGCTTGCCGGAGTTCAGATCGATTGCCTCCAGCCCGAGGTGGTAATATCCCGGCTCGAGCGTAAGCACGATCTGCCCGGGCAGGAGGCTCGGCATCGTTTCCATGTTCCTTTCAGATGTCACCGCTGTGACGACGTCCTCGCCCTCCGTTACCTTGTTCATCTCCATATCCCGTACGACAACCCTGAAATCGATATTCGCATTCAGGTTGCCCTCCTGCTGGACGAAGAGTATCTCCTCGGTGGGAACCTCGAAATTGACCTCCGTTCGGTACAGTCCCTCTCCGCCGCTGAATGCGATGACGTCGAAGTAGACGTTGAGGAGCTCCTGGTTCATTTCGAATGAATAGATAAGCGAATTCTCTTTCATGTACTTGTAGAAATTGTTCACCGATTTCCGGGTTTTCTCCGCCTGCCACTCGGCGATGAGATCCCTCGCCGCAAAGAGCCTCAGATCGGGATCGGCGAGGTAGTCGATCTCGTCGGGGTTGAAGTCTACGAGGTCCTTCACTTCATCCGGGCTGAGGTATTCCGTCGCGTAGTAGTTGTTGATTATCTCGTACTGGTAGTATTTGCCGATATTTGCCAGTCTCCTGAGCTCCTCGCGGGAGCTTCTCCCATACGGTTCGATCGCGTAGATGTGCTCTCCCCTGAGATTGAAATCGTGGAACGGGACGAGCATGTCGAGGCTCGAGTAATACCAGATTTCTCCGGGAGGCTCCTGGCGGTAGAAACCGATATTACCAAATGTTTTTGCCCGCATGGTCGGCATTCCGAACCGTATGAGCGTTTCCCCGCGCTTGTCCCAGCCCGGCGCTTTTTTCTTCTTGAAGAGCCTTCGGGCAAACTTCACGCGCGTCTCGTGCTCTATTCTGCGCTCGTTTCGGTCCGTTGCCGGCGTCGGATCGATATCCAGCCAGAACCGCTCGACCCATACTTCGCGTTCCCCGGCCGTCGGGAGGGAGAGGTACTGCTTCTGCTGGAACTGGTTCATCAGATACTGGAGGCTGAAAAAAGTAAGCCGCTCCTCCGGAGTGAGCTTTCTGATCAGGGAAAGCTCTCCTTTGAAGTTCTCTCCCGCCCCGTACAGTGAGACCGACAACAGCGATAGTGCGGTGAACGTGAAAGCGAGCGCTCGCAGGATCGAAAATTTTCGTAGAATAAACACCGATCTTTCCATCAAGCCTCTTCCGTCTCCAGAGAACATTGTATGTGCTCCCACCGGTTATGCGCGGGTGTGCATCAGCGGTTCGCGTGAAACAGGAGGGCGCAACCAATCACTATAAATATAATATTTCCGATCCATGCTCCAAGCAGAGGTTGAATCGTCGCGCTGTGGCCGAGCGCCTGCCCGATTCTCAATATTCCGTAATACGTGAAGCTGATAAAGAGCGTCAGGCCGAATCCGGTGGCAAGGGAAGGTTTTCGTTTCGCCGACGATAGAGCCGCTCCGATCACGGCGAAGATAAGGTTGGTAAACGGAAAGCTGAATTTGAAGTAGAGATCGACGAGGTACTTGTCGACCGGTCCCCCGCTGCGCCTCACCTTGTCTATATACTCTCGGAGCTCCTTATAATTCATCTCTTCCGGCGCGATCTCCTCCTTGGCGAGATCGTCGGGCTTCTCGGGCAGATCGGTCATGGCGATGCGGTCGAAGGTGGAGATCGTCTCTTTGTCACCAACAAATTCCCGAACGACGCAGTTAACGAATACCCATTTTTCACCGTCCCAGAACGCCTTTCTCGCGTCAATTCTCCTTCGTATGCTCGCGTCCTCGTACTCGTGGATAATCACATTGACGAGGACATTCATCTGGAGATCGTACTTGTCGGCGACGTAGACGCGGTCGTTTTCGCCTTGGTAGTGAAGATTGTGTTTGTACCGAAAGGAATCGCGCTTTTTCTTTTTTTCGATTTCAACGAGCATGATCCGCTCGCTTTTGCGATTCGCCCTCGGGACAACGAATTCACCAAAAGCGATCGATATGAAACTGATGAAGAATGCAGATACCAAAATAGGCGCCGCCACCCTGACGAGCGGTGTTCCCGAAGCGATGAACGCGGTGAGCTCGTTTTCCTGCGAGAGTCTGCCGAGAGAGAAAATCGTCGAGAGGAGAATCGAAACGGGCAGGATGAGGACTATGATCCAGGGGATTTTGAAGATATAGTAGGAGATGATATCGATGACCTGCGCATTGTGATCGAGGAACGTGTCTACCTTTTCGTTTACGTCCACCGTGATATAGATAACGGTGAACGCCAGCAGACCCAGTGCGAGGTTCCGCAAAAAACCATTCAGAATATATCTGTCATGTATTCTCACGGTGTGTCTTTTCGCCCAAGCGCCTTGCGCGTTCGCTTACTATCGCTCGGTTGCGCGGTGTCCGCCGTCCCGCGCCGCCTGATCCTTTGTAAAATATTGAATCGTTTCCAGTTGATCGTCTGTGCCTCCCGAACGGTGCTGTGAAGCAGCAGCATCGCGGACACTGTGAAAAGGATGTTCGGCAGCCACATCGCAAGCCAGGGGGCGACGAATCTCCGGTCCGCGAGCTTTTCCCCGCTAATGAGGAAGACATAGTAAACCAGGAAGAACAGGATACTGAATCCAACCGCCATCGTCATTCCCCTTTTGCCGGATCGGATTGCGAGGGGGGCGCCGAGAAGAATGAAAATGATGCAGCTGAAAGGGATCGAATACTTCTTGTGAATCTCGACGCCGTATCTGGATATCTGGCTTCTGTTCGATTCGATGACGTGTGTTTCCGTTTCGAGCACCTGAAGGACCTGTTCCGCCACCCGCCTCATGTCCTGGCTTGTCGCTTTTCTCGGGGTGGGACCCGGCAGCGGGGATGCCGTTTCCTGGCTGGGCGAGAGATCCCCAAAAACGGGAAAATGCGGCGTGAGTGAGTTCAGGTACGGCTCTGCAGCCACCAGGTGCATGTGATTTTTCACGCCCCCGATATTCTGTTCGATCTCCACGATTCTCGCCCGCATCATCGCCGCGCTCATTTCCCGGTCACCGCGGTGGGAACGCTGGCTCCGTTTCAGTTTTCGCTCGATATCCTGAATGTTGAGGACCAAATGCTTGAATGTCGTCCGGCGGTATGTTCTCACATCCTTCGGATCCGGCATGTCGTGGATCTCTCCGTCTTCGAGTTCGAACCGCAGAACACCCTCCTCGGCGATGAACCGCATCGTTCCCCGGCGGGCTATGATCGTTTTCGGAATGCCGCCCCGCTTCTTCTCGAAAATCTGTATATCCTCGATCCTGCCTGTCCGGTCATCTTTTTCCCGGACGAGGATCGTGTATCCCTCGACAGCTTCGCTGAAGATGTTTTCCCGTATTTCGAGTGTCGGTTTCATCTTTCCGATATCGATCATCAGGTTCATGAGCCGGTGGTTGCTCTCGGGGAGAATGCGGTTATTGTAGAAAACGAGCCCCCCCGCGAGGAGTATCGCGGCCAGCAAAACGGGCAGAATCATCCGGTAGAGTGAGACTCCCATCGCCTTCATGGCCGTAACTTCGTTTTCGGAAGTCAATTGTCCGAACGCCATGAGCGTGGCGGGCATCACGGCCATTGGAATAATTAATGCAAACATATGACCCAGTGAGAGCACGAAGAACTCCAAAACGACGAAGAAATCAACCCCCTTCCCGATGAAGAGGTCGAGGTACCTGAAGATGAAATCCATGACGAAAACGAAGGTAATGAGGGCAAGGCCGAAGAGGTAAGGGGCGACGTGCGATTTGATGATGTATCTATCAAGAATATACATTTTCATAGAGTTAGGAGGATTTTTCTGCATGGGGCGGGGATGCCCCGCGCCATAACCGGCGCACACCGAGGAACCGTCCTCGAGCGCCCGTAGTGAAGGTTGACTATTCTCGATTCACGGACTCCCACCCCTGAGCTGCTTGCATAAAACCAGCAGGCGGGAGGTTGGGTTCGTGTACCTTCTTGTGGACAATATTTCATGGTCTTGTCTCTTTTTCGGGACAGTGCCGGCCTGTCGAACCTACTGCTTTAACAAAGTGTTTCAAGAATTATGCGTAAAAATAATGTAACACATATTTATTTGTGAACAACAGAGATTTTAAATGCAGGGGATAGAGGATTTTTGGCTGATACCGATACCGCCGACCGTTGCACTCGGAAGTCCGGAGCGAGAGGAGCGGCCGGTAACTAAAACCGACAATGGCGATTTCACAGGTGGATGGCGTTGTTAGTAAAGGCTTGCATCAGAGAGCGGGCGGGGTCGATTTCACGACGGTCGATTTATTTTGCGATCATCCTCGTATTGTTCCTTGTATTGTTCCTTCCGTTTCCCCTCTGGTCCCAAACCGATACGCTCAACACGGATCTCGGCATAGATCTTCGAGATATGTCCGAGAAACTCTCAATCCGTTACTACATCGCCGAGAAGGGAGAACCGCCCGCGCGGTACATCGTGCTCGGGGGATTGAGCATCTATCCGAACTTCCTCGGCGGCACATTCGATTTCAGGAAGAAAGTAGTCGAATTCGATCTTCTCTCGGAGTATGTCTACACGTTCCGCGTGCCGGCGGGGTACCGGTTTTCGCGCAACGAGGAGAGACGGGACGCTTTCTACTACTACAACCCGCGTGATATGGCTCTCGAGGGAATGGAAATCGAGCTTATTACGCTCGACGAGTACGTAAGAAGGGTCAGGGAGAAGAGCAACAGAGAGATCTGGATCGAAGACATCAAGTACAGCCTGCAACGGGAACGGAAGGGCAAGGCGGGCAAGGGACTGCTGTCGATCGACATTCCGATACCGTTACCGAAACAGTTGGAGCGAATCATCGGAAGCGGCAAGGCGACCAACCTCACCGTTCAGGGCCGAGAGAGCATTACGATCGGCGGCAAGTCGAACTGGTGCGCGAACTGTCCGCAGACCGAGGGGCGGCCTCAGCAGAACAAGTTTCCCGATCTCGACATGCAACAAAGGCTCTCGGTAGACCTGCACGGCAATATCGGTGAAAAGATAAACGTCGAGATCAGCCACTCGAGCCAGGGAACGGGAATCGGTTCGACCAACCGTGTCCGGATGAACTACATCGGTTTCGACGACGAGATCATCAAGCTGATCGAGATGGGCGATACGGACCTCACGCTGAGAGGGGCGCAGCTGATAAGTTACTCGGGAACGGCCAAGGGTCTCTTCGGCATCAAGACCGTGGCGCAGGTCGGTCCCATGGAGCTTACCGTCATCGCGAGCAAAGAGGAGGGGGAGACGGCGACGGGGACATTCACCGCGACGGGCGGTCAGACGAGCAGCTGGAAAGTGGCCGATTACGGCTTCATCAAACGTCAGTTCTTCTTCTTCGAAACGCCGGGCGATAATTTCAAGGATGCCTTCGACGATCCGTCCAACAACTTCCGGAGGATCTATCCTGTCGTCGGAGGCGCGGATAATGACGAGATGGAGGTATTTATCTCTCTCAAACCCCATGAGTACGGCCAGACCGGCGAGGCGGAGTACTTTATGAGGGCGTATCCGGTTCCCGATAACAAGGAGATCGACGAATCGGAGAATTCGTTTAGGGGAAGGTTCAGGAAGCTCGATATCGAAGAGGATTTCGAGCTGATCCAGGAGTATTCATCCGAAGGGGTCACGCGGTACATCGGAATGCGGCTTTTTCAGACACTCGCCGATGGCCGGGCGCTCGTCGTCCGGTACAAGTCGGAGGATGTCGGGACGGCCGCGAAGTACGTTGTTGGAGATTACAGGGAATTTTCGGCTTCAGAGACCGACACACTGACAGCCGAATTGATATGCCCCCCCTATGAAGACTTCGGCGCCGACAGCACCGTTTCTCCCTATCCGTCCACCTGGAAGATGATGATGAGAAACATCTATTCACTCGGCTCGGGGAGGATAGATCCCGACGCGCCGTTCCGCGTTCGCATCGAGCGGAACGTGAACGAGGATAACAACCATATACATACCGAGTCGAATATACTCTACCTGCGGCTCTTCGGCCTCGACCGCTACGACCGCACTGGGGCGGCGGCCAGGGATGATGAGGTGGATAACGTTCCGGGGATTCTCAACCTCGCAGACGGCTATATTATGCTTCCCTGGTTCGAGCCCTTCGATGTCCCCTACGAGGTCATGGTCGACGCGAATAAGTTCTATGTCGCCGAACCGTTCATAAATCCCGACGATCCGGGCGAATCGGATTTCGATGACGCTACCCTGGAGAGGAATAATGCCATCTACAACAAGGTGCTCACCCCCTCGCTCAAGAACGAGAGTCACCTCTACGATGTCGTTGTCGAGGCGTCGAGCGGTCAGCGAACCTTTCAGCTCGCCGCATTCGATATTATCGAGGGGAGCGAGGCGATAACAATTGATGGTGTCAAGCTCTCGCGAGGCGCCGATTACGACATCGATTACATGTCGGGGACGGTGACGCTCAAGGGGGAGGTGCTCGCCGAGCTCCAGGCGCGCCCCGATGCGAGGGTGTCGATCGACTACCAGCACGTGCCGATTATCGGCGGCGGAAAGAGCTCGCTGCTCGGTGTCGGGGCCAACATCGACCTTTCCAAGCATTCACGGCTCAACTTGACGTATCTCTACAACTCCACCGGATCGCCGAAGTACAGTCCCCGCCTCGGCGAGGAACCGGGCAGGAATATGGCGGCCGATATCAACGGTAACTTCACCTTCAACCCCCGATGGATGACATCGATCGCCAATATACTCCCGAGAGTCGACACCGACGATCAGAGCAGCCTCAATATAAGCGCCGAGATGGCCATGAGCATTCCCAACCCGAATGTGAAGGGAGAGGCCTTCATCGATGATATGGAAGGTGTCGAGGACAGCGATGCGATCAGCCTCGTGCGGAGAAATTGGTTCGAAGCGAGCCCGCCCCTCGATCCCGTCACCCTCGAGCCGCTCGGCACCTCGGTGGATGACGTACCGGATTTTAACTGGTTCAATCCGAGCAGGACGGATCAGCTCGACAAATGGGTGACGACCCGCTGGGATCTCAATCCCAGCCTCGATACGAGGGAGAATTCGAACATCACATCCCTCTTTATCAAGGTGCACAATCCGGATGTAGCGAGAGACGATCAGTGGGCCGGCGTCATGACCGGTTTCCCCGGGGGGCTCGATCTCACAACCACGCAATACCTCGAGATCTGGGTAAATGATTACCAGATCGATCCCGCCCGGCGGGGTGGCGTCCTTCATATCGATATCGGAAAGATCGACGAGGACTTTTTCGAGCCCGAGCTCGATGCATTCAACGATGAAGACAAACCGCCATATACCTGGACCGCCGACGAGGACTCGGGATTCGTGGGTGCCGTGGACGAGAAATTATACAGGGATCCATACCCAGGGATTCTCAACGAAGCGACATGGGACGAAACGAGACAGGTATACAGGGGGATCAACAGCCGAATCCTCAACGGGATTCACGATTCGGAGGACCTCAACAAGAACGGACGTCTCGACGAATCAAACGCCTACTATGCGCTCGAGCTGAGGCTCGGCGATACCGCGCTGGTCGATGTCAGGGAGCAATACCCGGAAACGGACTATCCAGAATATTACGCGGAAAGGGAGATCAACAGGTCGAAAGCGTGGAGGATGTACCGCCTCGACCTGTCTCATGTCTCCGATTTTCTCGTCTCCGATATGGGGGGCGAGCCCCGGTGGGATGCAATACAGCAGATGAGATTGTGGGTCTCGGGATTCGACTCATTGGTCGGATCGGAGGGACATAGGATCGAAATCGCGGGACTCAAGATCGTCGGGAACAAATGGGAGTACAACGGGATAAGGGATCTCAACGACGAGATACCTCCCGATAGTCTCGATAAGACTCATCCGAACCAGAAAATCACGATCGGAGTTATCAACAACAAGGATCATCCCCAGTACAGGCCGCCCTATCCCGTCGGAACGGAAGAGGGCCTAGAGAACAGAGAGCAATCACTCATCGTCTCCGTCGAGAAATTCGCCGATTCGACCTCGTTCAGGGCGGTAAAACGATTCTTCGGCCAGGGTCAGAGTTACCAGCAGTACCGCGAGCTCCACTTGTTCATTTATCCCGACTGGTCGGGCAATCTCGCCGGGTGCGATTTCTACTTCCAGATCGCCTACGACAGCGTGAGCTACTACGAGCTTGCCATTCCCATCACGAATGAAATGAGCGGCAGGTGGATTTCCGTGTCCATCAATCTGGGGGATCTGACAAATCTTAAATTAGTCGAGAGTGACGAGGAGATCGTCACGGCCACTATTCAAGATGTCGTCAATCCGGACAGGAGCTACACGGCGAAGGTCAGGGGCAACCCGACCCTTTTCGAGGTTCGAAACCTCTATCTCGGATTGAGAAACACGAGCGGGAGATTAATCGACAACGGGTGGCTGTGGTTCAACGATATCAAGCTAGGAGGCGTGCGCAGGGACATTGATCATGCCGAACGGGTGAGCCTCTCGGCGAACCTGGCGAATGTGATACAGCTCAGCGGGCAGTGGCAGCGTACAGGGCCGGAGTTCCGCTCGCTCCGTCAGTCGCAGGGGAGCGGTGTCACGAACAACGCCATGGCATTTTCCGCGAAGTCAAGGATCGATCACTTTATTCCGACGCTCGGCTTTGAGCTGCCGTTCTCCGCGAGAGTAAATAGCTCGACGGCACTTCCGAAGTATGTTCCGCGCAGCGATGTCGAAATAGCGGACGAGGCTATTCGGGAGAGCCAGAAATCGGTTAACAATTCCCACTCCTACAACATTTCTTTGAGCAGGAGAGGTTCGAGGAATTTCCTTATGAAGACCGTTTTCGACAACCTGAAGATGAGCTATAGCTATTCGAAGAAGAAAATATACTCTCCGACCACGAGAGATACGACGGTAACGCACAGCGGCAATCTGAACTATCGGATCAGTTTCAGAAGAGGGCGCGAGCTCGGTCTCTTCAAGGGGATAAAGTGGCGGTACTGGCTGTCGAACTTCAGTCTCGTCAGTTCCGCCTCCCGACAGGTGCGGCATACACATTCGCTTACCGGGGACGAGTTCATAAAGCGCCCCGTAGGGTACGGCTCCGGTCTCGACAATTCCGTATCGACACTGTACGAGCCTTTTCAATCGATCAAGATAGAGCTCGATATGAAAGAGCACAGAGACAGGAGCATAGACCATTATATTCTCGGGATACCCGTCGGCGTACAGACATCCTTCAATCACAGCCTGAGATTGAACTTCAGCCCGCGAGGCAACTTCTTCATCCTGTCTCAGTTCAGGCCGAGAATCGACTATACGAGCCGGTACAATGAGGATCTGCGTCCGAACATACGGCAGGAGGGCGACCCGTTCGGCACGAGAAATGTCAACGCCCAGCGGGATATGAGCTTTGTGTTCGATGTCGACATCGGCGACTATTCCCTCATGCTCGGGGAGTTCCTGCATATCCTACCCCGCGGTTCGAGCAGCAGGCGGTCGTCAGGTGCAACTCGTTCCACAACAATGGAGACCAGGGAGGATCGCGAGAGGCGGCTCAGGGAAAGCCGGCCATCTGAGTTCAAAGCTCCTGTACCTACCAGCATGACGGAGCCCCAGCTGCTGCCCGGATACGATCCCAATCAGATCCAGCCGCAGCAGCAGCCTCCGCCGACGCCGCCTGAGAGGGAGGAGAAATCCGAACCAAGAGGGGAAACTAAGCCGAGCGATCTCGGTGTCACGAAACAGCAGGTGGATGTGCCTACCGAGAAGGATAAAGAGCCGGATGAGCAACAGCAGGCAGAGTCGGATACCACGGCTGCCTCGAAAACCGACCCTCTGAAAATTTTCAAAAAGCTGTTCAGATTGATGGGCCGCATCGAGCCGCTGAAATCCAACATCAATCACACCCGCCGGAGCAGCTATCAGCGTCTCTACGAGCGCGCCGGTTTTGCGTATCAGTTCGGCCTGTCAAGCAAGAGCGGCGTGCTTGGCAGATCAAAAGAGGTGGAGAACAATCCCGAGCGCGAGAATGATAATCTGGTCTTCGATCTTCGCTCGGGAATAGAATTGGCTCCGAGGATAGATCTCGATGTCAGATTCAATTATGTCATTGCCAAGAGTAACCATGGCGGCACGGTGACGAGGACGGAACGGGTAACCTGGCCGAGCCTTAACCTGAGCTGGGGCGGGATGGAGAATTCCAGATTTCTGAAATCATTCATCAAGCAGAGCGATCTGAAGGTAAGTTTCGAGAAGAAGACATCATCGGACATCAGAAGAGATGTAACATCATATTTGCTCAGTCCCAACTGGAATTTTGTATGGAAAAACGACCTGACGACGAATGTCGGTGTAAGTTACAAGCGAAACGTCACGATTGACAACATGCAGGAGATCTGGTCGAAAGGCTGGGGCGTGACGTTCAACATGAAATACAACTTCTCGGGAACGAAAGGATTCGGGATTCCTCTTCCGTTTCTCGGCCGCAAGAAGATCAAGTTCAAAAGCACGTTGACGGCCGACCTCGGCATCTCATACAATTCCAGCTCGAAATACAATCAGCGGAAATCGGACAACGTACTTTCGGTAACTCCGCGTGCCTCATACCGATTTAGCAATAAGATCAGTGGAACGGTTTCGATGAGTTACGTGAGATCTGTGGCGGGGCAAACGGGGTGGATCAATCATTCGCTCGGCCTTCACGTTACCGCCGAGTTTACCTTTTAACGAAGACTGGAAGGTCTCATTACCGGAAAACACGCAATTCTGTTGATCCTCGCGCCTCTTGTGCTCCTGTGGGGCTGCGCAGGCGAAAGCGCGCCGCCGTTCGACGGCGATTCCGCCTACCGCTTCCTCGTCGAGCAGTGCGATATCGGCCCGCGCTACCCCGGCTCCAGAGGCCATCGGGAGCTCCAGCGATACCTCGTGGAAGAACTAAAGGAGTATGGGGCGAACGTCTCCCTGCAACCATTCGATGCGGTATTGACGACGGGTGATACGCTTCACCTGATCAATATCATCGGGAACTTCAACCTCGATGCCGGCAGCAGGGTGCTTCTCGGCGCTCATTACGATACGAGACCCCGTGCCGATCGGGATCCAGATCCCGAAAAGAGAGACATGCCGATCCTCGGAGCGAACGATGGAGCGAGCGGCGTGGCGGTGCTCCTGGAGATCGCGCGATTGTGCCATGCCTCGCTCCCGCCCATTGGCGTCGATATAGTCCTGTTCGACGGAGAGGATTACGGCCGGGAAGGGATTCCGCGGGATTACATCCTCGGCTCGACATATTTCGCCAACAACCTGAAGGGGTATGGGCCGAGCGCGGTTATCATCGCAGATATGATCGGTGAACGCGACGTCGTGATCAAGCCGGAAGGTTATTCGGAAGCCGCCTCCGGAGCGCTCAACGAAGAGATCTTCTCGATTGCCGAGAGGCTCGGGGTGGCGGCATTCTCGCATGGCTCGGGGCCGTCCCTCATCGACGACCATCTCCCCTTCATTCAGAAGGGTATCCCCGCGATACTGCTGATCGATTTTGATTACCCGCCCTGGCACACGCTGGATGACACGCCGGACAAATGCTCGCCCCAAAGCCTCGAAGCGGTCGGAACGGTGCTCGTCGAGTACCTGTGGAACAAACGGTGACGTGCGCCGAAGATTTTTCTTGATTTCCATCGCAATTTGAGCTAGGTATTAGTGGAAGTTTGGGGCGGGGTCGCCCCGTTTTGCTTTTAATACCAATCCATGAAAGACCAGGTTGAGGTTACAGTATGGAAAGGTCCCTTGAGGAACTCGTCACCGATGAGGTTGATCTGCTCGGATACGAGTTGATCAAACTCGAAACAATACCGCGGGGCAGAAAGAAACTGCTGAGAATCTATATCGACCATCCTGAACGAAGCGTGACCATCGAGGATTGCGTTCAGGTATCGAAGGCTGTCGGTTTTGTTCTCGAAAGTGAGGAACAGTTTCCGGGTTCTTACAATCTCGAGGTATCGTCGCCCGGTATCAACAGACCGCTGATGAAGTCGAAGCACTTCAAGCGGTTCACGGGAAAGAATGCGAGAGTAGAGTACAATGTCGCCGGCAACGGCAAGAATACCGTGATTGGTGAAATCGTCGATTCGAATAACGAGAGCGTGACATTGAGCGTCGATGGGGAACAGAGAGTGATCGATGTGGAGAGCATTATCAAAGCCAACCTTCACGGCGAACGGTGGGATATCCAGAGCAAAAAACCCGCCAAGAAAAAAGCGAGGAATAAGGGAACGTAAGTGAAAGTTTTTGACAGACATGGTGGTCTGGAATAGAATCCGTATCGTATCTGACGAGGAGCGAATGCAATGAACATAGGATTTGTCGAAGCGTTTTCGCAGATAATTCGTGAAAAGAGAGTGGATAAAAACACGCTGATCGAAACGATCAAATTCAGTCTCATATCCGCCGCGAAGCGCAAGTTCGGACCGAACGCCGAAATCGAGATCGTTCTCGATGAATCCGAGGGTGAGCCGGAAGTCTATCGGATATTGAAGGTCGTCAAAGAGGTCGCCGATGACACGCTCGAAGTAACGCTCGAGCAGGCGAAGAATATCGACGAGAAAGCCAAGGTGGGGGGTGAGGTGCGGCAGGCGCTGCCGCTGGAGGAGTTCGGACGCAACGCGGTCCAAACCGCGAAGCAGGTTCTGATGCAGCGGGTTCGCGAGGCAGAGCGTGAAAGGATATTCGAGGATTACAAGGACAAGGTCGGCGTCATTGTCAACGGAACGGTGCGGCAGGTAGACCGCGGAAACGTTCTTGTGAACCTCGGGAGAGCGGAAGCATACCTTCCGATTAGAGAGCAGATTCGCAAAGAACGTTACAATCAGGGGGATACGATCAGAGCCGTCATTATCGAAGTCGACAAGGATGCGAAGGGTCCCCAGATAATTCTTTCGAGAACGAGCGAATTTTTCTTGCGCAAGCTCTTCGAGCAGGAAGTTCCTGAGATTTTCGACGGTGACGTCGAAATAAAGATAGTGGCCCGCGAACCCGGCGGACGTTCCAAGATAGCCGTGAACTCGCGCAGCGAAAAGGTGGATGCCGTCGGTTCATGTGTCGGCATGAAGGGGTCGCGCGTGCAAGCCGTTGTCAACGAACTGCACGGCGAGAAAATCGACATCGTCAACTGGAGCGAAACACTGGGAGAATTCGTCTCGCGGGCGCTGGCCCCGGCGAAAGTCTCGTCACTTCGCTTCAATGAAGCGGCGGGAGAGGTGCTCGCCATTGTGGAGGAGGATCAGCTTTCCCTCGCAATCGGCAAGGAAGGGCAGAACGTCCGGTTGGCATCGAAGCTGTCCGGGTGGAAGATCGATCTCATGACCGCCAAGGAAGCGGAGAGAAGGGATAAGCTGGAGCAGAAACTTCAAATGGATATTTCTGAAATGTACGGTGTAAGTTCGAAGCTTTCGGCGAAACTAAAGGGCATAGGCATCCTTACCGTGCAGAAGCTTCACAAGACAATCATTGATGAGCTTCTCGAGATCGAGGGCATCGGTGCGAAGACCGCGGAGAAGCTGAAAGCCACCGCTGCCGAGACAACGGATGAACTCGGAAAAGCGCTCGAAGAGCTCCTTGCCAAAGAACTCGAGGAAGAGGCGGCCGAGGCGAAAACGCTGTTTGACGATGCTGTATTCGGTCCCGAGGAGGAGGAGAAGAAGAAGGAAGAAGTATCGCTGACTGAAGAGGAGCTGTTCAAAGATCTCGAAGAGAAGGCGCCTGCGGGCGAGGGAGGCGACGAACCCACGTCGGAAGCGGAGACCGCGGAGGAGCCCGAAGCGGAGACCGCGGAGGAGCCCGAGGCGGAGACCGGGGAGGAGCCCGAGGCACAGGAATCTCCGGATGAGCCGGCAGCCGAGCAGGAGACGGAAGATGGGGGCGAAGAGGAAGAACAGGAAGCGGATGCGGAGCATGAGAAGAAAGAAGAATGAAGGGAGTTGAGGTCTCTTGGCTAAGGTCCGGGTATATGAGCTTGCTCGGAAGTACAATATTTCCAGCGATGCTTTGATCAAGATTCTCGTCAAGGAAGGCATTACCGTAAAGAGCCACATGAGCACGGTGGAGGAGCATGTCGAGATGCTCATCGAGCAGCATATCAACCGCATCAAGGCGGCGACGCAAAAGCAGGTGAAGAAGAAGGTAAAGAGGAAGGATAAACCGGGCAAACCCTCCCGGGTGGCGAAAGGACGGAAGGCCAAGAAAACGGAGAAGCGGCGGGAAGCGGATCAGAAAGCCGTCAAGGAGAGTGTCAAGAGAACTCTCGCGAAGCTGGAAGTCACGAGGAAATCCAAGCGCCGCAAACGCAAGGAAGAAGCAGTTGCGGTCGAGGAAGAGACGAATGTAGTGAGCATGCCCGAGTTCTCGACTGTAGCCGACCTTGCCCAGCATCTCGGCGCCGAGCCGACCGCAATCATCCAGAAATGTCTCAACCTCGGCCTCATGGTTACGATCAACCAGCGTCTCGATTCCGATACGATTCAGATGATCGCCGATGAATACGGGTACCGCGTGGAATTCGCCTCCACCTATGGGCAGGAGCTTCTCAAGGAAAAGCGGCAGGTCATTCCCGAACGGATGGAGAAACGGCCGCCCGTTGTGACCATCATGGGGCATGTCGATCACGGCAAGACGTCTCTGCTCGATAACATACGGGCAAGCAATATAATCGCCGGTGAAAAAGGCGGCATCACGCAGCATATCGGCGCGTACGAGGTCATGAGCACGCATGGGAAAATCACCTTCATCGACACTCCCGGCCACGAGGCATTCACGGCCATGCGGTCACGGGGCGCGCAGGTGACGGACATCGTTGTTCTGGTCGTCGCCGCGGATGACGGCATCATGCCGCAGACGGTAGAGGCGATCAATCACGCGCGTGCCGCTGATGTGCCCATAATCATTGCCATTAACAAGATTGATCTTCCCAACGCCGATATCGACAAGGTAAAGCGGGATCTCATGCAGCAGAATATCGTTCTCGAGGAGTTCGGCGGCAATGTCATGGCCGGAGCGATGTCGGCAAAGTCCGGTGAGGGAATAGATCATCTTCTCGAAATGATCCTGCTCCAGGCGGAAATGATGGAACTCAAGGCCGATCCCGGAGCCCAGGTTCGCGGTATCGTGCTCGAGGCGCGCAAGGAAGAAGGACGGGGGATTATCTGCACGGTGCTCATCCAGCAGGGAACTCTGAATATCGGAGATGTATTTATAACCGGGAACTTTTCGGGACGAGTGCGGGCACTGCTTAACGAAAGGGACAAGAAGGTGGAGAACGCGCCTCCGTCGAC
Source organism: uncultured bacterium (assembly GCA_965369375.1). Lineage (GTDB taxonomy): Bacteria > Krumholzibacteriota > Krumholzibacteriia > Krumholzibacteriales > Krumholzibacteriaceae > CBDUQN01. The sequence continues at coordinate 14,536 of CBDUQN010000007.1, read as the reverse complement.
GCCCGTTGTGATCCTCGGGTGCGGCGGAGTGCCGCAGGCTGGAGACGCGTTTATCGAGGCTGAAAGTGAAAGGACTGCGCGGGAAATCTCCGCCAAGAGACAGCAGTTTCAGAGAGAGCGGGATCGACGCATCGTCCAGCGAATCACTTTGGAAGATCTCTACAAGCAGATTCAGGAAGGGGTTGTCAAGGAACTCAACCTCATAATGAGAGCCGATACCGACGGTTCCGTCGAGGCGCTCGTCGACAGCCTTAACACACTCGACACCGAGGAGGTCAAGGTCAACGTGATCCACAGAGGCGTTGGAAGGATAAACGAAAGTGATATTCTTCTCGCCTCGGCTTCGAATGCCGTTGTGATCGGTTTCCATACGAGCATCGCGCCGCAGGCGGCTCAGCTCGTCAAGACTGAAAAAGTCGACACGCGGTTTTACGATGTTATTTACCAGGCTATCGATGATATCAAAGCCGCCATGTCCGGACTTCTCGAACCGGTCATCGTCGAGAAGGAACTCGGCGAGGCCGAGGTGCGGCAGGTTTTCAAGATTTCGAGAACCGGCACGATCGCCGGCTGCTATGTGTTGTCCGGCACCATTCAGCGGAATGCGCTGGTACGAATCAGGAGAGATGGTGAGATAGTCTACAAAGGTGCGATCAATTCTCTCAAGCGTTTCAAGGAGGATGTGCGAGAGGTTCAATCGGGATTCGAGTGCGGTATCGGGGTCGAGAATTCCAATGACATCAGTGAAGGGGATGTCCTGGAGGTTTACGTAGAGGAGGAGCACAGCAGGTCGATATATTAGATGTGTGGAGGGCCGCCTCGTGATTGTTGCCCGCCTGACAGTCCAATTCCTTCTGCCGGGATGTTCTTCATTGAAAGAGAAGAGATTTGTTCTCAACAGCCTCAAAACGAGGCTCAGGAACAAATTCAATGTTGCCCTGTGTGAGTCCGGGTACCAGGATAAGTGGTGCCGATGCGAGCTCGGACTTGTTACCGTGGCAACCGGGCGGCGGGGTGCGGAGAAGGTTATCCAGTCGGTCCTCTCGTTTCTCGAACGGGAGCATCGCATCGAATTGCTCGATATCGAGAGAGAGTTCTGCTGACACTCGAGAGAGCCGTGATCCGATGAACGAAAAACAGAAAGCACGGATAGAGGAAACGATCCATCAGCTCGTCGCCGAACTTCTCATGCGGCGGGTCAAGGATCCTCGCGTCTCGGGGGTTTCGATCACGCATGTCGAAGTCTCGAACGATTATTCCGTGGCGAAGATACGGTACAACGTGTTGGGTGGGAGCGGGAACCTCAGGGATGTCGAGAGAGGGCTCGAGAGCTGCAAGGGTTACATTCGGGGGCAGATCAAGGGGCACCTCCACCTCCGCGTTATCCCCGAGCTCGTTTTCCTCTATGATTCATCGCTTGACAGGGCGATGGAGATCGAGGAGCTGTTCAATAAGATCGAACGGGAACGTGAGGCGAGCGAAGAAGGATTTCAGGATGAATGATATACACGCGGAAACAGAGTTCGAGAAAATACAAAAACTCATCGAGCAAAATAAGCGGTTTCTGATTCTGGGCCATGTTGACCCGGACGGGGACTGCATGGGCTCGATGCTCGCCCTTGCGCTGTTTCTTGTGGGAAGGGGAAAGAAAGTCGTCTGTTTCGCTCCGGGTGAAATAGCGAATGTATACAATCGTCTCCCGGGGATCGACCTGTTCGTCGATCAGAGCGAAATCGGGCGTTTCGAGCACGATATAATCTTTGCCCTCGATTCGCCGACGACGGCAAGAACGGCGGATTTAGTCAGATCCCAGGATAAAACCACGGTCGTCAACATCGATCATCATCCGACGAATGAACGGTATGGATCGATAAATGTCGTCGTTGCGGAAAGCTGCGCGACAACGATACTCATATACCGGTTTCTGGCCGCATGTGCCCCCGGTGAAATTACCGAAGAGATCGCCTCCTGCCTCTATCTCGGCATACTCATGGACACGGGGGGATTCAGGTTCAAGAACACGAATGCCGAAGCTCTCGAAACAGCCGGACGACTCGCCAAACACGGTGCCCGGCCGTATGAGCTCGCGCATGATTTCATTTATATGAAGAAATACAGCACTCTGAAATTGCTGTCACTCGCTCTCGATTCGATCGAGGTCCACGGTTCCGGCAAGGCTGCGGTAATGAATGTTACTCAAAGCATGATCGAAACGAGTGGCGGAGCAATCGGTGATACGGAAGGATTCGTCGATTATGCGTCGTCGATAGACGAGGTGGAGCTCAGCGCGCTGTTTAGAGAAATCGGGCCGGAAGAAACGCGTGTGAGTCTCCGATCGAGGGATCACCATGATGTTGCGAAACTCGCCGAACGGTACGGAGGGGGCGGACACCGGAATGCTGCGGGATTAACATTCCGTGGAGGAATCGAGGCGGCGAAGTCTGCGATCATACAGGGTCTAGAAACGCTGCTCGGCGAACACAAAACCACAGAGGCTTCACTCGACTAGATCCCCATGAAGATAAATGACATGGTAGAAAAACTGAATAATCGGGTTTTGCCCGTTAGCAAATCGGTCGGTGCGTCGACGTACGATTGTATCCGCAAGTTCAAGAACTTCGTGCGGATCGGGAAGGTCGGTCATGCGGGGACGCTCGATCCTCAGGCGACGGGATTGATACTTCTCTTGACCGGGGAAGCAACGAAGCTTTCCAATTATCTCATGGATCTTCCAAAACGGTATGTTGCCGACATCAAGCTCGGTGAGGCGACGGACACGCAGGATTCCAGCGGGAAAATCGTTTGTTCGGGTGATTGGAGCTCGGTGACCGAGAAGAATATCCGGTCGGTTCTCCCCGGCTTCATGGGGAAGAGACTGCAGGTCCCCCCGATGTTTTCGGCGCTCAAGCACAAGGGCACGCCGCTCTACATGCTGGCGAGGAAGGGACAGAATGTCGAACGCGCGCCGCGGCACGTCGAAACCTATGAGATAGGGCTCGTCTCGTGTGAGCTTCCCGTTTTTCGCCTCGATGTGTACTGTTCGAGGGGGCTCTATGTCCGGGTTCTTGCAGAAGAGATCGGAGATGCGCTCGGTGTCCCGGCTCACCTGCACGGTCTGGTACGAAAGAACATCGGGCATTTCAGTCTCGAAACGGCCGTGAGGGATGATGAATTCGAATCGTTGCTTGGGCAAAGCGACCCGGGATTTTCTCTCTCGGATGCGCTCAAGCACCTGCCGGCGCTGGCGCTCTCGGCCGGTCAGGCGCGGGAGCTTAGATTCGGAGTTGCGCCGAATATTACCGATTTCCTCCCCCCCCGCGGGGCCTTTGTGCGGTTGATCGGACGTGACGGCGAACTTGCCGCAATCGGCGAGGTGGATGTTACCCGGTCATTGAAGATACGGCGCGTGTTCGGAGGAATCAGTTAGCAGGTGCGGGGCACACCCCGTAACAGGGCTTGGTGAGATATTCGAGGCACATTCGGCGATTAGCTTGCAGCTATGAAAGTTGTTTCCGGAATAGATGAGTTCAGGCGGGAAGCGCTGCGGGGGACTGTTGTTACAATCGGGGTTTTCGATGGAGTTCATATTGGCCACCAGAAGGTGATACGGCGTCTCTCGGAGATACGGAGGGCGCAGGGCGCGAGTGCTTCCGTTCTCTTCACGTTCGAGCGTCATCCGCTCGGCGTAACACATCCCGAGATGATGCCTCCGCTCCTTACGACTCATGATGAAAAATTGTCTATCCTGCGCAAACTCGACATAGATATCATTATTGTAGAGAAATTCACGGAAGTGATGGCGAAGACGGGTTACCATGAATTTATCTCGGATGTCCTCGTTGACGGGCTCGGCATGATACATCTCGTCGTCGGTTACGATTTTCATATGGGGCGCGGCAGAGAAGGCTCTCAGGAGATGTTGTGCGGGGAGGGCCCTCGCATGGGTTTCGGATGCACCATTGTGCCTCCCGCCGTTTTGCGCGGCAGTGTTGTCTCGAGCACGAAGATCAGAGCGGCTGTTTCCGAACGGAGGCTCCGGCAGGCGGCGCGGTTCCTTGGGAGGCCCTATTTTTTCGATGCCTCGGTTGTCGAGGGTGAAGGCATCGGCCGGACAATCGGTTTTCCAACAGCCAATGTCGAGGTGACGAGTGCGGACAAACTCATGCCTCCCGAAGGGGTCTACGCGGTTCGTGTGGAAGTCGGAAAAAGACCGTACGACGGGATGATGAATATCGGAGAAGCTCCCACGCTGCATGCCGTGGGAAACCGGCGGACAGAGATTCACCTCTTCGGATTTTCCGGCGATTGTTACGGTGAACGGGTGCGGGTGCACTGCGTCGATTACGTGAGAAAGGAAAAGGAATTTTCAGGTCCGGATGAGCTCAAAATCCAGCTAGCCGCAGACCGCAGAACGGTCAAGGAAATTCTGAAAAAGAGACGTTGACATCTGGCATGAATCGTGTATGTTTAGTAATTGCAACTTAGCAGCTAAGAAAATAGGCAGTTATCAGGCGGATGGGGCATTGCGCCCTTTCTGCTGCCATCGTGTTGATCAACGATAGGTACAAGGAGGTGTTATAACGATGGCACTGCAAAAAGAGGTAAAGAGGGAAGTAATTGACAAATTTCGGTTGCACGAAAGAGACTCCGGATCCCCGGAGGTTCAGATAGCACTTCTCACCGAACGCATCAACATTCTTACCAAGCACTTCCAGGTTCATAAGAAGGATCACGCTTCGAGGCGGGGATTGCTGAAAATGGTGGGCCGGCGCAGGAAACTTCTCGATTACCTGAAGAAGAACAAGATCGAAAAATACAGAAGGATCATCAAGGATCTTGAGCTGCGGAAGTAAGTATCCAACCGCTGTCTTCTCTATTTTTTCGCTTGGATCAAATTGATAGTTTTGGCTTTTAAAACGATGGATACGTGGAGGGATTTTCCGGAATGATGCGAAAGAAGTTTGACGTTGAAGGGAAAACATTGCTCCTGGAAACAGGCAGGATGGCGAAGCAGGCTGATGGATCGATTCTGGTCACCGAAGAAGGAACCGTTGTTCTCGTTACGGCGGTCTCCTCGAAAGACGCGGAGACAGATAGGGATTACTTTCCGCTCTTTGTCGAATACCGGGAGAAATTCTACGCCGCGGGGAAGATCCCCGGTGGATTTTTCAAGCGCGAGGGGAGAATGAGTGAGAAGGAAACGCTCAGCGCGCGGCTGATTGACAGGCCGATTCGCCCTCTGTTCCCCGATGGTTTCCGGTACGAGGTGCAGGTCGCATGCAGTGTGCTCAGCAGCGATCAGCAGCATCAATCCGACATTCTCGGTATCACCGGAGCGTCGCTCGCGCTCGCCCTTTCCGACATTCCGTTCGATGGAATCATCAGCGGCGTTCGAGTGGGGCTCAAGGACAACAAATTCATCTTCAATCCCACATTCCAGGAGGTGGAAGAGGAAGGGTTCGACCTCGTCATCGCCGGCTCCGACGATGCGATCATCATGGTAGAGGGAGAAGCAAAGGAGACCACCGAGAGCCAGCTGATGGAGGCTCTCGAGTTCGGCCACGAAAAAATCAAGATTTTGAATTCATTCCAGAGGGAGTTTCTCTCGGAGGTCTCCAGGCCGGAGAAGAGGACGTTTACACCGCTGCAGACGAATGAGGATCTGGAGCGCAAACTCAAATCGGATTACCTCGAGGAAGTCACCAAGCGCAGCCGTGTAAAGGGGAAGTTGAAACGGGACAGAGCACTGGGTGAGCTTCTCACTGAGGCGCTTGCCAAGTACGCGGAGGAATTCCCCGAATCGGAAGGCCAGATCAAGGAGATTATGCATGACATCGAACGCGAGGTCGTGAGAGGGATAATCCTCAACGAGAGTATCAGAAGCGATGGAAGGCGCTACGATGAATTGCGCGACATATCCTGCGATATCGGGGTGCTGCCGCGGACGCACGGGAGCGCCCTCTTTACGCGCGGTGAAACGCAGAGTCTCGTTGTGACCACGCTTGGAACGTCGCAGGATGAGCAGCGGGTAGACGATCTCGTGGGCGAATCATGGAAAAACTACATGCTCCATTACAACTTTCCGCCATTCAGCGTCGGCGAGGTCGGTTTCTTCCGAGGGCCCGGCCGCCGTGAGATAGGGCACGGTGCGCTTGCGGAGCGGGCGATCAAACCGATGATCCCGTTGGACGAGGTTTTTCCATACACGATACGTCTCGTCTCCGATATTCTCGAATCGAACGGATCGAGCTCCATGGCGACGGTGTGCGGGGGCAGTCTCGCTCTGATGGATGCGGGGGTTCCCGTTGCAAAAGCGGTCGCCGGCGTGGCGATGGGTCTCATCAAGGAGGGGGACAAGGTGGCGGTCCTGACCGATATCCTCGGCCTCGAGGATCATCTGGGCGACATGGACTTCAAGGTGACGGGGACGCGCAGCGGGATCACCGCATTCCAGATGGATGTCAAGATTGCGGGAATAACGGGGGATATCATGGAAAAGGCGCTCGAGCAGGCCAAAGATGCGCGGATACGGATCCTCGACATCATGGAGAAGACCATCGCCGAGCCGCGCAAGGAGATCTCTCCCTATGCGCCCAAGATCGTTCAGATCAAGATCGATGTCGATAAGATCAGAGAAATCATCGGCCCCGGGGGGAAGATGATCAGGCATATTCAGGAAGTCTCGGGGGCCAAGATCGATATCGAAGATGATGGAACGGTGTGTATAGCCGCCGTCGACAAGGAGGCGGGCGATAAAGCGCTCGAGATGATCGAGAGAATCATCGAAGAACCTGAACTCAACAAGGTATACCGGGGCATCGTGAAGAGTATCGTTCCATTCGGAGCGTTCGTTGAAATCCTTCCCGGAAAGGACGGTCTCCTCCATATTTCCGAGCTCGATCGCCGGCGCGTCGAAAAGGTAGAGGATGTTGTCAGGCTCGGTGAGGAAGTAGAGGTCAAGGTGATCGGGATCGATAGAGAGGGTAAGGTCAGGCTGAGCCGCAAGGTTCTCCTGTAGCTCCTGCACATGATAAAGCTTCCCCGTTCATACAGGATCCCTCTGACATCCGGCGCTACCCTTCTTTACCAGCGCAATCCGTTCTCACCGACAATAGCGTTCGGTCTCTATTTTACAAAGGGCTCGAGGGACGAGGAGAGCTCCGAGCGGGGGCTTTCGCATCTGCTCGAGCACATGGTTTTCCGGGGAACGCGACGGCGGAGCGCGCTTCAGATTGCTCTCGATCTCGAATCGATAGGCGGACAGTGGGATGCATTCACAGGCAAGGAATCGACGTGCTATCACGGCAAGGTTCTGGCGGAGCATTTCGAAGAACTCTCCGACATATTCGCCGACATCGTTCTAAATCCGTCGGTGCCGGTTGAAACCTTCAGGCTCGAGAAAAAAGTGGTGCAGGAAGAGATCAGGAGCGTCATGGATTCACCGGAAGATTCCGTCCACGAGCTCTTTTTCAAAACCATCTTCAAGGGGCATCCCCTCGGGCATCCCGTGACCGGTTCCTACAGCGATGTCGGGAGGTTCACGCGGAGACGGCTTCTCGAATTTCACCGGAAAACGTATACCGCCAGAAATGCCCTGCTCGGCTTCGTGGGCAATCTTCCCGCGAAACAGGTAGCGAAGATCGTCGATGAGAAATTTCGCTTTCGGAGAAAGGGTCGTAGTTCCAGGAAGGCCTTTCCGGGCGCGGGCAGCGCCCGTGTGCGTTTCGAGCGCAGACGTGACTGGTCGCAGTCGCACGTTTGTATCGGGTCGAGAATCGTATCCGCCTCGGATCCCCGTCGGCATGCGCTCATTGTGCTCTCTAACATTCTCGGCGGGGGTGTCTCGTCGCGGTTCTTCCAGAGCCTGCGGGAAAGAGCGGGACTCGTCTATTCGGTATATACGGGAGTGAATTTCTGGACGGATGCGGGATCACTCTACACCTATTTCTCCGTGGATCCGAAGAATCTGAAACTGGCTCTTGAAATCTTTCATGAGGAGCTGCGCGAGGTCGGACGTGGAAACGTGAGGGAGGAGGAGATCGAGAGCGCCAAAGCGCAGATCAAGGGAGCCGTAATCTTCGGGATCGAGAATGTCAATGCGCGGCTTTTCAGGCTCTTTCAGAACGAGCTCTACTACGAGCGGCATGTTCCACTCAGTGATGTGCTGCGTTCGATCGAGAAAGTCGATAAGACAAAGATCGCCGAGTTGGCGCATGCGTTTCTCGACGAAAAGAACCTGTCGTATGTAACGACCGGTCCCGTGCCGCTCGGTCGTTTCGTTTGAAGCAGGATGCTCGAAAATGGCGAAAAACAAGGGAAAATGCAGCGAAGGCGTATCGATCGGAATCAGATACCTTCCACACCATGATGGGTTGCCGCCCCTCGAGCGCATGACCGAGGGCGCGAGCGGGTTCGACATCCTCGCTGCTTGCGACGATAAGATCGTGCTGCCGCCGGCGCGAGCGGTTCTCGTGCCCGGAGGTTTCAGCCTGTCGATACCGCGCGGGCTGGAGGCGCAGGTGAGGCCCCGAAGCGGACTCGCCATCAACCACGCGGTGGGAATCCTCAACAGTCCGGGGACGATAGACAGCGATTACCGGGGAGAGATAAAGGTTATTCTGTTCAATTTCTGCGAACGCGACTTTTTCGTGCGCCGGGGCGACCGTATCGCCCAGATTGTTTTTTGTTCGCTTCCCGCTGTCGGGATTCACGAGCTCGAAGAGCTCGATGAGACATCGCGCGGCTCAGGCGGATTCGGTCACACCGGTTCGTCCTGAGAGGCCTGAGGGGAAGTGTTCCATGTGCCTGTTCTTGCATTTCTTCTCGCTGCCGTCGCTATCGCTTCGGCGGCGTATTTCCTCTGGAGAGTGAAGTTCGGATACCCCCCATCCGGCATGCCGGGTGTTCTTGCCTATCACAAGGTCACCAGGTTCGAATTCGGCGGCACATGGGTGCCGCCGGCGCGGTTCGTTTCACAGATCGACATGCTTTCCGATGCAGGTTTCACATTCATAGATGAGGATACGTACTTGCGGACCGTTGCAGGGGAGCGCCCGGGATCGTGCCGGGAAGTGCTTCTCACCTTCGATGACGGATACCGGGAGCTCCTCGATAATGCGATCCCCGAGCTCGAGAAGAGACAGATACCCGCCTTAATATTCATCGTGAGTTCTTTCGCGGGAAGGGAAAACGAGTGGGAACTCCGCCTGCCGGGAAGAAGGTTCATGCACATGGATTGGGATGAGATCGCCGATCTCGCCCGGAGAGGATTTGCGCTCGGTTCTCACACATCGACGCACCGGGATCTGACCCGTCTTGCTCCAGACGATGTGCGCGGGGAACTGGTTGATTCCAAAAGTGAGTTGGAGGGCCGGATCGGGTGTGCGATAAAGAGCCTCTCGTATCCGTTCGGCCGAACGAGCAAATTCGTCGCGTCCGAAGCGGCGCGCGCCGGCTACCGTGCGGCCTTCTCCATGTATCCGCGCGGCCGCAGCGCGGCGATCGATCGTTTCGCGCTGCGCAGAGAGGGAGTCTATATCATTGACACGGCGGCGAGTCTCAGATGCAAACTCACCCGCGGACCGTTCTACTGGATTGAGGATCTCAAAGGTCGGGCGATAAACGGCGTTGCGGTTCTTACACCCATGCTCAAGGGTAAGCGATCGTCAGGGATTTGAAACGCAAATGGAATTTGTGGAGCGCGGCCGGCCGGGCATCAACCGCGCTGCTCGGTGTTGCGCAAGAGCTTATAGGAGGTTCCATCGTCTTTCAGTTTGTAGATCAGTCCGGTTTGGTGGATCTTGTCCAAGAGGCTCTTGGAAATGATCCGCTTTACGGCAAGAACTTCCAGCGTGAATGGGTATGATCCCACGGTTGCGCGATACTCTTCCAGGCCCTCTTCTATCGCGGCTTCAAGATAGTGCACTTTCAATTCGTCCAAGCCGGCGGCGAGGAATGCTTCACCGCCGCGGGACTGCTTCGGACTCTCCGCTCTGCGGTGCGGGCGCCAGCCGGGCGGAAGCGCCAGCGGCACGAGGTACTCTCCGGCGGCGTAGCATGCGATCAACAGTACGATCACCGCGAGCGACGGTGCGAGCCACTTCGAACGCGCATTTTTCTTCTCGACGACTTGCTGAACTTCTACAACGGTGAATTTAGGCTCTTTCGTGATCTGGAGAAGCCCCTTTTCGAGGAGGTTCTTGAGCGATTCGTAGGTGCAGAATCTTGGCATTTTAGCCTTCGAGATCAGCTCGGCAAGGGTCTTTTCGTACGTGAGGAGCTCGAAGAGGGTCTTTTCCCTCCCCTCGAGCTTCTCGGCGGCATCCGGCCCCGGCTCTTTATGCTTCAACGCCATCTCTTCCGAAGGAAAGATCCCCTGGAGCTCGATGAATTCGTCGATCCTCCGCATACTCTCCATGAGGAGTCCCTCCACCTTGATCGGTTTGAGGAATTGTATGGCTTGAAGGGCCTGCTTGCTGGTTATGAATTTGTAGAAACTCTTCGGCCAACTCAGGATTTCCTGTATCGATTCCTGTACCTGCTCGTAAAGGATTGCGGTGAGCTGTTCCTCGGTGAAGTACTTTTCGGAGAGGAGTATTTCCGTGAGGTCGAGATTCGACTCCATCTGGATCTGCTGGATCTTGTTCATCTCCTCTCTGCCGATAAATCCGTACCGGAGGAGATAGTTCTTCAATGGATCCCGGGCCTTGCTCCTGCGATCCCTCGTCGATAAAACCCTTCCCTCTATGAAGAAGATAACGGCGGATTCTTCACCCGTTACGGACAGCATGCCCGTTTTCTTCTGAAGCGCTATGAGCTGCAGGATTTCACTCAATCCAAAGTCTTTTGCATTTCCCTCGAGAGCCATTGTAATCCTCGCTAGATATCGAGAAACAATCCCATCTCAACCGGTATGTCCGATTCCGATGACTGGGGCGGCTTGGATTCCTGCACGACCGGCTTCTCGGGCTCCACGTGGTACTCGGGCGGAAGAATACAGTAATTCTTCTGTTCCTGGGGCGCCTTGAAACCGAGCGACACGAGAATTTCGAGCAGCAGCAGTGCCGCGGGAACAATGAGCTTCCAAAGCAGCGGAGTCGAGATCAGTACCCGGGGATCCTTGAAATAGAATCCCCTCCAGAGAAGGATCATCACGAAACTTATGCTTATAAACGTCAGGATGACTCCGCTGAATGTCTTCCCGTGATATATAAACGGCACTCCCGGGAAGATAGAGAGCTGCCATTTTTTTGCCATGCCCTGCTTCGCCGAGATCTTCTGCCTTCGATGGCGAAGGAGCGCCTCCATCACCTTCGCACTGGTAAGATTCTGTATAACTTCGTAACAGTCCTTACACAGGATGATGCCGGTTTCATCGTTGGCACATTCAGGGCATGCCGCCTGTCTGCAGTTATCACATCGGAAAACATCCCATGTTCTGGGAATCTTTGCGCTCATAATGATCGCTGCGATGATACTCGCTATCAGAAGTATGAAAAGACGATCGAACGGGAAGAGCAGGTATGGCCTCAAGATCTCACCGATAAGCGAGCCTTTTCGCCCGTTGCCTTCCCGCAGCGATATGTTCCACAACATGGCGGTGTTGAATCCCTGGTCGTAGATCGGATCGGTCCGATAGCGCAGGAGCGGGTGTGAAGCTTTGTAGTTTTCGATCCCGAGCTCGGTTGCAGCCCGCAGCGACTGGCTCGACTCGGCAAAGAGCATTTTCTGTATATATGTTTGTGCGATGTTGTAATGTGCAAGCGCGTTTTCCGGATCGATCGCAACGACATTCTGGTAGCCTGCGAGTGCCTTGTCGAAGTCATTCTGCAGGAAATAGACGTTTCCGAGGTTCAGGTACGCAGGCGCAAATTCGGGACGCTCCGAGACCGCGTCGAGCAGGTACCGTTTTGCATCTTCGTGCATGCCGAGACGATAGAGGAGGGTTCCTACGGCGTAGTCTCTCTCCGCCTTGAACTGCGGATCCTCGATCGCCGTTATTTTTTCAATCAACCTGTCATCTACACCTCTCTCGTTGATGAGTGAGAGGCGCCGCGTGATACTGGAGGGGTCGACGGCGGGTGTGAGAACGTTCGAGTAGTGAGACATGAATGATCCGGCGGAAAGAAGTATTGTGAGGGTCAGAACGACACCCTTTTCCTTCTTGCTCAAAAATGTCCAGAGCACGATCATAAGGACTGCGATATAGATTGCGAGACCGGCGCGTGTGATGAGCAGGGACACGAGAAGAATCGCGCCAATCCATTGCTGCGGGGGAAAGGAGATTTTCTTCGAGTACCGTTCCCTGAGCCAATGGTCGAAGAAGGTCCAGTACTTCACGAGCAGAACGACAAGGGTGATGAGCAGGGCACCGATCAATGAAATAACGATCAGTATGGCCGCATTCGCGGCGAGGAGCGCCTGTGAATGAAATCCTCCCGCAAGACGGACCATACCATCGAATAGATGGAAGACAAAATCGGTCTCGGCATGCATAAGCTCGATTCGGGCCAGGGTGAACAGCGGATCGGGGTAGTCGCCGGCGAGGCTCGCCGAGAGGAGCAATTTCTCCCGTGACCCTTCCCAGTTCCCGCGCTCTAGGAGTTCGAGCGCTTCTCTGTACAGCACCCGTGAGGTCAATTCGAGCGACGGCGCGCCCCGGTCGAGCTCTTTGAGGGAGTATTGCTGTAATACTTCGTTATCTATTTGAGTTACCGGGTTTGCGGATACGCACGTGCAATTTGCAATGAGTATAACCGCTGCAACCGCTACCGACATTCCTCTGTAAGTCATAATCGCCTATTGTATTTTAAGTTTCACGGTATACCGGGGGCACCAGCCCCCTGACCGTTCCCGAAACCTGTCCTTTCGACGGAATTTCGGCAATAATCATGCCGCGCAGTGGAATCTATTGTGCCGTAAATGCAGTGAGTTTACTCACTTTTTATTCGTTTCCGTATTTACAGGGGCAGCCGCGAATGATACAAAGGTGAGATGAAGGGTGCACCCGCCCAAGATCATAGGATATCTATTCACTTCCGGCGGGATTCATCAAAGCCTTAGATTACGAAGAAATAACAGGAGAGAGGGTGTTCGAAATGCAGTTGGCTGAAATAGCAGGGATAGGTGAATTCGTCGGCAGGGAAGTTCAGGTGCAGGGGTGGGTCTACAACATGAGATCCAGCGGGAAAATTCTCTTTATCATCGTTCGCGACGGCACCGGGATCATCCAGTGTATCGTCGAGAAATCATCGGTCGGTGAGGAGCTTTTCGAAGAGGCTTCGCAGCTGACCCAGGAATCCTCACTGGAGATTACGGGAACGGTGAAAGAGGACGCGAGGGCGCCGGGAGGATACGAGCTCGGTGTCACCGGTATCAAGATCATCCAGCTTGCGGAAAATTATCCGATTACACCCAAGGAGCACGGAACGCCGTTTCTCATGGACAACCGCCACCTCTGGCTTCGAAGCTCCCGCCAGAACGCCATCCTCAAGATACGAGCGGGCCTGGTACGCTTTATCAGGGAGTTCTTCGACAACAGGGGTTTCATCAACTGCGACACGCCGATTTTCACGCCCAACGCGTGTGAGGGAACGACGACGCTTTTTGAAACCGAGTATTTCGGTGACAAGGCATACCTCACGCAGAGCGGACAGCTGTACAACGAGGCGACGGCCGCCGCGTTCAGGAAGGTCTACTGCTTCGGACCGACCTTCAGGGCGGAGAAGGCGAAGACACGCCGGCACCTGATAGAGTTCTGGATGGTGGAGCCGGAGATCGCCTTCGCCGATCTCGAGGATATCATGCAGCTGGCCGAGGATTTCATAGTCGAGATAGTCGGCCGTTCACTCGAATCGTACCGGGATCTGCTCGTCGATGTTCTCGAACGGGATGTCAGCCATCTGGAAAAGGTGCAACCTCCCTTTCCGAGGATATCGTACGACGAGGCGGCGGAGATCCTTAAACGCTCGAAAACGGGTTTCGAGTACGGGGGCGACTTCGGCGGTCTCGACGAAACGACCCTTTCGAAGGATCATGACCGGCCCTTCTTCGTCCACCGGTTCCCGGCGGCAATAAAGGCTTTCTACATGCAGCCCGATCCGGATAACGCCGACCTCACGCTCTCGGTCGATCTCCTCGCCCCCGAGGGGTACGGCGAGATCATCGGCGGCGGCCAGAGGATCCACGATCCCGATCTGCTCGAGAGGCGGCTCGAGGAGCACAAGCTGCCGCGCAAGGCGTTTCAGTGGTATATCGATCTGAGAAGGTTCGGTACATTCCCCCATTCCGGATTCGGTCTCGGCGTCGAACGAACCCTTGCCTATATCTGTGGTATCAAGCACGTGCGCGAGACGATCGCCTTCCCGCGGCTCCTGAACAGACTCTCACCGTAGGGAAGGTGAGCCCCGCATCCACGCGATTACCATTTATTTCTCGAGTTACCCGACTGCAGGTCTATTTATTCTGAAGATACGTAATACGTTGGACATTCCCCAATTTTTATCAGTAATTCCTCGTAACTTGTTAAGATTGAGCG